>DAIDJJ010000259.1:0-510 GCA_027451385.1 Spirochaetales bacterium | reverse complement strand
AAAGTTAATAAAGAAATAAAAAAAAAAAATAGTAGATAGAGGATATAGATTTAAAACTAACTTAAAAGATGTATTTTATGCTGCTATCTTACAATCCTGACATTATAAATACAATTAAAGTCATATTAAATACTATATCCAACTTTTATTATACAGAAAGTTTTTAATAACGTCAATCATTACTAAAAACAAAAATTATGAAAATTTATATTGTTATTTGATTTTATTTATGTTACTATTAAATTTAAGCCCGGATAGCTCAGTTGGTAGAGCAGTGGATTGAAGATCCTCGTGTCACCAGTTCGAATCTGGTTCTGGGCATTATTTTAACGCCCCTAAAGACAGATCTAAAGGTTAAAAAATCTAGTACTATTTTCATCAAATTTCAATTTTATTATTCCTAATGGACCGTTCCGTTGTTTAGCAATCGTTAATTCGACAATTGCATAGTTAGTTTTCGGAGAACTATCTTTTGATTTTGATAACATTAAAACCAAATCTGCATCTTGT
>DAIDJJ010000258.1:0-528 GCA_027451385.1 Spirochaetales bacterium | reverse complement strand
GCTCATCGCTCCTTCGAGCAGTGTTCAATTCAGATGTCAGTCATCAGAATAATTCTTAACGAGAGAAGCAGTGAAGCCCTCTTAATTAAAGATTCTTTGTATGACTGGGCATTTGATAACCGATAATAGAAGCACTGATTAGAGAACTCAGGTCTCAGAAATAGAAATGGTGCTTGCATTGAGTTTAAGTGCGTATACACCGAAGAATAAATTCTGATTACTGACATCTAATTACTAATAACTGCGCCCCTATGGGGCGCTCGCTGATAGCCAACTGAATGCGAATCAAGCCTAATGAGCGATTAGTACCGGTTAGCTTCAAGGCTTACGCCTCTTCCACACCCGGCCTATCGACGTGGTGGTCGACCACGGCTCTTAGCAAGAACTAGTTTTGAGGTGGGTTTCCCGCTTAGATGCTTTCAGCGGTTATCCCGTCCATACATAGCTACCCAGCACTGCACCTGGCGGCACAACTGGTACACCAGAGGTATGTCCATCCCGGTCCTCTCGTACTAAGGACAGATCCTC
>DAIDJJ010000257.1:0-532 GCA_027451385.1 Spirochaetales bacterium | reverse complement strand
GGCATGAGGCGACAAGTGTCTCGGCGCTCCCCATTCCCTTCTTTCGCAACGCATTCCGATTTGCCCATCCCGCACCTTCCCGCCTTCGTGGTTCGTCTTCTCCCCGCGCAGCGATTTCCGTCTGCGAGTCCTGAGGCCTTCCCCTCTCAGGTCTTTCCTCTCATCAGCTAAGACCCAGGCCGGGCATCCAGCCTGACTCCACCGGCTGGAAGTGTGTCTTGTTGTCCAGCTACGGCCTGAAACGGCCCTCTATTTCCGTCATGACCCCCGCCCCCGCGCTGGCTCTCGGGGACAGAGGTCGGCGAAAACCCTGGAAAAGCTGGTACGCGAGGCGGGGGTCGAACCCACAACCTTCGGCTCCGGAGGCCGACGCTCTATCCAGTTGAGCTACTCGCGCACTCGATCGGCGATCAGTGGCATTGGGCCGCTTCCCGTCGCCCGATTCCGAAGTTCGTCACCTTACAATGTGACTCCGAAACCCCGGTCGGAGCGCGACCGAGCTGGCATGACGCTCCGCGGCGGCGTTCTACGA
>DAIDJJ010000256.1:0-539 GCA_027451385.1 Spirochaetales bacterium | reverse complement strand
CTATGCCGAGCGAGCCTGGATGATCGGGCCGCTCCGCCAGTACCGTCTTGCCATAATCCGTCGTGTTGGACGGGGAGGGCAGACATTTCGCGCCATAGGTCTCCATCAGCGCGCGCCGATAGGGGCCACCATTGGATTTTGGCGGTGTTGCATGAACTTTTTTAAGTTTCTTGAGGGCGCTTACCAAGGTAAAACGAAACGACTCCCAAGGAATGACTTCATTTAAGTGATCTAAGATAGAACTAATTTTTTGTGCTTTCTTGGTATTTCGCTCTAAATCCTCAGCTGTCACGAAAAGTTTCATTCAATTCCCCCATTACCAAGGGAATTTTATCCTAGATTGAAATTTTGGTAAATTCCCTCTGCATTTTTAGAGGTTCCCTTAGATAATTCACAGGATTAGTTATACGTTCCTGGCACAATAAATGGTTCAGGAGTGAAAGGCGCAATAGTTCCAATAGGAAGCATAATATAGGGAACAAACGGAGGTACTACCAGATTACCTACCGGTAGTAAAACGCTCCCTCCACTCACCTCTT
>DAIDJJ010000255.1:0-542 GCA_027451385.1 Spirochaetales bacterium | reverse complement strand
AGCCCATTGACTTTAGCGGTCTCAATTAAAGTAAAGATTCGGCAGGAGGCCTCGGCGGCTTCTTCATTCCCATGGAACAACCAATTTTTCCGTCCCAAGACAAACGGTCTAATGGCATTTTCTGCAGCGTTGTTATCAGGAGTTAATTCAGCATGCTCCAGGAACCTCACCAGCTTATCCCATTGACCAAGGGTATATTGTATAGCTTTTCCTGCAGGCCCAGAAGGCGCTGTCGATGTTGCCTTTTCATCAAGCCAATTACGGAAATCTTCCAGGTATTTCTCAAGCAACTCACGGCGACGTGCCACAAAATCCTCGGAACTAAGTTTGTTTTTCTTCCCCTCGTAACGAGCTTGGTCTTCTAAGGCATATAGCTTCTTAATCCGACCTAAAGCGTCTTTGGTGAGCTCTGAGGAAGCAACTTTGTTTGCCTTAAAAACTTTCTCCTGGCATGAGCCCAACATCCAACGTGACGTATGCATGTACCCATTAAAGCAGTCACATACGCTTTATACGCATCAGATTAGAGAAAACCAGCAAAT
>DAIDJJ010000254.1:0-546 GCA_027451385.1 Spirochaetales bacterium | reverse complement strand
GATTAAAGCTAATGAACCGGCCATAGCAACCTTGGCAGTTTGACGAGCCACGGACTGAGCCTGTTGAGTGCAGGAGGTAACAGGCAAACAGAGTGCTAAACCAACTAGCGCGAAAAAAGTCTTTTTCAAAAAACAGACCTCAAGCTTTTTAGGCATTCCTCAAGATGTGGTCAGTATGCTGTCCAGGTTCGTTTTGCGTCAAGCCGAAGGAGTTAGTCTCGTCCGTACCAGCAACGCGGGGGCAATTTTGTCTAAAGGAAAAACATCTTTGGCGGCAACCGGCAATGGCCTAGCAATATCTCAGTGAGATAATTAATGAATCTAAAGTGGCATAAATCATAAAGTAAATCTTGAATAAATCATGAACTTGGGCAAGTCTGATTTTAAATTACATCATGAATTCTAAAGTCCATTTTACTCTGGAGAGATTGACCTGACCCCTGTTTTTGGTCCAATTAGGCTGAGAGGGTTGATTGGATTCTAAATCAATACAATTTTCTTCTTTGAAATTGGTGGTGGCGGCTACCTTTCGCAGTTTTCTTTACC
>DAIDJJ010000253.1:0-645 GCA_027451385.1 Spirochaetales bacterium | reverse complement strand
TCCGAGGCACGCCCGCCGGAGCCGCCGAGTAGATCGTCATGAATGCCGACCAATTTGACCAGCGCCGGAACGCTCTTCCCCATCCGCACGAAAGCAAGGATCGCCGCGACGAGCGCGATTGCGCCGAGGAGCAGGCCGACCAAAGCGAGCGCAGCGAGCAGCTCGGGCGAAAGATTTGACAGCATCTTCTCCTTACGTAGACCTCATCTGGTCAATACCACGACGGAAGCCGGGTTGACTCGCGGCACCCGCACCGATTCGCGAACCGTTGCTCCCTTCCGGGCCTGGCGGGGTTGACGAGGGCGCGCCGCGCGAGGCCCGGCCCCCATCATGGCCTGCGCATGATAGCACGCGGGCGCCAGCTCCGGTAAAGCGAGAGAAGTCGCAACGGGAGCGCTCCCGAGGTGCGATGAAGGCAGGGTCATGCGCGGCCTGCACGCTTCCTTCGCCCTCCTCGCAGCGGCATCGCTCCTTCTCGGCGGCTCGCCGAGCGCCTCATCGTTTCGACTGCACAGCTTGAGTTTTTCGAACGCGAACCGCGTCCCCCGAGAATTTATCTGTCGTGCGCTCGGCGGCGAGAATCGCTCGCCCGAACTCCATTGGAGCGATCCGCCTCCCGGAACAAAAAGCTTCGCGCTGGTCGTC
>DAIDJJ010000252.1:0-745 GCA_027451385.1 Spirochaetales bacterium | reverse complement strand
GAGCACGACGATGGCCGGGCATCCCGCCGCCGCGATGCGCTCGGCGAGCCGTTGGTCCTGACCAGTTGCCCCGACGGTGGCGTCGATGACGAGGACCGCGATGTCGGCGCGGTCGAGCGCGTCGAGGCTACGTAGCACCGCGTACGTCTCCAGTCCGGCCTCGGTCTTGGCCCGACGGCGCATTCCCGCGGTGTCGATGAACCGGATCGGACCACTGTCGGTCTCCACGACCGTGTCCACCGCGTCGCGCGTGGTGCCGGGCATATCGTGCACGACGGAGCGCTCTTCGCCGATCAACTTGTTGAACAGCGTGGACTTACCCACGTTGGGCCGTCCGACGATCGCGACGCGCAGCGCGCCGTCGTTCACGTCGATCTCGGTCTCTTCGGTGACCTCCTGGAGTGAGTCGACGAGGTGGTCGAGCAGGTCGCCCGCGCCCCGACCGTGCAATGCGCTCACAAAGTGCGGGTCTCCCGCACCGAGGCTCAAGAACTCCCACCCTGAACTCTCGTGCACAACGTCGTCGACCTTGTTGACCACGAGCGAGACGGGACGACCGCTGCGCAATGCCCACCGTGCGGCCTGGCGATCCTCTTCCATCAACCCCGTCGCGACGTCCACCACCAGCAACACGTGATCGGCGCTCGCGATTGCGCGTTCGGCCTGTTCAGAGACCTTCGCTTCGAGTGCGTCACCCTGGGCCAGCCAGCCGCCGGTGTCCACAAGGTCAAAGGTGACCCCGCGC
>DAIDJJ010000251.1:0-752 GCA_027451385.1 Spirochaetales bacterium | reverse complement strand
AGGGATTGAAGATCAGACTCGACCTTTTGCGAGATCAGGTCAGCCCTGTCTAAGGTATTGAACTTGACGGTTCGCCTGACGTCGTTGGTGTACTGACTGGTGGTCCACAACGTCATGCCCGCCAACGAGAGGATCAATAGTAAGGACACGATCCCTATGAGTTTGACACCGATTGATAAGTATGGTCCCCGTAACGTCATGGCTTTGTGCCTCCTGTCGGTAAAGCCCAGACAGCTTTTAAAGTTAACCCTAAGGTTTGTAAGGGCTGTTGGTAGATCACCATGCGGTAGATTACCCCGCCCTGCAAACGCCAGGCATCGGTCAGGGGGAATTGTCCCTCTAACGAGGCCCCCACAAAGGGCATGATGTCTTGCCACACGAGCTTTTCTGCCAACACATCGGGCAGGGTGATTTCAATATCGGTGAACCCCGCCCCGCCTTCGAGCGCTAGGCGCACCGACCAGGTCGGCAGGGTGTATTCTACAACAGGACCACCCATAACCGAAACATTCCACAACGAGCTCAGGGCCACATCACTGTAGGCTTGGTGAGCAAAGTCCAGCCACTCGGCATTAGCAGTAAAACCAAAATCCCACACACTGCCCTTGATGGGCCTTTTGTGTTCAGTCAGAAAATAGGCGGCCGATACCCCTTCGTTGAGGGGAGTCCACGAATAGATGTTGGCCCAATCGCCCACGGCGGCCACGGCGATGGTCAACACCGCTAACTCCCACTTGCGGCTGATGGGGTCT
>DAIDJJ010000250.1:0-757 GCA_027451385.1 Spirochaetales bacterium | reverse complement strand
GGTGGATGGGAACCCTGAAAACGTGTAATAAGGAGCAGACTGGCGATGGCTACTAACGGAAATAATGCGCACAAGAACGGGAAGAATCGCAAGGTCTTGTCCAACAAGGAATATGAGCGAGAGTTGCGTCGGCTTCAGGTCGAGCTGTGCAAACTGCAGGATTGGGTGAAATATGCGGGCTTGCGCGTCGTAATCATATTTGAAGGACGCGACGCGGCAGGGAAGGGTGGAACCATCCGCGCCATTACCGAAAGACTGAATCCTCGCATATTCCGAGTTGTAGCTCTTCCAGCACCGTCCGATCGAGAAAAGAGCCAGATGTATCTTCAGCGTTATGTTCCACACTTCCCGGCTGCGGGCGAGGTCATAATCTTTGACCGCAGTTGGTACAATCGCGCTGGTGTGGAATACGTAATGGGCTTCTGCACGAAGGAACAACACAAGAGATTCCTTCAGCTCTGCCCGCTTTTCGAAAAGCAGATGGTGAACTCGGGGATCACTCTTATCAAGTATTGGCTGGAGGTCGGGCAAAAGGAGCAGGCGCGGCGATTTGAAGCGAGGGTGAAGGATCCGCTTCGGCAGTGGAAGCTGAGCCCGATGGATATGGAATCGTGGAAGCGGTGGTACGACTATTCGCTCGCCCGCGACATGATGCTCAAAGCGACAGATACAAGGACTGCGCCGTGGTATATCATTCACTCAGACGACAAGAAAGCCGCACGGCTCAATTGCATTTCCCACATGTTGAGCAAGATTC
>DAIDJJ010000249.1:0-786 GCA_027451385.1 Spirochaetales bacterium | reverse complement strand
GGGAAATCAGTCGAGCCATGGAACCGCTTGAGGTAAAAACAAAAATCGCCTTGGCTTCAGCAGTATAAGCGGTTTGAACAGCTGCCGAAGCTATAGAGGTGGCAACACTTGAAAATTCCAGCGACACATTTTGATCGTAAAAAAGACGGTACTCAAAATCGAGCTCTGTCTCTTGTATAACCCGTTTCATCATAGAGACTGTTTCAATCGGATAGCGGCCTACTGCCGTCTCCCCTGAGAGCATCACAGCGGAGGAGCTATCGTAGATCGCATTGGCAACGTCTGAGACTTCAGCTCTCGTAGGGCGTGGGTTTTGAATCATCGATTCGAGCATTTGGGTGGCTGTGACTACAGGCTTGGAAACATGCCCGCATGCATGGATCATCATCTTTTGAAGGGAAGGCACTTCCTCAATCGGTAGTTCTACTCCTAAATCACCCCGCGCCACCATGATTCCGCTAGCAACTTCTAAGATCTCATCAAAATTCTCAACCCCCTCGGCATTTTCAATTTTCGCCATGACTAAAATACCCTCTTTTCCTCGGCCTTTAAGAAGCTTTTGAATTTCAATTACATGCTCTTTTGATCGAATGAATGAAGCAGCAATCCAATCGACATCTTGCTGAGAAGCAAAAGACAGGTCTTTGATATCTTGAGGAGTAAGCGCTGGGAGCTTAATTTGAGCTGGGGGAAGGGTGACATTTTTATAACTTTTTAAAGTTCCTGCGTTGAGGATTTGGACTTGCGCTCCCTTGGAGTTCTTAGCTACAACCCTCCCTTCGATGT
>DAIDJJ010000248.1:0-849 GCA_027451385.1 Spirochaetales bacterium | reverse complement strand
AGCGAGAAGCATCTGCTCGCGCAGCTTCGAATTTTATTCGGAGGTCGGGCCGCCGAGGAACTTAACATCTCGCAAATTGACACCGGCGCCAGCATGGACATCCGCCAGGCCACGGCCATTGCCCGCGAAATGGTTTGTGAATACGGCATGAGTGAGGCTCTGGGGCCCATTCGCTTTGGCCAGGATGATGAAGCCATGATGTTTGATCGCCGGCTGCAATACAGCGAAAAAACCGCGGAACTTATTGACAGTGAAGTGCGCCGGCTCATTACCACGGCCTATCAGGAAGCGCGGCAAATGCTGGTTGACAAGCAGACGGAGCTTGCCAATCTTAAAGAGGCACTGTTGCGCTACGAAACGCTCGATTACGAAGACGTAAAGCGCATCATGACGGGTCAGGTGCTGTCGAAGCCAACGGTGACCGATCTGCTCGCCGCAGAGCAGCAGCGAAGGATGGCCAACCGGGCCGGCGGAGATACGACCTCCGACCCGGCGGTAGGCTCTCTGCCTCAGCCCGGATAAAGCCCGTCGGAGTTTGCCTGTCCATGCGATTCCGCCGGTGGCAGGTGTAAGTTCCGCACTGTGTGGCCTTTGCGCTTCGGGCACGAGTGCTGGCGTCTGATAAGTTATCCACAAAGTTAATGGTATCTTCATATTACCTTCATCAAACCCGATGATTGATGATGTATCATGCTGCTCATGGATACATCATCTGTAGATATGTCTGTGTTCTCCGCTCGGGCCGCTTTGCCGGCTCGAAGAACGCGCCAGCATCTGGATATGCCGGCAGATGGCCTGTGGGCACGAGCCATGATTGACGACTCACGGCTTGATGCAGTAGTCATTTCT
>DAIDJJ010000247.1:0-853 GCA_027451385.1 Spirochaetales bacterium | reverse complement strand
ATGTACTCCAAAAACATCCTGCCCACGACAAACCGACCTCGAGTCAGCAACGATAACCCTTACAGTGAGTCGCTGTTCAAAACACTTAAATACCGTGCTGGCTACCCCAGAACCTTCAAGACCATAATTGCCGCACTGATTTGGTTTGCAGGCTTCATTGACTGGTACAACACCAAGCAGATGCATTCTGGAATGGCTTATCTGACACCTAACCAACGACGAACTGGCAAAGGCCTTGAGCTACTGGCACTACGTAACACAACCCTAAAGTTGGCTCGCCAACACCATCCACTCCGCTGGGGTAAGCGTCCTGCTAAGGCATATTCTGTGCCCACCCAAGTAGTACTCAATGGTAAGGTGGCTTAACATATTTTTTTCAAAGAACCGTGACATCTATGTTGACATATTCCGGTCCACGTAACAGAACGATCTGGTCTGACTGCCGTCGCCAAAGATGGTGAGATCTTCACCCTTCAAAGCTTGGACAATAAAGTTCGACACGACTCGCCCATCGTTGGGGTGCATGCGGGGACCATAGGTGTTGAAGATCCGCACCACTTTGACATCCACCTCGTGCTGGCGGTGGTAGTCAAAGAACAACGTTTCGGCACAGCGCTTCCCTTCGTCGTAACAGCTACGAATTCCTATGGGATTCACCCGGCCCCAGTAGCTTTCGACCTGGGGGTGAACCTCGGGGTCTCCGTAGACTTCACTGGTTGAAGCTTGCAGAATTCGCGCCTTGGTTCGTTTCGCCAAGCCCAGCATATTGATCGCCCCGTGGACACTAGTCTTGGTGGTTTGCACGGGGTCAAACTGATAGTGTACCGGACTTGCCGGGCACGCCAGGTTGTAG
>DAIDJJ010000246.1:0-917 GCA_027451385.1 Spirochaetales bacterium | reverse complement strand
CTACCGCATCGTCGTGAACGCCGCGCGCGCGACATTGCGACGCGAGCGGCGCCATCGCGATTCGGTGCCGCTCGACGAAGAGGTCGAACGAACGGAGGGCGATGCTGACGCGACGACGCTCGAACGCCTCGGCATCGAACAGGCGTTGCTCGCACTGCCAAGCATGCAACGCGAGGCAATCGTCCTTCACTACTACGCGGATCTCACCAGCAAGGAGATCGCCCGCGTCGTCGGCGTGCCCGACGGAACGATTCGCTATCGATTGTTTCTCGCAAAGCGACGGCTCCGAGTCTTACTCGGCGACCGCAGCGATGCGGCTCCAGCTATGACGGAGGTCAACGGACATGCCTAACGATACAATTTTGCGCGCGCGCATTCACTCGGCGCTCGCCGCCACACCGTTCCCCAAGCCCGATCTCGCTGCAATTCATCGGCGCGCAGCGCTCCCGGCACGAAGGGGTGATACCCGACGCAGCGGACGAATCGCAGCCATCGCGCTGGCGATCGCCGTCCCGGTGGTGGCATTCGCGGCGACGCCGCAGTCGATGATACAAGCGACGCTCCACCGGCTCGCCATCGCCTACTTTGGCCCCAGCGCCGCACACGAGCTCGCGCACGCGCTTCCCAATGCCGGCCAGCAACGGCGGATG
Organism: Spirochaetales bacterium; assembly: GCA_027451385.1. GTDB lineage: Bacteria > Spirochaetota > Spirochaetia > JABEVK01 > JABEVK01 > JABEVK01. The sequence goes on along the minus strand of DAIDJJ010000246.1, from coordinate 267 downwards.
GTGCGCATCATGAAAACCTTGAAAGGCAAGAACGTCAAGAGCGTTACTTTTATCAACGGCACAATCGTGCACCCGATTCCGCTCGCCGATGCGGTGCAACAAGCCTCGCACGATTTCCACGTCGTTCTGCCGCAGCATCTGCCGGCCGGTGCTGCAAGCACGACGGCGATCTATGCCGGAGGCACGCTCTCCTACGGGTACCGCTTGCATGGCGGCGGCATACTCAACGTCACGATCGAACGAGCGAATGCGCGGAATATCAAACAT
>DAIDJJ010000245.1:0-972 GCA_027451385.1 Spirochaetales bacterium | reverse complement strand
GGAAAAAGATCGCTACTACCGCAGTCAGAACCATCTGCTCGCCCAACTGCGTATTTTGTTCGGCGGTCGTGCGGCCGAGGAACTTAACATCGCTCAAATTGACACGGGCGCCAGCATGGATATCCGCCAGGCCACCGCCATTGCCCGCGAAATGGTCTGTGAGTACGGCATGAGCGAGGCGCTGGGGCCGATTCGCTTCGGCCAGGATGATGAAGCCATGATGTTTGACCGCCGTCCGCAATATAGCGAAAAAACCGCGGAGCTTATTGACAGTGAAGTGCGCCGGCTCATCACCGCGGCCTATCAGGAAGCGCGGCAAATGCTGATTGACAAACAAACGGAGCTTGCCAATCTTAAAGATGCGCTGTTGCGCTACGAAACGCTGGATTACGAAGATGTGAAGCGCATTATGACCGGACAGGTGCTCTCGAAGCCGACGGTGACCGATCTGCTCGCCGCAGAGCAGCAGCGAAGAATGGCCAACCGGTCCGGCGGCGATGCGACTTCGGACCCAGCGGTAGGCTCTCTGCCGCAGCCGGGATAATGCCTGTCGGAGTTTGCCGGGCCATGCGATTCCGCCAGTGGCGGGTGCAAAGTTCCGCACTGTGTGGCAATTGCGATTCGGGTACAAGTGCTGGCGTCTGATAAGTTATCCACAAAGTTAATGATATATTCATATTATCTTCATCAAACCTGATGATTACTGATATATCTTTTCGCCCATGGATACATCGTCTAGAGATATGTCTGTATTTTCGGCACGGGCTGCTTCGCCGGCTCGAAGAACGCGCCAGCATCTGGAATTGCCGGCCGATGGCTTGTGGGCACGAGCCGTGCTTGACGATTCACGGCTTGATGCCGTGGTCATTTCCGACCTGCATCTTGGCAGCGACAATTGCCAGGCCAAGCGCATCAGCGCTCTGCTTGAGCAACTGCTGGACGGGCAGATTGCCACGCGCCGGCTCATCATCA
>DAIDJJ010000244.1:0-1338 GCA_027451385.1 Spirochaetales bacterium | reverse complement strand
GAGCCGCTCGGATGTCCGACGGTCAACGACGAGCTGTCGAAGAATATTATCCGCTTTACGGTCTAACGTTTCCTCCCCTTCCCAACTGGGAGGAGCTTTTCCCTACTTGTTCACGTCGAGTCGTGGAAATTGGGTTTGGCAATGGTGAGGCGACGATTGAGATAGCCCAGAATCATCCGGAAACAGCCTTTATTGGCATTGAAGTCCATACGCCAGGCATTGGCCAATTGCTTCGAGAAATTCATCGTCGAAGCTTAGTCAATCTCAAAGTCCTTCGTCATGATGCGGTTGAGTTTGTCAAAGCTTTGCCTCGTGAGTCCTTAGATGGTTATCACGTCTTTTTTCCAGATCCCTGGCCTAAAAAGCGACACCACAAGCGGCGTCTTCTTCAACGCCCTTTTTTAGCTGAAATGATTGCTTCCTTAAAACCTGGAGGAATCCTCTACGTGGCAACGGATTGGGAAGAGTATGCTGAAGAGATTCTGAATACGTTAGGGACCTTTGCTGAAATGCAAAATCCATTTCCGGGGTGGGCAGAAGGACTTTCTTGGCGCCCTAGGACAAAATTTGAAAAACGTGGTCGACAAGAAAACCGACCGATCCGCGAAATTCTGTTTGAAAAGAGGGGGGCTTCATGAAAGGTGAGTCGCTGAAGAGTGAAAAACCAATAGAGCAGATTGAAGGGGAATTTGTGGAGCGGTATGCGTCTATAGCGGAGCGAAATAACCTCTTTGACCCGGCCTTTTATGAGAAGTACAACGTCAAACGCGGGCTGAGGAATACAGATGGGTCTGGTGTGGTGGTGGGTCTCACCGAAATCGGTGAAGTTCATGGCTATATCATTGACGAAGGCGAAAAAACGGATGCTCCCGGTCGCTTACGTTACCGCGGCTACGACATCAAAGATGTGGTGTCAGGGTTTCAAACCGAAAAACGTTTTGGCTTTGAAGAAACAGCTTTTCTTCTGTTGTTTGGCAACCTCCCCCAAGCTCAAGAATTACAAGACTTTTCAAGTCTTTTAGGTTCTTTACGGCAACTACCCCGGGGGTTTGTCGAAGATGTTATTCTTCGTTTTCCCAGTCCAGATATTATGAACCAGCTGGCTCGCAGTGTTTTATTCACCTATTCCTTTGACTCGGATCCCGAAAATAATTCGATTAAAAATATTTTACGGCAAAGTGTAGAGTTGATTTCGCGCTTTCCGATTTATATCGCGTATTCTTTTCAGGCCAAACGCCATTATTACGATAAACAAAGTCTTTCCATTCATCATCCTCAGCCTGGCCTTTCCACGGCGGAAAACTTTTTATACATGATTCGGCCCGATAACGCTTTTAC
>DAIDJJ010000243.1:0-1982 GCA_027451385.1 Spirochaetales bacterium | reverse complement strand
AAATGGTATTGCTGAACCGAAGAAAGCAAGTTATCTGGTACCTTCAAAGGATCAACCGGAGCCTGGGCTAAGGCTAAATGACTATTAGGAATCAAAAAAGACTCCGGCTGAAGAGCTGGTGGAGAAGCCGGCCGCATAAAATTCATAAATAGCAAACCTAATAGTACAGCAACTAAAATCCCCAAAGTGATGAGACTCAACACCAAAGATAAACGGTCCACTTGGGGAGATTTTGCCTTCTCTTCTGGCAAAGGATTGAGTGAAGAGGGTTTCTCTTTTTTAGGTTCAGAAAAAGCTTCTGAAATACTATCTGTTTCAAAGTCAGGAAGCTCGGGTTCCCAAGCAGGCATTTCTTCCTGACTGGATTCTGCCGTTGGTGTTTCTTCCAAATCGGGAAAAGAAAAATCCTCCTCAACGGAGGTTTCCTCGTTGAAGTCCAAAGGTTCTGCTAAGTCCAAAGGTTCTGATTTCAAATCTGAAAGTTCCAGTACCGGGGTATCATCCATTGACAAATCTGGGAACTCGTAGGGGTCTGACTCCAAATCTTCGACCTTAGAACCTTGGTTTGGACCATCGCTTTGAGATCTTGAGAAGTCGTCTTCAGATGAAGCGGGGTCTTCATTTAAAGCGGGGTCTTCATTTTCGCCCCAATCAAGGTTCGAGTCGAGAGGAATTTCTGTTTTTTTCGTCGAAGGCTCTGGCTCATCCCAAGAGTCTAATGAATCAAAATCCGGTAAGTCTAAGGTGAGAGATTCCCCCATGTTCATCTGAGTTAGCTCTTCTGTGGACATGTCTTGAGAGAAGCTTTCCTGAGGTTCCGCCTTAGTAGAAGCAACCTCTTCAAGGGGGTCATCCGTGGACGTGAGTTCATCCAGTTCAAAGCTGTCTAGACTATCATCACCAAGAATTTCTCGATCTGAACGTAAGGGTTCAGCCCCCTCTGCCGTTAATTCTTCTTCGGCTGGTTCAAGAATATCCGAAATCGTATCCAAGCTTTCTAATTCGGGAATATCGCTACCTTGGCGATAATCTTTGAGATCCACCGAAATCGACTGCTTGGCAGTTCCTTGAGGCCAAGCGGCGGTTGCCGTCAAACGACCGTCTTCGTCCAAATCAAGTATCAGCTCGATATCACCAGAGCCAGAGCGTTGTAAGGCTAAAGTTCCTAAATGAAGTCCAGCCTCAGTCTCAGAATCAGCACTACGGATGTCAATACGGACGGACTCTTGCCCAGGACGTGCCGCCGTTAAAGTGAGTTTTTTAACACCTACCTGGGTTTCTTCCACTACGGGGAAGAAAGAGCCGTCGGCTTGTAAAATCCCGATGGTCGTTGGTTTCACAGTCCTTTCCTGACGTCAGATAGAAACAAACTATCCCCGCCCTTTCGGTTTTGTCAATTGACAACCGTCAAGAGGCCTTCGATAATGTTATTATGCTAGATGCTTTACCATTGATTCTAGGAATATTTGCTGTTGTTGTCCTTTTTGGCTTAGTAGTCTTGTTTTCTCTGAAATCCGGTTCAGGAGAAAAAAAACCTTGGGCCTCCGCGAAGAAAAAAAATAAATCGGTTCTTTTTAAAGAAGCCACACGCAAATTAGCTCAAAACCCTAAGGATACCGAAGCCCTTTTTACGATTGCCGACATCCAATTTTCTGAAGGGGATTTTGATAAAGCTTCCAAAACTTACGGTCTGTTATCAACATTGACTGCTACAGCTGAACTGGACGAATTCACGATCAATCTTCGTTATGGTCTTTGTTGTTTAAAACTAGGACAAAATGAAGAGGCCTATAAAGCCCTTTTAGTCGCAAAAGCCCTTAAAGGTGAAGGATTTGAAGTCAATTACAATATAGGCTATTTGGAATACCTGCGAAGAAACTATGAAAAAGCCGCCACGGCACTCAAACTTGCCTTGGCGACTTCGAAAGAACACCCTGGTACTCTCAAGTACTTGGGTCAAAGTCTTTTTAAACTAAAAGCCT
>DAIDJJ010000242.1:0-2048 GCA_027451385.1 Spirochaetales bacterium | reverse complement strand
TAGTTCCAGGATTTTCCTGACTTGATTCATCTTTTTCTTCTTCAGTGGCATGGATTCCCTGCGACGGAGTGAGTCTACGACAGGTGGCAGGTTTGGACTGGAATCCCTGGCAGGCATCCTCCGGAATTCGGCTTAGAATACCCGGCAGGCTTGGACCGGAATCAGTGACAGGTTTGGACTGAAATATTCGTACTAACCCGATTTAAGCGCATTTCTAAACAATTAATTCAAGATTCATTTCTGGAAAAACTGATTTCACTTTTTTAAGCAGGTTAAGCGTTGGATCTGATTTTTCTCTAGTTGCGGTTTCTTTTTGAGTCCAATTGTGCGCACTGCGGTAATATTTTAACCCAGTTGTTGGCGGTATTCAGGCTTCCCGGGAACAGATCTAGCTTTTTTCGCCCGCGAAGACACTGCTGGTACGCAGGATGGGTTGGTTATCGAAACTTTCGTACTGATCATGGTAGTTTATGGGTGGAGCTTTACGCTTTATCAGTGCAAATGACACCAGAAATGCAAAACGCCACTGAAAACTCCACTGAAAAAGTCGACAAAATCCCCTTCAAGACTCCGGAAGCAATACTGTTATTCCTTGAAGAACACCCCCAACTCAGTTTGGCTCAAATCGCACAGCGTCTGGGTAAGGATGAATCGACCATCAAGCGAGCGGTAAAAAAACTCCAGGAACAAAAAAACTGCTCCGTGTCGGACCTGATAAGGGCGGCTACTGGTTCTCAATATAGAATTCACCTAAAAGTCAGAATGTTAATGTCGTGGAAAATGCGATATGCATCATATCTAATAACCTCAACCACCTAAGAAAACTTGCTCCCGATGCCACCTTAAGTATCTCTGATGTTCCGAAGCAATCCACCGTAGGCGTGGTGAACCCTCGAGTCCTAGTGGGTCTCTTGCATAAGAAGGAAAAGTGCCTGCAAAAAGCATATTGCCGTCCTCATCAAAGGAAATCAGACCGCAATCAAATAAGGCGTCTAAGTTAGCCGTTAAAAGAAACCCATTAAATACGTCCAAACGCTCAGCATCCGATTCACAATCAGCCCAAGGCTTAGCATGGCTGGCACGAAGAATTTCAGGAACATCGATTCCAGTGACGGCACAGCAATCATTCCAGTACCCCAGGAGTGCATTTCGATAAAGACCTTGTCCAATTCTTTGACGGACAACCGCTTCTTTCTCTGTTCCTGCCAGCGATGGGTTTTCAGCTAAGAACGCATGGACTTGAAAATTAAAACTGTTCAGTGGCTGACTTGGAAGGGATTCAGCAAGCAAAGCAGCCCGTGCCAAAACTGCTCCAAGTAGGTTTCTATTAGGCACTTCTACCCTGCCACTGGTAAAGTAGTGTTGTGGAAAAGACCTTTTGAGCTCGGTAATATTAATCAAATCATTAAACTGAAGTGACCAGCCAACTTCTTCGCAAGATCGAATCACGACCTGACCGGGATGTCTAGCGGATGCTAAGACAACCTGTGAATCATCCGCGTCATTCAGTGAGACTTCCCAACCATTCTCATAATCCGGACTTTACAATAAGGACTTGATCTAAGGAATTCATGAGCTTATATCAACCAAGGTAATGTCACATAAGGAAGACCCACTCGGCTCATCCCATCGATCACCTGTTGCCGGAAGAGAGGCCAAAGAGTCTTAGTTAGCTGTTTAGTCTGATATTGTAGTGTCTCACTACTCATCATGCCTCCAAAATAGAAACTTGAACAGAAATGCTTTCATTTTTATGATTAAATTATAAAGTCGAAGCCCCCGATGTCGTCGAAGCCTGACCCGATGCGTTAGAGACCGTCACCATATAAGTCGCTTTCGCTTCAGCCCACCCCACAGAGTCTTCAATCTTTCTCCGCTGTAGAGCGCTCAGTTTGTCTTTGTTGAGGCGGTAGATCTCCCGAAAGACGGTCGGATTCTCGACTAGTTTGAGGAGCAGACGATTCGGCGGTTGAGGAACCGAAGCCCCTGACTCGTAGCTGTTCATCGTGGTCTCTCCAAATCCCAAAAGGGTAGAAAGTGACTTTTGA
>DAIDJJ010000241.1:0-2221 GCA_027451385.1 Spirochaetales bacterium | reverse complement strand
GTTTTGATCTTATAGCCATCCATGCTTTGAATCACAAAATCAGCCTTTCCCCAGGAGACTTTTTCGTAACGTACAGGAATTTTTCCAAACAAATCAAAAACAAAACCACCTAGGGTATCAAAATTGTCATTCGGAAGGTTTAAACTCAAGGTTTGATTGAGTTCTTCGATACTTACCCGAGCGTCACATAGGTAGGTTCTTTCACCGATTTCTAAAATATCTTCTGTGTCTTCATCAAATTCGTCTTGGATGTCGCCTACAATTTCTTCAATAATATCTTCTAAACAAACAATTCCCGAGACACCGCCGTACTCATCCACGGCAACGGCAATGTGAACATGCTTTCGCTGAAATTCGCGCAAAAGGCTGTTGAGTTTTTTGGTTTCGGGAATGAAGTAAGCTTTTCTTACCAAGGAAACGAGATCTAAGTTTTCTGGGATGACCCAAGCATTGCGTTCTAAATACCTGAGGAGGTCTTTAACGTAAAGGATGCCCACGACATTATCAATCGTTTCTGTATAAACGGGAAACCTTGAGTGACCGCTGTCCGTAATTTTATTCATGAGATCTTTGAAGGCAATTTTCGCTGAAAGAAAAATCACGTCGATTCTGGGGACTATGACCTCTTTAACCGTGGTATCTCCCAGTTCAACCACCCCTTGGATCATTTCTTTTTCTTCCTTATTCAGGTTTTCCAAAGAACGATTTTCTTGCTTTCCTAAGAAAAACCAAGGCTTTGAGTTTTTATTTTTCACAGGATGGGCACCTCATTCAGCCCGGGTAAAAGTTTTTCTTGAAGAAGTAACATAGGTTCTTCGGGTGAGTTGGTCGCGTGATCCCAACCTTGCAAATGTAGACAACCATGCAGGGTTACGCGCTTCAGTTCTTCTTCAGGTGTGACGTCAAACTCTAGGGCTTGTTGAAACACCCGTTCAGGACATATCGCCAGATCTCCTCGAAGCACAGAAGGGACGGAATTGACCAGAATATCTGCTTCACCAAAAGAAAGCACATCGGTGGGCTCATCCTTTCCCCGAAAGTCTCTATTGAGAAGGCGCATTTCAGAAAGCGATACAAAACGGATTCCTAATTCCCATCCTGGAACCTTAAGCAAATTGAAGAGGGAATAGACAAAACTTTCATAAGCTTCCAACCAGGGGTAGTCCACCTCTGAGCTGATCACACAATCTCGCGGCAAATTAGTCATAGGCGTCATAAGCTTCGACAATCCGTTTAACTAAAGAACTGCGGACAACGTCTTTTTTCTCAAAGACGGTAAAATGAACTTCTGAAAGTTCAGCAAGAACTTTTTGAGCATGTACCAAACCAGACTCCTGATGACGGGGTAAATCCATTTGCGAAGGGTCACCGGTAATCACTGCTTTTGACCCTTCACCCAGCCGCGTCAAAAACATTTTCATCTGCGTAGGGGTGGTGTTTTGGGCTTCGTCCAAAATGACAAAACAATTCTTTAAACTTCGTCCCCGCATATAGGCCAAGGGGGCAATTTCAAGAATTCGATTCTCTTCCAAACGATTAATCATTTCACCTGGCAGCAAATCTTCCATGGCATCGTACAAAGGGCGCAAATAGGGACTGATTTTCTGCGTCAGATCCCCTGGAAGGAAACCCAAACTTTCCCCCGCTTCAACCACAGGGCGAGAAAGGATTAAGCGTCGTTTTTGTTTGGTTAACACCTCGGCTAAAGCCATGGCCATAGCCAGATAAGTTTTTCCCGTTCCTGCGGGTCCAAGTCCAAAGGTAAGGTCATGATTTCGAATACCCTGAAGATATTGCGCTTGCCTCCACCCCCGAGGAAAGACTTTTCCTAATCCTTGGGGAATGTTGACAACTTCATCTTGAAACAACTTGAGCTCTTCGCCACCCTGAGCTTGAAGGGCCTGATCTAATCCATGAATTAAGGTTTCATCCAAGATTCGCCCTTTACTGACCTGCTGTCTTAGCTCACTAATAAAATCTCCAAAATGTCGCTGAGCTTGGGGACTTTCACTTTGAAAATGGAGTTCATTCCCCAAGGAATAGACAGGAGCTCCCAATACCGACGATAAAGCTTTAAGGTTTTTATCATCATAGGAACAGATTTGACTGAGAAAATCCCCTTCTTCCAAAACAATTTTAACGGTACTACGCAGATTCCACTCCCGTTATCAGTGTAGAAGAGGCCCTCTGGTGCGTCAAGATTTCAACTCCCTGGGGTATA
>DAIDJJ010000240.1:0-2237 GCA_027451385.1 Spirochaetales bacterium | reverse complement strand
GTTGGCAATATCTGCGCGAACAGTAAGCGTATGAGTATCGGGGTTAAGGGTTGGAGTCACAAAAGCGACCCTGTCTTCGAAGGTCTCATCAGGGTAAGCCAAAGGGCTAACTCGAATTCTAGTTTCGGCGTTCAAAGTTCCAATGTCCTGTTCAAAAACCTGGGCTTCCACCCAAACCCTTGAAAGGTCACTCAGTTCGTAAAGGGGAGTTCCCACCTCGACGTACATTCCAGCACTCACGAGCAACTTTACAACTGTGCCTGTTAGCGGTGAAGGCATAACCAGGGCACTTTCAACCCTATCGCTATGAAGGATTTGTTGAATTTGTTCACTAGAAAATCCCCAAAAAGTCAGCTTTTCTTTTGCTGAATGAAGAAGGCTGTTTTCAAGCGGGTTGCCGTTTGAATCCGTGATTCGGGCGGCCTGAAGAATTTCTTGCTGAGCGGTGATGAGTGCAGGTGAGTACAATGACAAAAGCGGCTGGCCGACGCCTACAGCAGCCCCCGTGTAATTGACAAAGAGTTGTTCAACTCGCCCTGCCACCCGAGCACTTACAATGCGCGTTTTCTTCTCATTGTAAACAACCCGGCCTACAGTCGGAATCTCTGAAAATAGACGTTTTTTGACAACTGGGGTGACTGCCACACTGATCAACTTTTCCTGATCAGGAGTAAGGCTCAGCACTTGCACCTGTGAAGTAGAAGGGGCCTGTAGTGAGTCCTTGGCCGCAGGCCCCTTCGTTGCGTAAACCGGAATGTAAGGCATTCCCATAGAGTCTTTTCTGGGAACATCAGAGTGTACCGACGGATCCATGGGACTGGCCCAGTAGAGAGGTTTAACATTCGTCGGTATTTTCTCTGTCGCATCTTGTGAGCTTGTAACGGCAGTGGGGTAGATGGGCACATAGTCCATGCCCATCGAGTCCTTCATGGGGCCATCCGAGTGAATCGAGGGATCCATCGGGTTGGCCCAATACAAGGGTTTCTTTCCCGCAGGAGAGCAGGAAATAACTGTTAGGATAATAACCGCCGTCAGAAACTTTATTAACGTTGTTCCCATAAAATTCTTCCTTGGGTCTGCCTTATTTGGTATAAACCGTCATTTCGTAGACCGGGATGTATTCCATTCCCATTGAGTCCTTAGCCGGCACCTTAGAAATGGTTTGAAAATCCATAGGTTCCACCCAGAAAAGTGGCTTTCTCGTATTTTCTTTGACATAAACAGGTATATAGTCCATACCCATAGAATCTTGTTTAGGGCTGTAGGATTTCGATTGCCCATCCATTGGATCAAGAAAATATAGAATTTTCTGCGAATAGTTTTTGAGCAACATGGGATAGTACTGAACCGACGATAAATCGCCTTGGTTAACTTGGGAACTAGCACCTTTCTCAAGAGGTACTACGAAATACTTGATTGAGCTTTCTTCAGCTGTGGCGACTGTGACAGCGAGGAGACCAAGAATTAATATTGCAAAACTCTTTTTCATCTATATTTCCTTTTGATTTTCATCGGTTAGAGTCTTGGGCTATCGTTGTCCGCCGAGTTCTGGTTTTCGATGAATTTGAGGATTCACACTTGATGTCGTAACTTGACAACAGGCGAAGGCTGGTGAAGCCATGTTTTTAACACTGGTTGTAGGGAGAGAAGGTAAAGGTGGTCTGGGACCATGTTCTTGCGCCGAGGCGAAACCGACAACCGTTAGACAAAGAATTAGAACCGAAAAGATTTTTTTCACATTTTACTCCTTAAAGATGTAAATATTTGATCCCTGACAGGGATTGTAGTTCGGCGAGAGTTTCCCACTGCTGGGCAAGAAGTTCGAGACCTCTATTTCTGAGATCCCAAGTAGTAAAAACAGCATCGACAATTGTTTGCAGATCAGCCGATTGCACCTGATATTCCCTAATCATATGGGTCAGGTTTTCGTCGCTGCTTTGGATAGCTTGGTTATTCAATAATGATAGTTGGCGCTGATTGTATTCGTAGGTCAAAAGGAGCTCTGATATTTTTCGAACTTGGGCCAATTCAAGCGCGTGAAGGCTTTTGGCTTGAACTTCAGCTTCGCTTTCCGCCGACTTAATTCCGGGGTCAATACCGCCAAAACCCAACACCGGCAAGCCTAAATCAATTCCAAAGGCCAGATGAAACGTTTGGTCACTACCTTGCCAAGTTCCTTCAGCCATAAGTCCGACATCGGGAAAGGATTTCGCTTTCACAACTTCGAGATTTAACTT
>DAIDJJ010000239.1:0-2302 GCA_027451385.1 Spirochaetales bacterium | reverse complement strand
AACGATCTTTCTTTTGGAAAAGTGTATATTGGGTCTTTTCAACGAGATTCAACTCTTGATAAAGCTGTAGAAGCCTTGAATCATGCTGTAGGCTATATACATGGTGTTCTTGGTAAAAGATTGCCTTTAAGAACTGTTCCCCATTTGACTTTTCTTGTGGACCATTCTATTGAAGAAGCCATGACATTGAATCGTAAAATTGATGAAATTAATGCCAAATGAAAAATCTCCTTGCTTTATTCTGTATCATAAACCGGTAGGGGTGACTTCTTTTCAAGCTTTGTCCCCCCTTAAACGTATCTGGGGAAAAAATTTAGGCCACACAGGAACCCTTGACCAATTTGCTCATGGCTTATTAGGTGTGTTGACGGGTGGTTTAACAAAGCTAGTTCCCTTGTTGACTGATCTCGACAAAGTTTATGAAGCAGTCGTTGAATTTGGCAGACAAACTGATACTTTGGACCCTGATGGAAAGTTGGTTTCTCAAGGAAGAATTCCTACTGAAGAAGAACTCTTGAAAACTTTACCTAAGTTTCACGGGGAATTATTTCAAGTTCCACCGGTTTATTCGGCTGTTCATGTGCAAGGTAAACGCTCCTATCAATTAGCTCGTTCAGGTGAACAGGTGGAATTAGCTCCACGAAAAATTCAGATTTATGAATTAACCCTTTTTAAGTGGAATCCTCCTTTTGCTACAATAAGAATTCACTGTTCAAAAGGGACTTATATTCGAGCCTTAGCTCGTGATTTAGCCAATGCCATGGGAACTTGTGGGATGTTAACGGAATTATACCGTCAAAAAGTAGGACCTTTTGATTGCCCTCAGGATCAAGAAATTCTGACAGCAAGACAATTGTTTCAGAGTTTAAAAATTCCCGTTTGTATGACAGAAAATCCAGAACAAGCAAGGTTTGGAAGGCCGCCTTCGCAATGGCTAAAATATGAACCTGTTCCTCACTTGGCTGTTATGGATGATGCGGATAATTTAGTTGCCGTTGTAAAATGGGATGGTGACTGGAAATATCATTTTGTTTGTGCGTAATGAAACTAACGTCTTGGTCTGATATTTTAAAAACAGGGAAGGCCTCAAACGAATTGTTTAACGCCAGTATTGGCGTGTTTGATGGAATTCATTTAGGACATCAGAAATTATTAAAAAGGTTATCCGACCATCTAGAAAAATCTCTTGTCGTTACCTTTCGTAATAATCCGAAAGAAATTTTACGTTCGCAACTATTTGGCGGACATCTGAGCTCTTGGGCAGAAAAACTCCAACGATTAGAAGACTTGGGTATTGATGAAGTTCTTTGGATTGACTTTTCAACGAATTTTGCTACAATGACGGCTGAGGTTTTCTTACAAAAACTTCAAGAGTTCTATTCTCTTAGGAATTTCGTGTTAGGTTGGAATTTTCGTTTAGGTCGTCACCCTGGCTTGGGTGTCGCTGAATTAGAAAATTTGTTGAAAAATGGCAAGGTTGAAGTTATTGAACCTGTTTTCTATCAACAAATCCTAGTCTCAAGTTCTGAAGTGAGAAAGTCCATACATAATGGTCAAATGGACCTAGCGGCTAAGCTACTAGGTAGGTCTTATCGCATTGAGGTTCATGAGGCTGAATATCGTCATGGTGGGTATTGGGTTTCCAAAACTGCCTGTAAGCAAGTCGTTCCTAAAGAGGGCGCGTATCCGGTTTTTGCAGGTCGAAAATCGATATTAAATGTGGAAAAGGACGGGATGTTCTGGGAGTCTCCCCCGGGCCCCGTTGCAAAAGAAATTATTTTTGAGGAGTAGGGAGTACATTATGGCTTTAAACAAGGAAGATAAGGCTAAAATTGTCGCCGAGTTCGGCGGAAACGCAGGAAATACAGGGTCAACTGAAGTTCAGGTGGCTCTTTTGACTGCGCGAATCAATTATTTAACCGAGCATTTTAAAGTAGCTAAAAAAGATCATAACTCACGTCGAGGTTTGCTTCTTTTAGTTGGACAGCGACGTAGGCTTTTAAGGTACCTTCAGAACAACAACCTAGAAGGTTACCGAGCGCTTATTGCAAAGCTCGGACTAAGAAAATAACGAGGCTTTTATGCACCAAGTCCGAATGAGAATCGGCCAGGAAGAATTGGTTCTTGAAACCGGTCGAATGGCTAAGCAAGCGAATGGAGCAGTTTATGCGACCTATGGTGGCTCTGCTGTTTTAGCAACTGTTTGTTGTGCTTCAAGTCCTACAGAAGGTTTAGACTTTGTTCCATTGTCGGTTGAGTACAACGAAAAATATTATGCTGCAGGAAAGATTCCTGGTGGCTT
>DAIDJJ010000238.1:0-2409 GCA_027451385.1 Spirochaetales bacterium | reverse complement strand
ATCTGGAGTGAAGGATTCTTTGACGAACAAAAGGGTCAAAAGAAAAGTCAGAATCATCAAAAAGCCGGTAAAGAAGAAAACCGCTTGATAGCCCCAGGTTTCCCCAATAAAACCCCCTACCAGCGGCCCTAACAGCGAACCGGCAATGCCAGAAGTGGCCAGAGTACCCAAGGCCGTACCGGCGTGTTCTTTGTCGGTTTGTGTCGCGATTAAAGTCGTACAAGCTGTGCTGTACCCGGTAATGACCCCTTGAAGTAAGCGCAATATCAAGAGTTCCAGGACATTTTGTGAAAAGCCCATCAAAAAGATCACAAGTGCCATGCCAAGGCTGGCCCTCAGGAGCATAGGTTTTCGACCAAAGCGGTCAGCGGCTCGCCCCCAGATCGGTGAAAAAACCGCCGAAATGATAAATGTGGCTCCAAACGCTAACCCTGACCAAACTTCGACTTGTGCGGAATTGTGAACCCCAAGATGCTGAATAAATAAAGGCATAATGGGGGCGATTTGGCTAAAACCGATTCCGGTGGCAAACATGCCAAACCAGCAAATAATGAGGTTACGTTTCCAAAGCTCCATGAGGTTAGAACCTAGGTTTTCGGATCATCTTTTTTCTCATACAGGTATCGTTTGATTTTCATCGTGGCAGTCTTTTCAAAAGGCTTATCTTGGACTTCGACACGGCTCACGTGACTAAAACGTGCCAGCCGTTTATTGATCAAATGCTTCATATTATCGAGGTATGCCTCAAGAGCTTTTCCTAAGTCTCGCCCCCAAGGTGCCAATTTATCTTGAAGCGTCTCGTGATCCACGACCACTTTGGCCACAAGATGGGGACCGTTTTTCAGCACCAGAGATTCTAGAACCAGCTGGTCTTGATTCAACAGAGCTTCAATGGTTTCGGGGTAAATGTTTTCTCCGCTGGGACCCAAAAGCGTGTTTTTTGACCTTCCCACAATGTGCAAATGTCCATGCTTATCAAACCGGCCCAAATCCCCTGTACGCAGCCAACCGTCTGGAGTCAACACTTCGGCAGTCCGTTCGGGGTCTTTGTAATAGCCCTTCATGATATTGGGCCCCTGGGCAAGGATCTCGCCTGCACCTTGAGAATTTAAAGGTTCGGCAATCTTCAGGCGAACGCCCGAAAGGACTTTTCCTGTAGAAAATAACTTCACCTTGAGGTGACCAGCCAATAAAGGGCTCGTTTCTGTCAGACCGTAGCCAATAGCGTAGGGAAAACCTGCCTTATGCAAAAAGCGTGCTACCTCGGGAGCTAATCCAGCCCCGCCAATTCCAAAAAAGTGTAGTCTACCGCCAAAGAGCTTTTTTAATTTTCGACCAGCACTCCTGAGAAGTAACGTATGGATCAGCGGGACTTTCAATAAAATTTTCAGAAGGGGCTTTTGAAGCGTAGGCAGGATTTTTTGACGGTAAATCTTTTCTATGAATAAAGGAACCGTGAGCATGGCCTGAGGACGAACAGTGGCCAGGGCCGGTAAAAGAACCGCTGGGGCCGGAGGCTTATTCAAGTAGCTGACGTGACACCCGAGGCTAAGAGGGATCAAGAGCCCCAGGGTACATTCATAAGTATGGGCGAGGGGCAGGACGGACAACAGCCTGTCGCCAGCATGAAGTCGTGGAATCGGCGCGGCGGCTAAAACATTACTGGTCAAGTTGCCATGACTCAGCATGACGCCTTTAGGGGTTCCGGTCGTCCCCGAGGTGTAGATAATAGCGGCTAAACTGTCTTGCGTAGGTTGGGGAAGGCTTGAAAGGGCAGGGGCCGGGGTGATGAGTTCTTGAACGAGGTCCTCTAAGACCAGTATCCGCAAAGATTGCAAAGCGAGTTTTACTTCTTCGGGGGCTTGGTTGAGATACTGATGCCAAGCATCCCGCAGGTGTTGGCTGACGACAAATACTTTAGCCTCGCAATGGAGGAGGGCTTGTGCTGTATCTGCAGGAGGAAAATCTGGTAAGAGGGGAACAATGACTTGACCTGAGAGCGTTACGGCGAGGTAAACAGCGCCCCAAGCGGGGTGATTCTGAGACCAGAGAGCGACTCGGTCGCCTGGCAAAACTCCAAGCTCGGTCAAATGAGCTTGAAGCCCTCGAATGCGGTGGTCCAACTCGGCGTAAGTCCACGGGGATTCACCAACCCAGCCCAAAGCCGAGCGCTGTGCATGTCGCTGTGCCGCTTCAGTCCATAATTCAAACAGGGTGTGGGCAGGCACGATTAGACACGGCCTTGAAGAAAATAGGTCGTCATGAGACCCTTGCCTTTCACTTCGATTTCTCCGCGAGGAGAGAAGGTGAAATGGTCTTTCAGACGCTCGTATACCGTCGGAGTGACTTGAATAGCATTGGGCAGACTTTGGGATTCCATTCTGCTGGCAATGTTGACAGTTTCCCCCC
>DAIDJJ010000237.1:0-2411 GCA_027451385.1 Spirochaetales bacterium | reverse complement strand
TGCCTAGAATCGATAAGACGAGAGTATCTCCCATCGGAGCCACATAGGGAATCGCGATAGAGCCACCGGGATGCTTCATTTCTAAAATCACAGTAGATTCGCCATTGGTTTTTCTGTCCTCAAGTTTTAAGGCAACAAGGATAGGGTACTGAGGCAAGTTCGCCTGGAATAAGCCAAAAACCGAGCCTTGGGGGATATCTTTGGGCTGAGTCATCGTCAAAGTGACGGACGCTCCACGAGGAATTTGAACGGTAGGAGCCGGATCTTGAGCCACCACGAGACCGGATTGCTCTTTCCCTTCGGCACTGCGGGCTTTAAAGACAAAGGGGATGTTTTGAGCCGCAAGTTGACTCATCACGTTCAGGTAGTTTTGACCAACATACGAGCCCAGCACGACCATTTGGCCCCGAGGCCCACGGCTAATCACAAAGTGCAACGTCACGTTTCCGGTAATAGGGGTGCCGGGAGCAGGCTTTTGTTCAAGAACTGTACCCTCGGGAGCCGAATCCCAAACGTAAGTCGGGGTATCTTCTACCGTCACGATGGCCTGAGCTTGGGTCGAGAACAAAGAGCGTAAGTGAAGTTCCACATCATTCAAGTTCTGGCCCAGATAGTTCTCAACTTTATCAATGACAGCGCCCTTTGAAACCCAAAGGGTAATGCGACGACCTTCACGAACTAAAATGCCGCCTTGTGGATCTTGGCTTACCACCGTTCCTTTTTGCCTTGGGTCGTTAGAATACTGAGTTTGAATTCGCGGAATGAGAGCTTTATCTTGGAGTTCTTGAATGGCTGTGATGGCATCTTCACCCACAACCTTGGGAACCATCGTTTCTTCACGTCCTCGAAGGCTGAACGAAAAAACAATAAACGCCAAAACGAAGGTCAGGATAATCATCCCAACGATCACGTAGGCCACTTTTTTGTAAAGTTGTGTTTCAGGGTCATCAGCCTTAGTCGGCAAAACTTTGACTAAAAAGTCTCGAAACCAAGGAGATTTTGGCGTCTTTCGGCGTGGTAAGGGCAATTTCATGTTTCTTCTCCGAGAAGGGAACCGACAAAGTCTCGGGTTCCATTTGCAAAACTGCGGAAATCCAAAGGTTTTCTTCCCGCCAGCTGGAGCTCGCGGAGCGCCAAAAGGCCGCTACCTGTTTGTACCAAAATCCCTTCCGACTTGTCTAGCACAAGCACACGGCCGGGTTCACCCTTAGGCCCCCCCTCGAGGGCACGAACTTGGCGTAAGGTTAGAGTTTGTCCCCGCCAGAACGTCCAAGAGGACGGCCAGGGGGTAAAGGCTCTCACCTGAGCGTCTAACTCCCGGGCAGATTTTTTCCAGTCCAAAAGACCATTTTCTTTGAGAATTTTTTGACAATAGACGGCTTCCCCTTGCTGGGGTGTAAACCGCCGTTCCCCCTGAGCGACTTTCTCTACAGCCTCAGCTAAAAGAGGCGGGGCAGCTTCGCTGGCCCACAAAGTTAGACTTTCTGTGGTTTCCTTCCCTTCCAAGGGACGTTTTAAACACACCACAAGGTCTCCTTCATCCATACCGAGAGCCAAAGTCTGAACACAAATCCCGGTTTCGTGGTCCCCCGCTAAAATGGATGCCGTAAGGGGTGAGGGGCCTCGCCAACGCGGCAAGAGCGAAGGATGTACATTGAGTCCACCCCAAGGAAAAAGCTCCAAAAAGCGAGGTCCAAAGATTTTACCATAGGCAAAGCTGACTAACAGGTCGAAGTTCGGCAAACTCTGTCGAAAGGCGGCATCCAGATGAAGCGGCTGATGAACCTGAAGACCCAAGTCTAAGGCAGCCGCTTTGACCGGCGACGGGCGGGGCTGTCCCGAACGCCCCGAGGGGGCATCGGGGTTAGTCAGCACTTCGACCTGAGCCTTCTCAACTAGCATTTTCAAGCAGGGCACCGCAATTTCAGGGGTACCCGCAAAAAGGATTTTCATTGGCGGCTTTTCTTTTCGTAAAGCTTGAGCAAACGCTCTCGTTTGGGAGGCGTGAGGTAGTCAATAAAAAGCGTTCCTTTTAGGTGATCCAGTTCGTGTTGGATAACGCGAGCCAAAAGCCCCGTGCATTCCATTTTAAAAAACCGCCCCTTCTCGTTCCAGGCTTGAATTTGAACAGCTTGGGGACGGATCACTTCTTCAAAAATCCCTGGAAGGGACAAACAACCTTCTTCATAGCCGACAGTTTCCAGGCTGGTACCTGTAATTTCTGGGTTAATAAAGACATACGGTTTCCCATTTTCGTCTTGCGCTACAAAGAGCGATAACAACTGCCCCACCTGAGGTCCGGCTAGTCCAATACCGTGTCCTTCTACCATGGTCGTCAGCATAGCAGCCGACAGCTCAGCAATTCCCTGATCAATCTGAGGAACAGCCTCAGTCTTTTGGCGAAGGATGTC
>DAIDJJ010000236.1:0-2740 GCA_027451385.1 Spirochaetales bacterium | reverse complement strand
TTTTCTAGCTTTCGCTCTGCCTCTTGACCCCTCATTCGTGTCTTGGTAATCCCTGCGGCTTCTTCGAACAAATAGCGTCGTTCTTCTGGTTTCGTGGAAAGGATTTGATCAATGCGACCCTGTTCCATGACAGAATAGGCCGATTTACCCACCCCAGTATCATAAAAAAGCTCTCGAACTTCTTTGAGCTTGACGGGAGTCTCATTGATGAAGTACTCACTTTCCCCCGAACGGTATAACCGCCGCTTGACGCAGATTTCTGCCACATCGAGGTTGAGCACACGAGTTTCGTTGGACAAGGTAAGGCTGACTTCGGCGACGGCTAGCGCTTTGCGAGATTCGGTACCATTGAAGATGAGATCTTCCATCTTATCAGCACGCAAAGACCGGCTGGCTTGCTCGCCGAGCACCCATTTGAGAGCATCTACAACATTGCTCTTGCCGCAGCCGTTGGGGCCTAGCAGGGCGGTAATTCCCGGCGTAAATTCGATCCGGCTACGGTCTGCAAAAGACTTGAAGCCAAAGATCTCCATACTTTTCAAAAACAAAGATGACCCCTGGGCACAAGAACAATTTTCTGTTTAACTTTAACATTCAGTCCAGAAAAGCGCAAGGTAAAGCAAACGGGTAAAGTTCAAGGCGGTCACCATGGAAAACCCAGGGAAAAACCTAGGTCAACGGATTTGCGGGCTAGATGAAGCCGGGCGAGGCCCCTTGGCCGGTCCTGTGACGGCAGCCTGTGTTCTTTTAAAAGAGGATTTTCCACTTCATGAAGTCGCCGACAGCAAATCGATGACAGAAAAAGCTCGGGAACGGGCCTTTCGCCTCATTCTTGCACAAGCGCACGTGGGGATTGGGTGGAGCTGGCCCGAAGAAATTGACCGTATCAACATTTTGCAGGCAAGCCTGCTCGCCATGCGGCGTGCTTACGAAGCGATGGGGTTCCCCTCCACGTTTGCCTATGTAGATGGAAATCAATGGCCTAGTCTCCCGATACCCGGTAAGGCTGTTGTTCGTGGCGATTCCTTGATTCCCTGCGTCAGCGCGGCATCCATTGTCGCTAAGGTTGCCCGAGATCATTGGATGATTCGCTGGTCTTGGTTAGACGACAGATACGGCTTTGAAATACACAAAGGTTACCCGACAGTCGCCCACCGGCGAGCCCTTCTGACACACGGTCCCTCGATCATTCACCGAAAAAGCTTTCGTTGGAAAGAACCGCCAAATTATTCGTCGTAGTCGCGCTTGGTGTCTCGGTCTCGCGGTGAATCACGGTCACGGTCACGAACCACAGCCCGATAGCGAACCGGTCGCTCGGGGGCAGGTTTTGCCGCTTTCTTTTCCGCTTTAAGAAACGCAACTGCCTGGTTTAATCCGTCTAAAAAGGTTTCCAGGTCTTCTTCAAAGACCACCATCGAATGACGCTCAAAGGAACTATCCACCTGTTTTTTACTTTCTACCATGTTCAAAAACAGATCGCCATGACGGTTTTCTTTGATGTTGAAAAAATAAGTCCGCTTCCCCGTCGATGTTTTGGTAGAAAAAACTTCACCCCGAATACCCATAACCCTCTTCCTCTTGCGTGGTGCTACCGTACTCGATTTTTGCACCCTTGGGCAAGGGGCTTTCTGGATGACGCCAAGAATCCAAAAATTCTGAGACCTTTGTCGTAAGCTGTCTTCGGGGCAGAACCCAACGGGGTGTTTCGGGCACAGAAGATAAAAAAACTTGCCCATAAGCCTTATGGATCAAGCGATTATCTAGGATGACAATAGCCCCATAGTCCGACGAATGGCGAATCAACCGACCAAATCCCTGTTGAAATTTCATAACTGCTTCGGGCAAGCTATAGGACATAAACGCATCTGCTCCTGAGCGTTTGAGGGCTTCTAGTCTGGCGGCCAGAACGGGTTCACTGGGAACCCGAAACGGTAGCCTCACCAAGACAACCAGGCTTAAAGTTTCTCCGGGGCTGTCTACTCCCTCCCAAAAGCTATCTGTTGCCATGAGCACACTCGAAACTTCCCGCTTAAAGCGCTCTAAGAGCCGAGAACGATCTTCTTCCCCTTGTCGATAGACAGGAATGCCCTCGTCAGCCAACGCAGGTCTCACGGTGGCGTAAGCTTTTTTTAGGGCGTCATACGAAGTAAAAAGGACGAGTGCACTGCCACCGCAGGCCTTCAAGAGCTCAATGAGGTATTCGGCCACAAAGGGGGTAAAGGACTCACTGTCCGGTGGGGGGAGGTCGGAGGGAATGCCCACCACCACCCGAGAGGCATAATCGTAGGGCGAAGGAAAAAGACCCAATAAGCGACGCGTAGTGGGGACAAGATCCAAACCCAGTCGTCCCCCCCAATACGTGAACTTTCCCTGTACGGCCAAGGTTGCCGACGTAAACATCACGGTCGAAAAGGGTTTAAACACAGCTTCTTGAAAGACTTGCCGAACACTCAATGGGGAAATAGTCCATGTTATAAATGTTTGCCCCAAGGCGTCCCGGCCTTTTTGAAACCAAAATACATCCTCAGAAACTCCGTCCCATTGGTTGAAGCGGTCCAGGGTTTGGGCCAAGCCCTCTAAACGGCGTAAAGTCGTTTTGAGTTCTTGAACTTCGGGGGGGCGCTCTTCTTGGTCGTCCCAAGCCTCAGCTAAGTCTTCGCCCAGATGCAAAAGCTTGCTGAGGGGTTTTTGGACGGAAGTGATAGATGGCTTCATGGTTTCTTGCCACCACAAAAGCTGG
>DAIDJJ010000235.1:0-2756 GCA_027451385.1 Spirochaetales bacterium | reverse complement strand
CAGGATCGACTCGGCTAAAGGTGCCACCACCACTACCGCCACGAGACCTTGAGGTGCAACTAGGCCCCTCAGCCGCTTCCACCACCACCGAAGTACAGGGGCCCCTGCTTTAGCGGGAATATTGGCCACCACCAGATCGTAACGCTGAGCTTCAAGATCCCCTAAAAGGGCTGGTTTCACCCCCACGTTGACTCGATTGACTCGTGCGTTTTCAGCGGTAAAGGAGCAGGCTAAGAGGGAACGATCCCGGGCCTCTACCGCTAAGCCGGGGTAGCGTTTGGCCAAAGACAACGCTAAAGGACCAGTTCCACAGCCTAAATCCAGGGCCTTGCCGGAAAATTCGACTCGCTTTTGGGCCAAGGTTTTTAGCAACAGGAGAGTTCCTTCATCAATTTGGTGCGACGAAAACAAAGCATGCGAAACCTTGAGGGTTAAATCGACCCCGGCAAACTTGAGCGGTATGCTTTTTAAAACGTAGTCTGAGGGAAACGGCTCAAGGGAAAAGGACTCCATCGTTGCTCCTAGGGTCGGGGGATTTCCAAATCGAGGCCATTCTAGGAAAAACTTAGGGTGCGACTCTTGTCAAGCCGTGCTTGAACTTAGGTGATCGAGGCCTGATAAATGCTTTCAATAGACTTATCGAGGGTTGCATCAAACTCCTTTTGGGTTTGATCTGCACGCAACCCTTCGGATAAGGCCCGAGAAAAGCTTGCGATCACAGAACGGTTTCGCTCCAGTTTTTGGTTCGCCTCGTCCCGTGAATAACCTCCCGACAGAGCCACCACCCGAAGCACCTGAGGAAACCGCGTGAATTCCTCATAAAAATTCTCCTCGTCGGGAAGCGTCAGTTTCAACATGACCAGCTCAGGGGAACTTAGGGCTTTCAGGTACGTCATCAGCTCATCTTTCAGGATCTTTTCAGCCTCCCTCTTATTAGGAGAATGAATATCCACCTCTGGCTCAATAATAGGAACCAGGCCCGCTCCCATGATGGTTTTTGCCAGAGCAAATTGCTGGTCAACGACGGCCTTGATTCCCGCTGGATTGGCCTCCAAAATGACCGAACGCATTTTGGTTCCAAAGATATGCCGCTCACCAGCCCTCTCCAGAAGCTTTTCAAGTCCAGGAATGGGCTTCATCAGCTGAGCCCCGTTTTGCTTTTCCGCAAGACCATTGTCAACTTTCAAAAAGGTGACAATCCCCTTCTTTTCCCAAAGATAATCCGCGCTGTACAGACCTTCCACTTTGGAATCCATGGTCTTTTCAAATAGAATGGCCGCAAGAATACGATCTTTGGTGAAAGAAGGGCTTTCCATAAGCCGTGACCGCATCTTGTGGACTAATTCAAACATCTGCTCTTCGGTCGAATAGGCATTTTTCGCGATGCCGTACAGCTCCAGGGCCTTCGGCGTGCTTCCGCCGCTTTGATCAAGGGCCGCGATAAAGCCTTTCCCGCTTTTCATCCGTTCCAACTGCGCTACGTTCATAACAATACCTCCTACACTCTTAATGTCTAAGATACTCAATTTTAAGACCTTTCGGCCAAAGATTTCTTTATTCCCGGCTTATGATGAGCTTGATCGTCGTTTGGGACACGAATATTCTCTGATTTCAAGTATCTTTCAACACAATTACCTACTTCTTTACCTACTTTAATTCCCAGTACCGACTTTCGGCCTTCTTGTTCCACGCAGCCTTTCGACCGAAACTAATCGGTTCGATGGCACCTTGGGCCTTCAACTGCTTTAGGACTTTACGAATCAATTCAAGACTGACTTTAGGACAATTGGTTTGGATTTCAGAAATGGTAAAATGACCCGTAAAGCTTCGGATTGCCTCTTCCACAGCCTGGGTCTTGGCTCCCAAAACAGGTTTAACCCGTTGGGCCCGCTCTTCAAAGTCCTTGTAGGCAGTCTTGAGGATAAACAATAGATAATTGATGTAGGGCCAGGGATCATGACTGGACTCATGCCAACCCTGGGAGCTGATTTCAAGGGTTTCGTAGTATCGTTCCTTGTTGGTCTCGATGAGTCGCTCCAAACTTAAATATCTACCGACCTCATACCCAGATTGCACCAACTGCAGGGCCAGTAACAGCCGAGAAACCCTACCATTTCCATCACGAAAAGGGTGGATGCATAGAAAATCAAGATTGAATGCAGCAATAAGAACCAGGGGCGGGACCACTTTAACACGAAGCAAGTCATTGTACAGAGAGACAAGTTCATCCATCGCAGCTGGTGTTTGAGTCGCTAAAACAGTGTGAAAGCGTATGCGCTCACGACCGTCTGGGTACTTCTCGATAATCTCCCCGTCTCGATCCTTCCAAATGCCAGCGTCCCAGATGTTTCCTCGCGTCAAACGGTGCAGGGTTTTGATAGTTTCACAGGAGATCGGAAGTGACTGTGGAGCACCATAAATCAGGTCAAGTGCGTGCTTATAACCACGAATTTCTTCTTCATCCCGGTCCCGAATTGGAGATTGGCCAAAGACAACGGTCCCCACCCGCCTACCATCAACATGAACGCCCTCGATTCGATTCGAAGAAACAGCACTTTCGACGAGTGAAAAGTCTTTGAGTGTCTTGAGAATCTGGGGGGCGGACCGTGTAAACACCTCCTGCATTCCCCTGAACTCTCCGAGATCAGAAAGTGCCCAGGTGGTCGAAAGCGGTAAGGATGACAGGGTCGCCAAAAGTCCGAGTGTACTCATTATTGTTGATTCCCGCAAAAAAATTAAGGGGTTTGATAAAATTC
>DAIDJJ010000234.1:0-2819 GCA_027451385.1 Spirochaetales bacterium | reverse complement strand
GAGTAAACCTGACATTGTCGTTGTGCATCCACCGGCCCAAAATAGGTTAAACGACAGGTTTAGTCAAGTTTCACCTGTCTTAGTTGCGGATTACGCCTGGTCCACTGGCAGACTCCCCAGATTCGATTTTTTCCGTTACCATGGAGGTATGGAACTGTTCCGGTCCGCTAAGCCCACTTATGAACCCTTGGCCAGTCGAATGCGGCCTCGTAATCTTGAAGAATTTGTAGGCCAAGAACACATTCTGGCACCAGGCCGTTTACTTCGTCGAGCGATTGAATCCGATCACCTCACTAGCGTCCTATTTTATGGACCACCAGGAACAGGAAAAACAACTTTAGCCCGGTTAATTGCCGCCAAAACCCAAGGAGTTTTTTTAGCACTGAATGCCGTTTTGACAGGGGTAAAAGACCTCCGCGAGATTTTAGAAACGGCCAAGAACGAAAGAGATTTAAGAGGCCGCAAAACGATATTATTTGTGGATGAAGTGCACCGCTGGAACCGTTCTCAACAAGATGCGCTTTTACCCTGGGTCGAAAATGGAACTTTCTTACTCATTGGGGCCACCACGGAAAATCCCTTTTTTGAAGTCAATGCCGCGTTAGTTTCTCGCTCCCGTATCTTTCAACTTTTGCCATTGGATGAAAAAGGTTTGCGTTCGATTGTAGAGCAAACCCTCCAAGATAAAGACCGTGGTTATGGTCATTACGAGGTCAAAATTGAGGAACCTGCTTTAGAGCATTTGATCAGGATTTCGGCCGGTGATGCCCGTAGCCTTTTAAATGCATTAGAACTTGCCGTAGAAAGTGCCGTCAACCCTTTTCCCCCTCAGCCTGGAACGGTCATCCCGGTAACCTTGACGATGGCCGAAGAGAGCCTTCAAAAAAAAGTTGTCCTCTATGATAAAGACGGCGATTATCATTTTGATACGATTTCCGCGTTTATCAAATCCCTACGCGGAAGCGATCCAGATGCCGCATTGTATTGGTTAGCCAAGATGGTCGCGGCGGGAGAAGACCCCCAATTTTTATGGAGAAGAATGCTCATTAGTGCCAGTGAAGATGTCGGGTTGGCTGATCCTCAAGCGCTCGTGATCGTGGAAGCCGCATACCGTGCATTCGAAAAAGTCGGACTTCCTGAAGGTCAGTATGCTTTGGCTCAGGCGGCTTTGTATTTGGCGGTATGCCCCAAAAGCAACAGCACCTCAGGCTATTTTGAGGCTTTGAAAAATATTCAAGAGGAAAGAACCGAAGTTCCGAATGCCCTGAAAGATGCCAGCCGAGACGGAAAAGGCTTTGGTCACGGACAAGGGTATCTCTACCCCCATGCGTTTCGAGAACATTGGGTGGCTCAGCATTATCTCCCGTCAAAACTTATAGGTCGAGTCTTTTATGAGCCTAGTGATTCAGGATGGGAAAAACCTATACGTGCCGAGGTTTGGCGTCGCCGCGACTTGCTTCTAGATCTGGACGTGATGGATTCGGAAAACCTAACTTTTACAGGGGCTTCCTTGAACCCTTGGGTTCAACGATCCCAAGCTGCTGTGCAGAGAGCAGAAGAAAAGCTTCTTTCACAAGTCTTTAAGGCCCTAGAACTTCGTCGTCATGACCGAATATGGGTTGCCGAAGATAAAGGCTTTCTCTTAACCCGAGAAGCGCTTTATCATGTGCCTGAAGGGGGTGTTTGGACGAGCCGACCTACCGAAGCTGAAACGGCAGGTTTTCACATTCCTGCTGGGGCTTTGCTGGTTGAGGGAGGCTTTAGAAAGCCTGATCCGAGTTGGAAAGAATCTGGTCTTAGGTTTGAAGCCATTCTCGTCTGGGGTTGGCCACCTCAGATGCTTACAGAGTCTGACCCCCAAGACTCCTATGAAAACTTTAAACCTTTTTTGGCTGATCATGCTGAAGCAACTTGGATCTTTTCTTTACGTGACAAAGGGCCTCGTCTTCTCAATTTTCTTTCTGAAAATCTTTTTACTACCGATGAGTGGCTTCAATTAAGGCAGCTTGAGACAGAGTTTCTGACTCAAGGAATGCCTCCACTTCCTGAAGGAACACAGCTTTTGACAGCCGCAGAAACTCGAATCCTAGACGAAGCCACCTGGAAAAAATGGTGGTCAGCTGAGCGCCCCGATGGTTGGGGGTCCTTTCTGAGACAAAAGGGCATAGACGACGATTGTCTTGCTCGTGCCATCCAAGGTAGACCGCGACAAGAAGTCCTTTGGGAACGCTCCTGGGGGTTATGGCGGCAAAGTGGGGTGTGAATGAAACCTTTCAAAGGTCAACTTTGGTAAAATCCGTTGATGTAACTTCCTTTGAGGAAATTCAAGCTGGTCTGGTCGAAGTGAAGAAGACATTCGGAAGTATTCACACGATCTCGAGTCGAACACGTTTTTGCGTTTATGGAGAATTCGATGAAGGGAATGCATTTGAGAACAATTGGAAGAAGCGGACGAGATTCAGTGTTGGATTGATAAACTTGGTGTACAATTTCTTTTGTTTCGAAAACCTACAAAGGACTTAGTCTACCCTCTGGGATAGAGGGGACTACGAAATGTTGGTAAATATGGGAAAAAATGCCAGTTTTTGTGGTTAGAAGTTTGAAAAATAGAGATTTTATCAATATTAAAGAACTTAGAATGTTGATATAATGTAATTAACATTTATTACTTTATATTAATAATTAATTAATTTTTTTTCTTGCAATTTTTTATTTTCTTTGATATTTTAAATTATATAACTTTAATGATCAAAAATTATGTTGCTTATGTGTGTATTGAAATTGAAATGTTGACGAAAACAAAATTAATGTTTAAAGGT
>DAIDJJ010000233.1:0-2926 GCA_027451385.1 Spirochaetales bacterium | reverse complement strand
AGGGGGATGGAATTCCTCCAGTCGCAAGATTTTGCGTACCGTTTTATTTATCTAGACCTCATCCCCCCCGAACTAAAACAAAAAGTTAAGGAAGAATTCCGTACCAAGTTTCAATCCAGCTTATCATATCCAGCTCTCGTCGTAGATCGTAGCAAAATGACCATTGGTTTTATCAAACGACAATGGGAAGAAATGTTAGGCATTCCCCACGAAGAAATCACTGAGGTGAGGCCCGTCGATGAATTGGAATGAAAAAGATTCCGGTAAAAAGTATGCAGCTCAAGTCGCCTCACACCGTGGTTGGGTCTTGAATCCCGATCAGGATCTAACAGAGCATGTCACCCAAAGCCTGGCACAAATTGCACTTCAAAAAGGCAAACCTTATTGTCCCTGCCGTGACGCTGAAGGGCAAGAAGCCGATCATGATATCGTTTGTCCTTGTCACTATGCCCTTCAAGACATTCAAGAATATGGTCAATGTTTTTGTGGGTTATTTCTTTCCCCTTTGAAAAATCCTCAAGAAGTTACCTCCATACCCGAACGACGGCCAGAACCCTAACAAGCTTGCCACCTTGACGGACCACAAGCTGGCCCGGGATGTGTTTAGCGGTACTCGTCAATGACACACACTAAGACGTTACCGTCTTGAACGGTAGCTCCTCCCCAGGCTAGCCAATGTGGTTCTAATAACAGTTCTCGGTGGGGGGGACTTTTTCGCCAAGCTTGCCATATCTTCTCCCATTGGGGACCTGCACCGACAACCTCACCGTACTCCCCTGGTGGTAGACCCGCTTCCCCGGCACGTTGGGCAGTATCTCGCCCTTGTGCATCACGATGAGAAAGTACACCACGACGAATCAAATCTTGGGCATGAGCTAAAGCTAACGCCGACAAACTTGAAGACCAACCTGGCAGGAGTTTCAGCTCAGGAAACACTTCCCGTCGTTCTTTTTGCCAGTCTTGAGGAGTGAGAGGTAGAGGTGTTTGCGCCAAGGCAAACCCAGTCACAAGGGTTCCCCAAATAAAAACTAATCCGATTCGAAAAAAGTTTCCCATAATAAGGACAAGATACTCCCTTTTACAGACTTTGTCCGTCAGGTCCGACAACACAGTTTCTGTCATTCTTGACTTTTCCAGTTTTCAGGGCTAAATTCGCCCCATTCTCTATCCTGTAAGGAAGTGTAAAGATGAGTGAAACCTCCTGGTCCTCGCGTCAGACTGCTACTTGGAAAACCAAAGTAGGTCTGGCAGAAATGCTCAAAGGCGGCGTCATTATGGACGTTACCAACGCGAGCGAAGCCAAGATTGCTGAAGAAGCTGGTGCCATTGCGGTCATGGCACTTGAACGTGTCCCGGCAGATATTCGTGTACAAGGCGGCGTTGCCAGAATGTCTGACCCTAAAATGATTCAGGAGATTCAGAAAACCGTCAGTATTCCTGTGATGGCCAAATGCCGGATTGGTCACTTCGTGGAAGCCCAAATCCTAGAAGCCCTAGACATTGACTTTATCGATGAAAGCGAAGTGTTGACCCCCGCAGATGATGAATTCCATGTTGATAAACATGGTTTCAAGGTTCCTTTTGTTTGTGGTTGCCGCGACTTGGGGGAAGCTCTGCGTCGTATTGGTGAAGGGGCTGCCTTGATCCGTACTAAAGGTGAAGCTGGAACAGGCAACGTCATCGAAGCGGTACGACATATGCGCACCCTAATGGGTCAGATTCGTCAGTTGACCAGAACTCCCCGAGAAGAACTCATGACCTTTGCCAAAAACCTAGGAGCCCCCTACGATTTAGTCGTTGAAGTCTCCCAAACTGGTAAACTTCCTGTGCCCAATTTCTCGGCTGGCGGAGTAGCTACACCCGCTGACGCGGCCTTAATGATGCAGTTAGGGGCTGAAACTGTGTTTGTCGGGTCAGGGATTTTTAAGTCTGCTGACCCCAAAAGACGAGCCAAGGCAATTGTCGAAGCGGTTGCTTCCTATAAGGATCCCAAGAAACTAGCCGAGATTTCCTATGATTTAGGCGAACCCATTCCTGGTGTCGATGTGCGCCAGCTCAATGATACTCAAAAGTTAGCGTTGCGGGGTTGGTAATGAAGCCGGTTGGTGTACTTGGTCTGCAAGGAGGCTATGATCCTCACTTGAGAATGTTGTCCACTTTGGGAGTAGAAGCTCATAAAGTCTCTACACTCGAGGAAATTGATCATATTTCCGGGTTGATTATTCCTGGTGGAGAAAGTACTACCATCGGTAAACTCCTCGTTCTTCATAATCTTTTGGAGCCTTTACGAAAAAAGATTCAGGCTGGTCTGTGTGTTTTTGGCACTTGTGCCGGCCTGATCCTTTTGTCACATCAGGCAGAAGGCAGTGCCCAGCCTTTATTGAATGTTTTGGATGTCGACGTGAAACGCAACGCCTATGGACGTCAAATCTATAGCTTTGAAGCCCAGGTCAAACTTCAAGGGGAAAATCTTCCCCCCTACATGGCGGGAATTTTCATTCGCGCCCCTCAAATTACCCGTGTTGGCTCCCGTGTTCGCATCCTAGCCAGTTACGAAGATCTTCCTGTAGCCGTTCAACAAGAGAATATCTTGGCCGCGAGTTTTCACCC
Source organism: Spirochaetales bacterium (assembly GCA_027451385.1). GTDB lineage: Bacteria > Spirochaetota > Spirochaetia > JABEVK01 > JABEVK01 > JABEVK01. The sequence continues at coordinate 316 of DAIDJJ010000233.1, read as the reverse complement.
CGAATTGACACAGGACACCGCTCTTCATCAAGCTTTTTTGCGGTTAATGAAGTCGTAAAAATCCTCGTTTTATCGTCCTGTGTCGGATTGACTGGGACCTTCTTCGGCCGCATTTCTTGCCTTATCCAGTGAATCAAAGATTTTCAGGTAGGGGCCAAAGACCCATCCCAGGCGGCCTTGGTACTGTATTTCGTACCAGCGTCCCTTTTTACCTTCAATGGTTTGTTCGGTACTCGACGAAGTCACGATTTCAACAATGGTCCCGCCCCTCAACATGGTCACGAGGCCGGAATCTAATTGAGGTTCTTCACGCACA
>DAIDJJ010000232.1:0-2950 GCA_027451385.1 Spirochaetales bacterium | reverse complement strand
GCAGTATTCCGCAGCGGCAAACAAAGGCCCGCCGGTGTACGAGAAACTGGCGGTCACGTTGTTGAGACCAGAAATTCCGGAATCCGTTCCAAGAGTTCCGTAAGCATTCGCATTCGTTGCGCCATACGTCCAGCCCGCATTAAACGAAAAGGAAGAACTTGAGTACGCTACGCCCAAAAACCATGGGTTGTCCCAGTAACTGGGAGAACTGCTGACTTGGAAAGCTGGGGCCGCTAAGAATCCCCCCACGGTCCAACCCGAGGCGGGGAACCAAGACAGTTCAATCCCGGGGGCTGAGTCCAGCATAAAGAAGCCATAGTCACCGAGGGTCGTAAACGTGGAATCGCCGATGATGCCGCCTTTCAGCATAAAGGCTTTTTGAGCCCCTAAGTAGGACCAAGCAAAGGCATTGTAAACAATGGGGGCATTGTAGGCGCTCGTAGCAGGGTTAGGAGAAATATTTTCATCGGTTCTCAGTTTGAGGGTGACCCCATTTGTCCCGTTGGTGTAGTTCCCGATGAGGTCAAACCGGCCTCCAGGAGAAGCTGTGTTGTCATTGAATAAGTCCCCATAAAGTCCCGAAGCAAAATAATTGCTGGACTTGATCAGGCGGGCGCCTGTTTCGAGGTAGCCGCTGACTTGAAGGGCGGGGGCAGGGGTATCCGCAAACCCATAAGCGGCGATTGAGATTAAAGCGGTGATGAGAAGTCCTGATTTTCTCATTTTATGCTCCTTTTTGCGAGTTTCGCGTCTGAACAAAGTGATTCAAATCTTTCAACGAAAGATTTTTCAAAAACCATCTGTTCCTAATGTGATGAACATTGAAGAAATAATCAAGAGTAAAAACAACAAAAATGTAATTGATATTGAAAAAAGTTCAAAATAGTTACTTTGGAATGATGTATTACTTTGATGTTGTTAAATACTATGTTTTTTTCTTGTGTGTTGCTTTGACTCCAAAAGTGTTGAAGAGGCTGAAAATGAGGACTGGTGAAGCTGAAGTTGTGGGCCGGCTGTGAAGGTTTGAGAAAAAAGCCTGGGGACAAGAAAAAGAGCCCGCTCTAGGATTGTTTCATGAGCAGCGCGGTTTCGAGTCTAAACCACGCTGGGAATTTTTTGGGGGGAAAGTGCCAGTTAAATGTAAGTGGATATGAGTGAACAATCCAGGTCATCTTTTCTTAAGTCAAAGCTCGGAGATATGTGGAAGACCGAAAATGGTGAACGTGACGGCATAGAGTGATTTAACTGCTCGGTGTCCTGGTTTGACAAACTAACTTACTTGTCTTACATTTTGTAAATCAGGAGGCGATTCATGGTCACTATTCGTCTGCCAGATGAGATGGAAGCCCAACTTGAAGCACTTACTCATATTGAAAACACGACAAAAACAGAAGTAATTCGTACTGCACTTTCTGAATATATAGAGAAACATCTACACAAGAAAACTCCATATGAGCTCGGCAGAGACCTCTTTGGAAAATATGGAAGTGAGGATTCTGATCGTTCCGTTACTTACAAAGAAAGAATAAAGAAGATTCTCCTTGAAAAACATTCTCATTGATGCTGGGCCGCTTATTGCCCTTTTCGATAAAAAGGATAGCTACCACACTTCGATAATTTCCTTTATTCCTCAAATCAAAGATCGACTTATAACAACATGGCCTGTCATCGCCGAAGTTTGTCATATGCTTTCATTTTCCGTACCGTGCCAGCTAGATTTTTTGACATGGTGCGACCGCGGCGGCCTCAAAATCGAGGACATTGCGGAAACGGATATCAAGAGTATTATAGCCCTGACAAAGAAATATAATAATGTTCCCATGGATTTGGCGGATGCAATCTTGATGATTTTAGCCGAACGCCTTGAGGTTTCGGAAATTATCTCTATCGACTCGGACTACTATGTTTACAGAACCATGAAGAAGGAAATGGTCAAGAATATCTTTGAGACAAGAAAATAGGAAGAATCTAACAGGTTGGCAGATATTCTCCCTAATATCACCAAGTTTGAGTTTAATTACCAAGAATCTAATCCTATGTCTAAAAGTCTGAGTTTCACCTTGGTGAAGCTTTTTTAGAAATGCATGCCGAGTTCGGCGTGCCACTCAAAACTGTGAGGTTCGTACACCGATCCGCCCGCTAACCAGTGGTCGTTGTAGACGGCGACCTGGCCATACTTTAAAACGGCGAGAAAGATTCCGAATCCAGCTGTGAGGGCACTTCCTCCGGTTAGCCCCGTCACCCCATTCCACCAGCCAGCATCAGAATAGGCGATCAGACCAGGAACAAAATCTAACGTTTTGTCAATAAACGGAATATTCCAGGGTTGGGTGATTTCAAAACCCGGCAGATTAAAGCGGACTTCGGCGTTGAAGACGGCCTTTTGCGTTCCATCATAGCGGCCGATATCGACCCCGCGAATCGCTCCCCCGGCGCCTTCGACCCAGCCGCCAACACCGTCTAGCAGTCGGCCGCCGATGAGTTGCAATTCTTGTGCAGGAATGGTGTTGCCCCAAAGCTGATCTAAGGCGAGATTCCAGCCGCCCAAAACGCTAAAAGCGTTCAGTCTTTGAGCCGGATCGCTGTCGTACAAAGGTATAAAGCCCTGGGCAATCGCCGTGACGCGTTGAAAGTCCACCCCCACCGATTGTAGCTTTTCAGGGGCCCATTCCCCAGAAGCTTCCAACGCTAAGCCTTCTTTTAAATTGTGAAGGTTGGTTTTTGTCATGAGATTCAAAGCCACGCCCCCTAAAAAGGACGTTTGAAGATAGCCATTTTTGTCGGGAACCGAGGCGTTGGTCCAATAGGCACCCGAGGCCAGGGGGTGAAAGAGTATCCCTTTGTAATAGCCGAAGAGTTCGACCAAGTTGGGATCCTGCCACGGTTGTCCCCACCCATCAGGGGTTGTGTGGGCTAAGAGTCCTTGCGACATTCCCAGAAACCACAACCC
>DAIDJJ010000231.1:0-2953 GCA_027451385.1 Spirochaetales bacterium | reverse complement strand
AAAATGGCAAGGGCCTCCGTTGGGGTCCTTCTTTTTTGTAATAAAAAGAACTTGAGGTTGACGCTTCCCACATTTAGACGAAAACTTTAAAATGGGGAGGGGTTAAAATGAAATCAATCTTCGACGTCGGTGACAACGTTCGGCTCAAGGGTCAGACAAAGATCATGAGTGTAGAAAGCTTAGTCGATCTTGATGCCAAGGACCTCTCCGGGTTCAAAAAAGTCATGGCCAATAACCAACGAGCTTTGGGGATGCAAACGGGGGATGTTATTTGTACTTGGTTTGATTTCGATAAGGTGGAGTGGGCGAAACAGGTCTATCATCCTGATGAACTTGAACTTGCCCATCATACCTGACTTTTGAAACTCTCACCAATTCCCCTCCCAAAACCCCTGTAAAAGTTACCCCCTGAATCGATTCTGAGTCACTTTCCCCACTGATTCGATGAATCCTCCTTGAAACCCGTCAAAGTGACCTATAACGCCGTTTACCCCAGTTTCCATTTTTAGAAAAAAATCCTTGTAAACATCCTCATGGGATAGACACAAAACAAACAAAACAAAGAGCTGTCCCTGGAGGTATTTTATGGAACCTTTGCTAAACGTGACAGAGTTTCACAATTTAGCGAGGATCGCTGTCTCGACAATCTACCACTTGGTAGCCGAGCAAAAGATTCCTCATGTACGGATCGGTGCAAGAGTGTTCTTCGACCGAACTGTTATCGAAGAGTGGTTGAAGGCAAATAGTGTTCAGGCTGTTGGCCCTTCACACGCTTCAAAAGCAAAAAAGACGAAAGGAGGCAAATCATGTTAATCACACCTATTTTCGAACTTCAAAACCAATCCATACCTCAGTTTTATCCCGCGATGAATCCGATGTGGACTCCATCGTGGAATCCAATGCATTCTCTCCCGGTAAGTTTTCCAATCGTTGAACCAGACTGGTCAGAAATTGAGTTTGACCTAAGTGATTTTGTTGGGGAATCGAGGCGACCTCAAGATTTCTCGTACACCTTAGAAGTGTGCAAACAAGAGACCTTGTCCATGATAAGGGGCTCAAAGTTTTTGCATGTTCAAATGCCCTCAGTATACGATGTTGGTTATGCAAGAATGGTTGTCGATAAGATTGGCCTGAATTGCCCCAGAGAGTACTTGAACATTGAAGTTGCCAAAAGGCACTTTAATTCCAACATCGTGAACTTTGTTGAGAAAGGCGGTGTCACGGATCTTGCATGCGCAAGTTCCGCGCCAGCCGAACCTGCAGGTTAAAACAGCGGACCCTTTGGGCAGGGGAAAAGTCTTTGAAAATTTGACGTAAATATACAAAGATTGTATATTTTGAGTTGGAGGACATACATGGGGGTGTCTACAGTCAACATTTCTTTCCAAGACGAGCTACTAAAAGAAATTGACCTCGTTGCCAAAGACGAAGCTCGTAGTCGTTCTGAATTGATTCGTGAAGCTGCACGGTTCTATATTCAACGAAAGCAGAAATGGGATCAGATTTTCAGAATTGGATTCTCTGTTGGGCGTGAACTATCAATGACTGATGAAGAGCTACTCGATGAGATAAAAGATCAGAGAAGAAAAACTAAAAAATGAGGCTGGTCCTTGATACAAATGTAATTATTTCTGCGCTTCTTTGGGGTGGAAAACCGAAATTGCTCCTCGAGAGAGTATTTGATGGCAAAGATGAACTCTTTATTTCCAGGGAAATACTTGATGAAATTTTCGGTATTCTTTCAAGAGATAAATTTCAGCTAGAAAAACGAATAGTCAATCTATTTCTTCATGAAATCGAAGAAATGAGCGAACTCATTTTCCCGTCCAGAAAAGTCATAGACATAGTTCGTGATGTTGATGATCATATTATTCTTGAGTGTGCGCTTGAAGCGGATGCAGACGTTATTGTGACTGGGGATAATGATCTACTTGTCCTAGAGAAATTTGGGACCACCAACATCATGCAAGTGGCTGACTTTTTGGAACGGTATGGAAAATTCGCCTAACAAAGATTGTGTGCCACGAGGAGGAAAACGGAGCTTTCTCTATCGCCCGGTACAAAAGCCACGATCCCACGCCCAGATGTCGGAACTTCGTATCAACCGCAAGTTTCCCAATTCGGAGGGCGGGAACAGGGTAGCGCGGGAGTTTCTTTTGAAGTTCCTCCGGGAACCTCCGGGCCTCAACCTCAGCGTTAGACAGCGTCACGTATCCCGCGATTTCTCCTCCGTCCTCGTCCACCGCCACAAAAGTCTTTCCTATCAACAGTCGGTCGTTTTTCAAGGCGTATAACCGTAGGTAGTCGTTCAAGACCGGATAGCCGCAGTCAAAGGACTTTTTCAAATCGGCTTTCGAGACCGCTACCAAGCGGGGTTTCAAGACTCCCAGCTCCACTTCTTCGCAAAGAGTTTCCGTAGGGCTTCGTTCGGTTCCGGCGGGTTCTCCAAGGCGGCAAAGAAACGGTCCCGGTCAGCATCCCCCAGAATCAAGCTCTCGGCCGCCCGCAGATCAGCCGTTGCCTTTTCTAAGGCGGAATCCAACAGGTATGCCGACACCGAGGTATGTTTTAATTGAGCAGCTCTCTCGATAACGGCTTTTACCTCGGCCTTCGCCCGTATATCAATTCGTTCGTTCCGTACCGTCGCCATTCTCGACGTATTCACACCTCCTTCCTTCCAGTATAGATTCCCATACAAAAAAACACACAATTACCATTGGGTTTCAATAGAAGCTCTTTCAGGTTCATTCCTTTCTCGATCAACGGTAACAGATTCAACGCACCGGCCTGTTGTCGCCTCCCGCGATTATTTCCTAGCCTTACTCGCACTGCTGTCACATAACTCATGCGAAAGAGGTGCGAGAATCCCGCGTACGGCCTAAACTTAAGAATGTGGGAATGATCACAAATCCCGAGTTGTTGAGGTTTTGAATTTCAATAAAAAAGCCCGAGA
>DAIDJJ010000230.1:0-2966 GCA_027451385.1 Spirochaetales bacterium | reverse complement strand
AAGAAACCGCCGAAATGATTGAAGGCTCCATTCGCAAATCGCAAGCAGGGTTGGACATCGCCACCAAGTTAGGTGAACTCTTCCAAGAAATCGTTTCGGTCGGCAAAAAAGTCAGCGAAATGGCCCGCGAAGTCGAATCGGCTTCACGTCAGCAAGACACAGGAATTGAACAGGTCAACAAAGCCATAGTTCAGTTTGACGAAGTTGTTCAAGCCAACGCGTCGAGTGCTGAAGAGACGGCCAGTGCCGCTCAAGAACTGCAATCGCAAGTCGCTTCGCTCAATGAGATTGTGGCTCAGCTTTCGAAACTGGTTTCGGGAATCGAGACGCACGAAACGGTTACGGCCACCAGAACCCCAGCCTCACACGCTACAGCGCATACGACCTCGCATAGCCCTGCCTCCAAGGCGCATTCGGCACAAACCCTGTCGTTGCCGCACCACGCGCCACGTCCTGGCAAGACTCGGGAAGTCAATCCCGAACAACTGATCCCGTTTGAGGATGATGAAGATTTAAAATGATGAGTGACCTAGGCACGCTGAGTGCAGAGATTTTGGACCGCTTTCGGGATCTCATCCAGAAAGAATCCGGGATCTTCATAGGCGAGCAAAAGGATTACCTCTTGGTGAGCAAGCTGTCGCGCTTTTTGCGCGTCAGCGGCTACACCGATCCTCAAGCGTTACTGAGCGACCTGATCAGTGGAAACCAAGAGCTCCTGGAAGGTTTGATCAATGCCGTCACGACCAACCACACCTTTTTCTTTCGGGAATCGAATCACCTCAAGATTCTCCGACGGGATATCCAGGTGAAGGGGTTGAACAAACCACTCATCTGGGTTGCCGCAGCTTCCACGGGCGAAGAGGTGTATTCGATCATCATTGAATTACTTGAAGCCGGGATTGTCAGCTTTTTGGTTGTCGCCTCGGACATCAACCGCGACGTCTTACTGCACATGAAGCAAGGTGTCTATCACCCCCAAAGGATTCGAGAAGTGCCCCCCGACCTCCTTTTCAAATACTTTGACCGTACGCCTGACGGCAATTACCGTGTCAAAGATTTTCTGAAAAGTTATCTGGTGGCCAAAAAACTCAACTTGTTAGACTCGTTTCGATTTCAAGCCAAGTTTGACTACGTCTTTTGCCGCAATGTTCTGATTTACTTTGACAAACCGACACAACAGCGCGTCATCGACAACCTTTTGGATAATTTAAGCGACTTCGGCTACTTGTTCATTGGCCATTCCGAGACCTTGATGCACCTGAGTGACCGTGTCGAATCGGTCTTTACCTCTGTGTACAACAAAAAACTATGATTCGCGCTAGTTTAGGAAAAAGTGAGCACAGGTAATGACCAAGTACTACCTCAAGCCCGGTTGGGTCTACGCTTCTGCAGACCCGGTCCTGATTGAAACGGTTCTCGGCTCTTGTGTCAGTGTGTTCCTTTTTGATCAGCGGTTGAAATGCGGGGGAGCCAATCATATTGTCTACCCCCAAGCCCCCCCGGCACAGCCCTCGACTAAGTACGGCGATGTCGCGATGAAAGTTTTATTTCAATGTCTGCGAGAGTTAGGGTCTCGCCACGAAGACCTGACAGCCCGTATCCTCGGTGGAGCTTCGATTGCAGATAACCAAACTTCACTGGCGGCCGTAACCGAAAACTTGGCAATGGCAGAGCGTTCCCTACGCCGTCAAGGGATTGCCGTTGTTCACCGAGAAACAGGAGGCAACCGAGGGCGCAAAGTCGTCTTTGAAACAGCCTCCGGGAGACTATCATGGCAGTATTTGACGTAAACCCGCCCCTTCGCGTTTTGATTATTGATGATTCGGCGGTCGTCAGAGAAATTTTATCTCAAAGCCTGACAGCGGACCCCCGGTTTACCCTAGCCGGAGCCGCCCCAGACCCCTATGTCGCCCGCGAGATTCTAGCGCGTAAAGCCGTGGATGTGATCACCTTAGACCTCGAAATGCCGCGAATGGATGGGCTTACTTTTCTTCGTCACCTGATGAAGTATTTTCCCATCCCCGTCGTGGTACTCAGCTCTTTGACCGACGGCCGCAACGCCGCTTCTTTAGAGGCCTTAGAACTAGGAGCTCTCGATATCATCCCTAAGCCCGGTGGCTCCTATAGCGTGGCAGACAGTCTCGATCTTCTGAAAGAAAAACTCTTGGCCGCCAGTCAGTGTGACTTTACCAAGATTCGACAACAAGCGGCTTTCAACCAAGCTCAAGCTGCCAAGGCGGCCCAGGCCGCCCAGTCGGTGCATGCCCAAAAATTGACAACGCGAGCCACCTTAGCACGGTTTGCCGCTACAAATAAATTAATTGCGGTGGGAGCTTCAACAGGCGGTACCATTGCTCTGGAAACTTTGTTCCGGGCCTTTACACCCGATGCCCCGCCCACTGTCTGCGTCATTCATATGCCCGAAAAATTTACGGCTACCTACGCTGACCGGCTGAACAGCCTTTGTGCGGTCAAAGTTGTCGAAGCTCAAGATGGTCAAATGGCCGAACCAGGCACCGTGTACTTAGCCCCCGGGAATAAGCACCTCCTCATCAAAGCCCGTGGTAAGGATTATTACCTCAAGGTTGCCGAGGGACCCAAGGTCCATCATCAACGTCCCGCCGTGGATATTCTCTTTCGTTCGGTCGCGGAAGAAGCGGGACAAAACACTGCCGCCGCCCTTTTAACCGGAATGGGCAAGGACGGTGCCGCTGGGCTTTTGCAAATTAAAGAGGCCGGCGGCTATACGGTCGCGCAAGATGAAGCGACCAGCATCGTTTTCGGAATGCCCAAAGAGGCGATTGCCCTAGGTGCCGCCAAAGATGTTTTTCCTTTAGACAAAATTGCCCCCGCGTTGCTGGCACGGACGAGAGTTTGAACCTTGAGCTGTCTCAAGTTTCTAGACTCACGACCCACAAACGAGTATGCTCTTTGCCCTAAGGAGTTGCCCTCACGTGAAAAATCCT
>DAIDJJ010000229.1:0-3024 GCA_027451385.1 Spirochaetales bacterium | reverse complement strand
TTAAATTCACTGCACGATTTTCCACCATCAAGTGATTGGAATACTTTTCCAGCCTCAATTAATGCTAAGCACTTCCCATAAGTGGAGACTGCTGTTGCTAGCACTGGTCTGGGTTTTTGAGAAACCAAGGGGGCAACCACTTTCCAGGTGAAACCAGAATTTTCGCTTAGATATGAGCCCGCAAGAATGGTTTTACCACTTCGATCTAAAGAGACTGAATAGACTACTCCTTTAATGTTGGCAACAGACCAACTATCCCCACCATCGACACTCAAAATTAAAGAAGGCTCGGACTCATGTATTTTTCGATTGAAATAAATATAGACATTCGAGCCAGAAGAATTCATAACCACACGCCCAGGTGTGGTTGGTCTACCAAGATCCACTTTTTTCCATGAAATACCGCTATTGTGAGAAACAAATATTTTGCCAGCGGTTGTTGTCCCTACTAATTTCACGCCGTCGGATGATGTATCAAGACAATACCAATTATCAAGCTCATTTTTCTTTTGAGGAGCTACTGAAGCGACATAAACCCTGGGTGTTGATATGACTGAGAAATCTTTGTGATTTTTTTGACAGGAGATATTCAACAAGAATGGTAGACATAAAATAATGGTTAAATTACGCATTATTATCCTCTTTATCGACACATGTGTATCTGACTTATTTACCTTAGCTTAAGATAATAAATTATTATATTTAATTTTTTAAAATGTAAAACCTATAACTATCCACTTAAATCTTTTTTCCCCACTAACTGGTGACTAATTTCCACTTATTCTAGTCTAGGCAAAAAAAAACGGTATGCCTCTGGACGTCGTAAGACAGGCATACCGTTGCGTTGGCGATTCATCTCGCTCTTTTTCTATATCGGCTGGCCTTTGATTTTCTTAACCGGAAAATTGTTAAAATGAATTTATTTTCAATTTTGTTCATAAAGAGAAAGAGTTTCCGCCAACTCGGCAATCGACAGAAGAACGACAACAACCTCTTTAAGACGTGCAAGGGATCGCGGTCCAGGAAAGGTTTCCCAAGTTCTTACCGCCGTGTGAGTCAAAAAGGTCCAAGTTAAGTCGCCCCAAGATTCTCGCATTAGGGCTTCGGTAGCCTTCCAGGAACTCAGAAATTCTTCTCGAATTTCTTGCTTTTCATCGTGTAAAGAGGTCTGTGGCCAAGTCGCCAAGAGCCTATTTAAGGCTGAACTGACGCGAGGTATATTCCACCTTAAGTTTACCCCCTGGTCATGAACAGGCTGATTGTCTTTGGGGCTTATTTTGCTAGAGTAACCGGAATCATTGACCGCTGAGTTAGACCTTGCGTCAGCTCCAAAAGGCACAGGAATTTCTCCTACAGGTCTTTTTAATCCTTTTATGAGTGAACCGGAGGAACTCAAATTCCAGACTGGTAGTTCTGGGGAACGGGCAACGTCTTTTTCTAACCAGGCTCGGTACAAATCCATGCGAAGATCCGAGCGAACCGGGGCAGTTACCCCTTCCCGCCAGGTCAACGAAGCTTCACTAAGCAGGCGAAACCCCAAGGTTTCTGCAGGTTTTAGACGATAGCCCTGGCGTAAAAAACCTTCTTCAAATTGGCTTCCTTGAGCATGGGTACCCTTCGTGTAGCCCAAGTCCAAACCGGCAAACCAGACTTCTGCGGCTTCCAAGTATTTGGCTAACGACCATGCCATCGTGGCAACCGAACCTCCGCTGGGTAATACCTCCGAGGCAAATCCGGCTTTTTGTTCCCACCCTCTCAGGAAAGGAACTTGACAACCTGAGACATAGATTTGCTGAGCCCAACGAAACACTCGCGGTGAAACAGAAAAATCTGTCACAATTTGAGTACTTGGTAAAACACCATCGTCAAGATGCCGAGCATTCCAGTACTGACCATCGCCCACTGTTAAAAAGTCGGGTGCCAAACCTTGGCGGACTAAAAGAGAATAAGCAGTGTCTACAGCAATCAGCACATAACGAGAACGGTATTTCTTCAAAAAAGACAAAGATTCTGTTAAGGAGGGCCCTGCTGCCGCAATGACAACGGCCTTTCCCTTGGCTCTCCCTTTAAGTTCCATTAAGGGATGCCATCCCGAAGTCTTGCGGTTTCGCGCGTGATTGCGAAGCCACAACGGAAAAAAGCGCTTCAGCGTATCTTCATTGACTCGAGCTTGGGCTTGAGAGGTTCGCCGACAATCGTCCCATTGAGCTATCCATGCGGGGAAAACCTCGCTGACACAGCGAAGCTGATGAAGCCCAACATCCCGAAAACTAAACTGCTGCCATAACTCTGTTTGACAGGCCTCTTGGCCGACCGCTAATACCAAAAAGGAATGCTGAAAAACTTTGGTCAGGTCCAAAGCCTGTAAACTCAGTAAAAAAACTCTCTGGTCAGGTTCAACAATGATTAAGGGCAAATCTGAAGCTCTTTGAACGATAACCTGTGCGGCATAGCCCAACCCCCAACCGACTAGAACAAAAGCATCCCAAGTAGGGTCAAGCTGAGGTAAAGCTCGTTCAGCGTCTCGACGCGGCTGATAGGCACTATACGCCAAACGACCACCATAATATAAGGTTGGTTCTTCCGATCGTGAGGGGGCTAAGCGAGGTTCTTCCACCTCTGGAGGGGGAAGACGGCATAAATCCTCATACAAGGTTGGAAATCGACGTTGTAAAACCTCTAAATTCGCCGTAAGAAAACTCATAAGTGTCTCATTTCAGGTCTAAGACGACTTTGGTATCCGGAGTTAAGGGGGTTCCTGGTGCCGGTTCTTGTTGAACCACCCACCCATCCCCGTGAATGGTCACTTGCAACCCAGGTTGATCCAGCAAAGGGAGTAAAGTCCGTTTTGCTAAGCCCTTTAAATCTGGCATCGTTTGACCTACCGTCAAGACAGGGGGGGGCGGTAACCGAACACTTGAGGATTGATCGACAACCGTTTCACCATCTTTAGGTATCCCTTCTAAACGAATCAACCGTTCTGCCATTTGCTTAGCCAATGGTGAAGCAATGACGCCACCCAAA
>DAIDJJ010000228.1:0-3030 GCA_027451385.1 Spirochaetales bacterium | reverse complement strand
GCTTATCTGTAACCTGACTCCCTAAAACCAAAGAGGGCTGAGGGACCGCTGACTCTTTTTGATGAGGGACAGAAACCCACTGCTGATATTGAGCTTGCCAAACAAAAGGAGTCAGTTCTTGAAACTTCAGATCGATATCTCCTCGAACAAATTGACCTACAGGTAAAACAGGTTTTCCTGCCGCTATCCACTTTTGTGGGGATTCAAAAGGGTTGCGGTGTTCATAGGCCATACGAACCTGGCGCAACACAAATTCTGAGGCAAGCCTTTCGTGATCAGCTTTCAACACGGAGGTACCTCCGTCATCCCGAACTAAGTGTGACAGGGTTTGCGAATCCATGTCATTCCAGGCCTGATAGTAGCCTCGAACCACCCGAGACCGAGACCAAGAATCCTCGGGATGAGGCCCCAAAAGAGGACCTAAGAAAGCTATAAGAAAACTGGCCACGGCCACGACAACGGCAGATATTCCAAAAATTAACGTTCCTTTTTGCCGCCAGAATTGCTGTCGTTGTTGTTTTCTTTGCCAAGCTTGCTCTAAAAGTGGTGGAAATGAAAATTGAGTGTTTGACGTAGCCGAAGTGGCTAACCAGTCTTGCCAGGTTGACCAAGGCTGAGGTTGCCCCTTCCAAGCTGAAGACAACAAGGTTTTGAACTTTTGATCGGCTCCTACCAGCCAGCGTTCGGCTTTTTGGTTTGCCCAACCCCGTAGGGCTTGTCGTTCTTTCGTCTCATCGGGCTCAGCCCATGGCAAATGCCCCCAAGAGCGTTCAAGTAAGCACGAGGAAAGAAAAAACTGCCACGATGCTGAACCTCGATAATCAGGATGCAACAAAGGTCGCCAAGCAGCACGTTCTGAATCCGTGGCTAAGGCCGCCAATTTTTCACGAATAGGAGGCAGAAATAACCAACCGAACTGGCCAGAAGCTTGAAAGGGAAGAAGGGCCCCCACCAGGAGGTCGGGCATAGAGTTTTGTTCTGAGCTTTCCATTTTGTCACATAAAAAAATCAAAGCAGACCAAAGCTCAACAGGAGCCGCTTTCATTTGATCTCGGTTGAGACTTTGAAAATTGGTGGGATTTTCCCAAGGCCAAGGGGCTTGAAGGGCAATCCCCTCACGCACAGCTTGTCCCCGGGCTTCCCAACGAGCGAATTGATTGCCCCAAACCAAATACCCCGTCCCTCGGCTTTGGCGAATCAGTTGTGTGGTGTCAGCTGAAGTAGGAGAAAGCTCAACTAAAACTGATAACACCTCAGGCTGTTCTGAAGTAAAGGTTAAAACTGTTTTCATACCTTTTCCTTGGCTTTTATGTTTTGCTTCTGTCTATGATTCATCGCTATTCTGGTCATAATTCCTCGCTATTTGAGGCTTTCAGAAGGCGATTAAGCCTTAGAGGCTCAACCTTGAGATGGAGATTTTTTTCCTGAGAGGGGATCACTTTTCCTGCGGGTCCGTTTTTTACTCTTCTTAAGTATTTAGCCTGGGTGTAGTACAAATCCGCCTCTTGTTCGTTCTTGGCTTTGCTGTACCATATCGCTAAAGTCCCTGCATCCAAAAGGACCTCTAAAGGAACAGATTTTCCTCGGGGACCTCTCACAAACACAAAACCTCCAGGAACATCTCGAGTATGCATCCACCAATCGGAACCTTTGATCCAATGACGAAACAGTTCGTCGCTTTCTCGAGCATTTCGGCCTACCCAGATTTTAAAGTCTCCTGAGATAAACTCCACACCAGGGCGTCCCGTTACGGTCGCTGTAGTCGTCTTGAACAATTGGCCCAAACGCTTCTCTAAAATGGGGAGTTGGGTTTCGTCAGCGTGGTAAATTTCTTCTTGCCGCTGACGACACGAAAGAATCGCGGCTTCCACTAAAGGCAATTCCTGATGTGCTAACTCGGCAGCCTCACGAACTTTTCGAGCTTTCTTGTACCAAAGCTGGGCATTTTCAAACGGCGTTCGTTTCGCCTCTAAAGGAATAATCACTTGGCTTTCATCCCGCCAGTCGACAACCTGCAATTCTTTATCGCCCGGATGAATTTGCCAGGCGTAGGAAGTTAATAAATCTCCCCAAGTTTGATAATCTTGTTGTTTTTTAGATTGCTCTAACCGGTCTTGTAATCTTTTCTTCTGGAGTTCAAGTCCTTCTAGGCGGCGCGACCAGGTTTGGGTTAAACGAGTTCGGAGGGCCTCTAGATCAACACCCTGCCCATAGAAAGCTGCCAAGCGTTCCCCGTATGAACCAGTTCCCGGTAAAGCTCGAAGAGTAAATTCTTTTTCAGTCGGACGTGAAGAAGGGGCTATCCATTGGCCTCCTGAGACTTCACCTGCCCCTGGGCGGCGAAAGGCTGCTTCCAGAATGATTCCCTTTTCAACGACAAAAAGGTTCCCTGCCCCACTCCACAACCGCACCATCAGACTAAGGTCACTCTCCTGCGAAGCAAAACGAAACTCAACAAGTCGCTCTTGCCCGTGTTGCTGAACAAATACAACTTTTTTTCCCACAAGGTGAGCTTTGACGAACTGCGTCCACCGAAGCACGGCGGCTCGACCTGGAGGAAACTGGGACACTGGATGTAAACGAGTGCGTCCAGGTTCTAAGGAAATCAGGAGTGTGCTATGCCCTTCGGCGTGAAAAAAATTCAAATAAAAACAACGAAAATTGTGCTGTCGAACGTTTTGTAGAATTGCTCCTTCAAGCTTCAACTCTTTCAAAACCTCATTGATTTCAACCCAATTCATAGACATCGACAATACCCACTTTATTGACAGGACAAGGGAGTTTCCGCTAGCTTAGCTCAGGAGTAGCTTTAGTGAAACCGGACACTTTTCCATCCCTTGATCCCCACTATAGCCCACGCGCAGAAGACCTGACAACGGCCTTGTCTGGGTTTATCCTTTCTGCTTCGGGGTGGAGAAAAGTCTTTGCTCCTGAAGGTGAAAACAGCACGAGTGGTGTGGTTTCCTGGCCTGACCAAGCTTTGATTTGTTTGATGGCTGATCTGTATTCAAGCTTTATCCAAGAGCAGAA
>DAIDJJ010000227.1:0-3125 GCA_027451385.1 Spirochaetales bacterium | reverse complement strand
CAAAGAATCTTTATTCTTTCTGGCCCAAACGTATTTTGAACTTGGCCAAGCAGATAATGCTGTAAAAATCTTTATGCATCTTCGTCCAGACCCCGAGGTGGGTCCTCAAGCCGCACTGTTTGCGGGAACCGTCCATTTCAATAGCCGTCAATACGAAGCTTCGATTGAAGATTTAGAAATTGGTTTAAGGCATCAAAAAGTTCCCGAAGATTTGCTTCTGGAAATGCATTACCGTTTAGCAGCGGCTTATGTGCAGGTGCAAAACATGGAGGCGGCCCTCCGGCAATACAAGGAAATTCGCAATATCAATCCCTCTTATAAAGATGTGCCCGAACAGATTCGCCGCTTGTCAGAGTTCCATTCCAATAAAAACCTTCAAATTTATATGATGGCTCCCACCTCTGAATTTGTTACCCTCTGTCGAAGTCTTACCTACACCTTTTTTCCTAAGGCCGCCGTTAAGATTCAAGATGTGACCGTCAATAAGAATGAATACGCCGATATTACCTGCGAAGTGAGCACGAGCAAGTGGGAAGACTTGATCTTATTTCGGTTTATTCGTTCAAATGCCCAGGTGGGGGAATTATTCTTACGGGATATGCAGGCACGGCTCAAAGAGATTCGCGCAGGACGCGGTTTTTGTGTGACAGCAGGAACTTTTACGCAAACCGCAAAGCAGTTTGTGGAAGCTCGCTTAATTGATCTTGTCGAAAAAGATGGGCTTTTAAAGGCTATGTCTAGCCTTTAAAGAATCAAAGGACGTTGGCTTTCTTCTTTTTACTTGAGCTGGAAAACAACGGCATGACGTTCTTCATCCAAAAAGGGCACCTCAAGCTTGACCACTTGCACTTCTGAAATCCGTGTTTGCACGCTCCTTACCTCAGCCTCCAGCACATCCTGCCGTCCTTTATAGGCTAAAGTCCACCCTTTCGGTGTCAAAAGCTTTTTCAGGACCTTCAACAAAGCTGGGTCTAAAGGGGAAAAGGCCCGAAAGACCACCACAGGGAATTTTTCTTTGAGTTCCTCAAACTGGTATGGCCAAAGTTCGACATTTGACAACGATAACTCTTCAACTGCCAGCTTCAAGAAGTGTACTCGTTTTTCTTTCCGTTCTGCCAAAGTTATACGCCAGTGAGGAAACGCTAAAGCTAGGGGAATCCCAGGCAGCCCCGCTCCGCTCCCCAAGTCTATGATATGCTTAGGGTCAGGCAAGTTCGCCAACAGTTGCCAGGGAGCCAAAGAATCTAAAAGGTGCTTTTTGACAAAATCATCGTCTTTGTGAAGCCTCACTAAGCCAAAACGATCGTTTTCGCGCTGAACCAAGGCTTCATACGCTCTTAAGCGCGAGGCTAACCCAGGGTGTTGGGCTTCTGTCAACCCGAGTTTTTCTAAGCCTTGCGACAAATAGTCCAGCGTCATTGAGGAGTCTCAGAAGGTTTAAGGATTTTCCACTGAAGTACCCGCGCTACAGGCGGGGTCAGGTGTCCAGGGTGTGGAGGGGTTTCAACTTCGACAACGAGTTTTGCAACCTGATTTTGATAAGCTTGTAAGGCGACCACCTGGGGACCGGTTAAACGCCAAACGTGTTGAGTCGTTGCCAAGGACAAGTAGGTAAAGGGCATATTTCCACGAACAGATAAAACCCCGATCAAGGTCAATTGGGATTTTTCAGCTTGACCCGAGGCTAGCGCTGGTCCCGCTCCTAACGCCAGCCCCAACAACAATATCGCGATTCTTAGACCTTGAGCACGAGGAAACTTCACGGCAACACCACGGCTTGAAGCTCTACTTTAGGCGGCAAGGTGACCTGAAACGTCACAGAACCAGAAAGAGCCTGTCCCGAGTTCAAGGCATAGTAATAAAAAGCTAAAGGAGGCAAGGAACTCACCCCAGATAGGTTTGAATAGACCAAGGGCCCCGCTGTCTTTGAAGTAAATTGAGCTTGGTTGGTGTTATCAGAAACGGGGTAATAGTCATCCGGATTCACCGAACCATAATGGAAGGTTTGAGCCGGCCCTGGCCCATCTTGAATGGCTGACGGGGTAAAGGCATACGGCGGTGTGGCTAGCGGTGCCGAAAGTTCGTATGGCACCCCTTGGTCGGCTTGTGCCCCTAAAAGCATGGTTGCGGCCCATTGTTCCACTAACTGGGCCATGGTCACGGCTGACGAGCCCGTATACCCATTCACCGTATTAACGGCATTGACGACGGCTTGATCCGTCGTGTAGGGGCTGTCGACAATGGCATGAAATAACTGAGGCCCCCCATAGTTCCTGGCTAGCCAAGCCCCAAACGCGTACGCCACCCCATAGCTAGTCAAAGGGTCGCTTAAATTCCAGTTTTCGACCCCCAGCGTATACGAATTATTGAAAAAAGCGAGGCGGGAACCTGTATCATTCCCGGTTCCGCTAGAGGTATTCCATAATTGCCCCGGGTTATACGTATATTGACCATTGGTATACGGCACCCCCCGCGGCCCAAGCGTACCCAGCGAGGAAGCCACAAAATCTTCGGTGACCATCGAACACATCTCGTTGATCCAAGTTTGCGTGTCTGCATTGACATTTTGCAAAACCTGCTTTTGGTAAAAGTGGATCATGTGCTGAAACTCATGGGCTAAAGTTGAAAGCATCTGATTGGGCCAATACGAAACGGTGGTGGTGTTAGTCGAATAGCGGTCTGACCAGCCCTGGGTGGGGAGGTTCGAAAGAGAATTGCTCCCATCTATACTGGGATTCGCCAACATCTGCGAATCCAGTTGAAACATAATCTTCTGATTAGAATCGCCTTCATAGGTTGCTTTATAGTTATCTCCACCATAGAAATACCCCAAGTACCCGCCATTTCCTTGCGTTGACGAGGTCGGGTTGAGCGGTAAGACGAAAATATGAATTTCCCCTTGAGGCGTGATTAGTTCGCTGTTGGGATAGTTAGCAAAGTTGGGGTCACTCAGGTCAAAATATTCTTTGCCATAGATGGAGGTATCGTAGCCGTAGATATCACTCGAGCCTGGGGTTCCCGTGTTCACCGTAATCACCCCCGTGGACGGGGCTGTTGTTAAGTTACCCTTAAGAAAAGCCGTAGCCAAGCCGCAATCTCCAATCTCGGGGGATGGGGCTTGTCAC
>DAIDJJ010000226.1:0-3126 GCA_027451385.1 Spirochaetales bacterium | reverse complement strand
GAGTACCTGTACGAAAATCCTTCCACAGGGCCTCTTCAGTGACCTCTAAGCGGTCTGCCACAATTTTCATCAAAGTTTCTTGCCTCACTTGAGAAGGGATTTTTTTGACCAAACCAAAAATTACTTGCGAAAAACCCTTCCAATCAAACATCGAACTTTTGTTGTAAAAATTGTAATAGAAATTTAAAAGAAAATCAAAGCCCCGACTCGAAGTCAAGACTAATTCTCTTACAGCCTCTTCCCCTTCTTTTTCAAGGATTTCTGAAGGGTCTTTTCCATGCTGAACCGTAACGACACGAGTTTCTAAATCAAACGGTAAGCAAAGCTCTACAGCCTTAACGGCAGCCTTTTGACCAGCTTCATCGCTGTCAAATACACAAACCACCGTACGCACATAGCGAAGTAGAAGTCGGATATGGTCTTCTGTTAAAGCCGTTCCCAAGGGGGCTACCGCAGTTTTGATCCCAGCTTGATGCAGGGAAAGGGCATCCATATAGCCTTCGCAAAGATGGACAGTCCCTAGTGTCCGTAAGTTGGGCAACGCTTGATCAAAAGCAAACAAGGTTTTTCGTTTCTGAAATAGGAGAGTTTCTGGAGAATTGATATATTTTACGCCCTCGGCATTTCCTAAAATCCGCCCCCCAAAGGCAACGACTTGACCAGAAGCATTCCGAATGGGAAAGACTAAACGACCCGAAAACAAACAGATATCCGGATAGTTGGCACTAAAGAGCCCCGATTTAGATAAAAACTCAGAATCAAAACTTTTTTTTATTAAAAAGTTCTTTAACCAGCGGCGGTCCGAAGGGACAAAACCAAGGCCAAACTGCTCTATAATTGCCGGAGTGATTTTTCGAGTTTCTAGGACTTGTCTGGCGATATGGGCTTCTTCAGAATTCAAAAGAATATGGTGGAATGTCCCCGCGACACGTTCCAGAAGCTGAAATAAAGCCTTTTTATCCCGTTCTTCAGGATTATCTGGCTCATCGGCTTCGAGAAGCACTCCAGTTTTATCGGCAAGTTTTTTGACAGCTTCTTGAAAACTCAAGTGCTGAGTTTTCATCAAAAAATGGTAGGCATTCCCTTTTTCTTGACACCCAAAGCAATAGAAAAAGCCCTGGGTAGGATTCACAGTAAAACTTGGAGATTTTTCTTGATGAAAGGGACACAACCCCCACCATCGGGGACCATTTTGTTTTAAAGTGACAAACTCCCCGACAACTTCCACGAGGTCAGCTTTCTGAAGGATTTCTTGGAGGACTGAATCCGAATACTTCATCGCTATCCTTTGGAAACGTAGGATTCCAAATAGGCTTCACGAGCTTTTTCATGTTGCCGCCACGAACTCGTAAAGTTGTGAGTTCCCTTCGCTTCATTATCGACAACAAAATATAAGTAATTGGTTTTGGCGGGAAAAACTGCCGCTTTGAGCGCCACCAAACCTGGGTTGCAAATCACTGTGGGGGGAAGTCCATAGTGTAAGTAGGTATTGTAGGGCGACGGAATTTTCGTGTCAACAAAGTAAATACGGTCTGGATGGGGACGACCTTCAATATCTGTAAGGATGTATTCGATAGTCGCACAAGAAGCTAAGCGGATTCGCTTTTGTAAACGGTTTAGAAAAACCGAGGCTATGATCGGAGCTTCTTCGGGAACACGGTATTCCCGTTCGACAATCGAAGCTAGAATTAAATTCTTTTCAAAAGAAGGCTGTGACCAGTCCATAAAGCTTTTGGTTTTGTCACGGAACCGGTTTACCATCCGAGTAATGATGACTTGAGGATCTTCATCATAATTAAACAGGTACGTATCGGGAAATAAAAGACCATCTAAAGTCGGAAGTTTGAGGTGAAATTGCGCCAGCAACGCAGGATCTGTCAGTTCTTGTAAAAAAGTTGTCGTTGAAGTAAGCACCTTGGCGGCCTTCAACATTTTCGCAATTTGTAAGGAGGAAGTCCCTTCGGGAATCGTTATCCGAGCCGTCAACGGCTTAATGGATTGAAAGTATGCGACAAGATGCCCTGCACTCAGCCCCTGAGGAATATCAAATACTCCCGATGGAAATGCTCGAGCATTGCCAAAAACCTCATACAATACTCGGAAAAGCACGGCAGAACGGACCAGCTTTTGCTGTTCTAAACGTTGAGCGGTTTCAGTGAGAGTAGCCCCTGCAGGAATTTTAAAGCGGATGACGCGGTCTGTCTGTTCAAGTGGGGAGTCGAAATATAAATACACACCTAAGGCCAGAAAGAGCACCGCGAGACTCACTAAAGCCGCAAGGATTCTGCCAAGTCGACGTTTGGGTTTGACTTCGTCATTCATGAAGATGTATTCAGCTCCTGCATTTCTTGAATTGTTAAGCGAGAGAACAAGACTTTTTGTAAGGCAAAAAAAAGCGGATCCAGGCTATCTGGGCAAGAAGTTTTCACCAAGATTCGGTACAGATCAATAGCTTGCTCGGTGGTGAGTTCTAACTGGAAGGACTCCATGTCGCCCCCTTCTTGGCCTTTATGACCTAGCTTCCCATTCCTCAAAAGTAATGGGAGGCTGTGCCTCTCGAGCCGCCAAAGCTTGCTCAATTTCTTCACGAGAGTGCAAGGGTCCCCGTTGAATACCAGGACAAAACCGTCCTTCCCAACGCCAATTTTCTTCTGACTTCATGGGAGTTTTCCAAAAGGGATACGTTGAACACTGGATCGGGCGATCTTCGTACACCTGACACCCTTGAGACCAAAATATACAATCAAAGTTTTTCTTTTCAAGAAGACTGAGGATTTTTCCCCGATCAGAATCTACCCAACGCGTATATTTCTGGACAAAAGCTTCGCGACTTAGGGAAAAACGTCGGGAAAGGCGGTCTAAATCTTGCTGTCCTAGAAAGACAAAGCCAGGATCGTGACGACAACAAGCATGACACTGAGTACATTCGAAGTGAAGACCAGCATGATAAAATGGTTCAGCCATAACTTCCTAAAAAAACAAAAGCCTTCAAAAGAAGGCTTTTGGGGAGAGTAGGATTCGAACCTACGAAGCGATACGCAACAGATTTACAGTCTGCCCCATTTGGCCACTCTGGAATCTCCCCAATGGTTCGCCAAGATATCATACGATTACCTGGCACGTCAA
>DAIDJJ010000225.1:0-3162 GCA_027451385.1 Spirochaetales bacterium | reverse complement strand
AAACTCTCTCGTGAAAGAATTCGCGATGAAACTGTTAAAACCCTCCTAGCCCCTTCCCCCTCACGAGGTGTGAAAGCCTGGCAAAGTGAAAACTTGATGCGTTGGATTTTCCCTTCCTTGCAGGCTTTTCGCTTTTCTCCTGAGGTGTGGAAAGAACTTGATCGAACGCCTGCGCCCTTTCGCTTAGTCCTTCTGAGAACAATCTTTCTGCTGGAAACCTCAAGCTTAAAAGCTCCGTTTTCCGATTGGGATGACGAACTACGAGCTCTTTGTTTCTCTAATCAGGACAGAGCTGAACAAATCAAACTTTTAACTTTACTAGCTACAGCGACAAACTCAGACCCCACCATTGCTGAAGTGAAGAAAGCTATGTTTCATTGGGGGCAGAGAGCTCTTAAAGCTGACATGGCGCAATTGTGGACTTCTTTAAAAAACTTGTACCCCGATCAAGCCGACCATTGGGGGACTTGGGAACAATCTCTAGATCAGATCAGTGCAAGTGATGAACCGATTTTTTTGAAAGAATTAGCTATAACAGGCAAGGAACTCTTAGAACTTGGGGTACAACCTGGGCCTCGGGTTGGTCTGACCCTTTCCAAACTTTTAGCCCTAGTTTGGGAAAAACCACAGCTCAATGAGAACACTATATTGCGTCAACTTATTCAAGAACGGCCCGAAGAATTGACTTAGGATTCGAGAGAGTTCTTAGCGTGGCCTTCTTTCTCCAAATTCAATTGGGTTTGAAGTTTTGAATAAGCCTCACCAGCGGCAATTTGCTCGGCTTCTTTTTTGTTCTTACCACAGCCTTCACCCATCGTGACATTATTCACCTGGACTTCCATAAAGAAAGTTTTATCGTGATCTGGGCCTGTTTTGTTCACTAAATTATAACGTGGATAAGTCTTATAGTTTTTCTGAACCAATTCTTGTAAAAGCGTTTTATAATCTTTCTTGTGTCGATCTTCTAAAACCCTATTAATTTCAGGCACTAAAAGTT
Organism: Spirochaetales bacterium; assembly: GCA_027451385.1. Lineage (GTDB taxonomy): Bacteria > Spirochaetota > Spirochaetia > JABEVK01 > JABEVK01 > JABEVK01. The sequence continues at coordinate 2,165 of DAIDJJ010000225.1, read as the reverse complement.
TTAAAATAAATTTTTGTGTTTCTTCAAAGCCAGTATCTAAATACATTGCCCCAAAAACAGCCTCTAGGGCATCAGCCAATAAACCTTTTTTCATCCTGCCGCCAGAGTTTTCCTCACCGCGACCGATTAAAAGACATTCATGGACATTTAAACGTCTTGCTACTTCAGACAAAATATCTTCTGAAACGACAAAAGACTTGATACGCGCCAGTTCACCTTCAGGACGATCCGTTAGCACATGATATAAGTAAGCACTAACCACCAGACCCAAAACAGAATCACCTAAAAACTCTAACCGTTCATTGTTTTCAAGGATTCCAGGGACTTCATTCGCATAAGAACGGTGTGAAAATGCTTGATTTAGTAACTCATGGTGATTAAAACGCACACCAGAAGCACGTTCAAAGTCCTTAAGAGTTCTCCTTCTCTCTGAGCTCAACTCAGAGGAAGGAGAACTCTTTACCTTTCCGAAAATATCCACTCTCTTACTTTTGCTGTGTTCTCAAGTAAGCCAAGACATCGCCGACCTTTTCGAATTCGGTAGCTTTATCTTCGGGAATTGTGATCCCCATTTCTTCTTCAATCGCATACAGAAGTTCATAAGTGTCCAAGCTGTCGGCATTCAGGTCTTCCCGAATTTTGCTTTCAGGTACAACTTTGGATTCTTCAACTTCAAGTTTCTCGACAATAATCTTCTTGAGCTTCTCAAACAACTCGTCCACATGTCACTCCTTAGGTGAAAAATGTTCTTAAGTATTCTGTTCTTAAGTTTTCAGACTTACCTTAAGCCATCGTCTCGGGTTCAAGAACCTGCTTTTGACGATAAAATCCGCATTTGGGACACACACGATGCAAAAGAACTTGGTTGCCACAGTTGCTGCATGTCGCCAAATTGGGGACAGTCATCTTCATATTAGCGGACCGACGTCTTCTGGTTCGTGTCTTGGAAGTATTAAATTTGGGTACTGCCATGAACCTATCCTTAGAGAAAAATCTCAGAAATAATAATGGCTTTTCCTTACGTTGTCAACTCCAGCATTCTGTACAATGGCTTCGTCGTAGGTTTATGCCAAAGTTCCTTCAGCAGCTCGTGACTTCAGGGCTTTTTCTACCACAGCAGGAACCATTGTGGAAACATCACAACCTAATAGGACTAACTCTTTAATGGCTGAGGATCTTAAAACAAAATATCGAGGGTCAGTGGGTATCAAAAAAGTCTCAATTCTGGGATTGATACCTCGATTTACCATAGAAAGTTCAAATTCATAGCCAAAATCTGTAAATGCCCTAACACCTCTCAGCAAAGTCTGAATGCCCTTTGTTTCCGCAAAATCCACAATGAGCTTATCCCATTGGTGAACTTCAACATTCTTGAGGTGTCCCACCGTGTCCTTGAGAAAGCCAACACGCTCTTCTGCTGTGAACAAGGTCTTCTTTTGATGGTTAATAGAAACGACAACCAACAAACGATCAAGAATCCGACTGGCGCGTTCAATCAAATTGAGGTGACCATTTGTCAGGGGGTCAAAAGTGCCAGGAAAAATTGCTTGCATGACTATAAGCCTAGCCTTTAGTTGAAATCTGGTCAAGAAATGGATTTCAAGACTAGAATGTTTTGACAAAGGTGATATTCAGGAATAAAATGACACTATGAAATTTTTTTTCATTGTCTCCTTTTTTCTACTCTTTCTAGGTTGCACGACAACCTCAAAGTCCCCTACGCCAATTTCTCAAGTCCCTATCCAGAAGGTTTCTCCACCACTGAATACGGGAAAATTTCAAGTTTCACAGGAAAAATATGCCTCCTCACTCAAGGAAATTCGTGAATTAATTACAAAACTAAATCAAATCATACAAAATGAAGACTATCAGCAATGGTTGACTTATCTGGATTCTGACTATATCCGGGCCTACAATGATCCAGCTCGTTTAAAGCAACTCACTCAAAATAGTCCTGTTCTAAAAGGTGTCCCCATCAGAAATCTCGAAGATTATTTTAATTTTGTTGTGGTACCAAGTCGATCACAAGCACAGGTTGATGATATTACCTTTGTCGATCAAGACAGAGTAGAAGCTTGGATGAATATAAAAAACGTAAAGGCACTACTGTACCAGTTGAAATTGTACGGAAATCAGTGGAAAATATCTTCGTGGTAGAACTGCGA
>DAIDJJ010000224.1:0-3180 GCA_027451385.1 Spirochaetales bacterium | reverse complement strand
CGGGTCGTTGGCCGAGGAATAGGGGGGCGCATAGGCAAAGTCAGCTTCCGCCAGGTCTTGGACAGTGAGTTTTCCTAAGAGGGCGACGGCCAGAGCGTCAATTCGTTTTTCGACCCCTTGTTTACCAAAAGCTTGGGCTCCTAAAAGCCGGCCAGTGGGCTTTTCCCAGACAAGTTTTAAACTCAGGAGTTCTGCCCCGGGGTAATAACCGGCATGGTGTCCTTTATGGACGGTGGAAGTGCCTACCTCAAAACCCGCCTCTTTGGCTGCTTTTTCTGTGAGTCCTGTGGAAGCCGCTGTGGAATCAAAAACTTTGACTACCGAAGAACCAAAGGCACCGCGATACCGGCGGGGCGTGACCCCTGGAACATACGTTGAGGCAATATTCGTGGCCGCTAAACGGCCTTGGCGATTGGCCGGTCCAGCCAAGGGGATGCGAGCTTTTTTTCCGCTGATGAGGTTGACCGTTTCGATCATGTCCCCGGCTGCCCAGATATTTGGGTCTGAGGTTCTCAGGTATTCGTCCACTTGAAGTCCCCCAGCCGGTCCTATCGCTAGCCCAGCGGCTTTAGCCAGGGTGAGTTCAGAACGTACACCCACCGAGAGAAGAACGAGGTCCGCTGGTATTTCGGAACCATCACTGAGCTGAACGGTCTTTGCACCGATCGACGAAAGACCCAACCCGGTTTTGACGGCCACTCCGTCGGTTTCGAGCTGTTTTTGCACGGCAGCCGCAAATTCTTTGTCCATGGTCGCCATAATTTGTGGGGCCAGTTCCACTACGGTAGTTTTGATACCACGTTGATGAAAGGCCTCAGCCATTTCCAGGCCGATAAAGCCGCCGCCCGCAATAACAGCGGTGGCTGGAGCTTTTTCGGTCAAGAATTTCTGAATGCGATCCATGTCAGGAATGGTCCAAAGTTTGAATACGTGTTCTTGGGTGACGCCGGGTAGCGGCGGGACCACAGGGTTGGAGCCCTGGGTTAATATTAAAGCATCGTAGCTCAACTCCAGTTCCCCTTCGGGGCCTCGTGCTTTTACGGTTTTAGAGGCTGGGAGAATTTCGAGGGCTTCGGTTTGGGTTTTGACTTCGACCCGGTAACGGCTCCAAAAGCCTTCAGGAGTTTGAAGAAGAAGTTGTGAACGTTTCTTGATATCGCCTGAAAGAAAGTACGGCAATCCGCAATTTGCGAACGACACATACGGGCCACGTTCCAGGACAGTTATGTCCGCAGTTTCATCTAAACGTCGTAAACGGGCTGCTGCAGTAGCTCCCCCCGCAACGCCGCCAATGATCAAGATTTTCTTTGCCATATTTACTCTCCTATTCATATATAGATAAAATATTATATCTCGTCAAGACTATTCTGTTCAAAAGATGAAATCTCCCCTATAGTGGCGGTAACCTAGGAGAAAGGATGTTCCCCGAGTCGTCTTACCCAGTAGGAAATTCACGTCCCGTCACGTCTCGTCAGACACAGCCCCATGGGCTTCTTGAGAAAATCGCACAACGCCATTTGGAAAAGCCCTTTCGAAAACCTCCGGCTGACCACAGTCGACGGGCTTTTGAAACCTTCTTAAAGGTGTTCTCACCCCAACAACCTTGTCTGTTGGACGCAGGCTGTGGAACTGGGGAAAGCTCTGTCGTGCTGGCAAAACGCTACCCGGACTGTTTTGTGGTGGGAATCGACCAATCCGAAGTTCGTCTAGCCAAAGCCACGCAAGAACCACTCGAGAACTTGCTCTTTTTAAGGTGTGATTTAGTGGATTTTTGGCTTTTGGCGGCGCAGAACGGTGTGCAGTTTCAACGGCAAACTCTCTTTTACCCGAATCCTTGGCCCAAACCTGAACATGTGGGCCGCCGATGGCCAGGACACCCGATTTTGCCCCATTTGCTAGCTTGCGGTTTAGTTATTGAGCTTCGAACGAATTGGCTGGTTTATGCCCAGGAATGGGCCTTGGTCTTTCGTTTGGCGACCGGATTGACTTTATCTGTCGAAAACTGGAGTCCAGCGTCGGCTGAAACGGCCCATGAACGCAAGTACCTTCGCTCCGGGCACAGTTTGTGGCGTTGCACGTCAGAAGCGGTTCTTCGTGCTAACCCCTCAGTCCCAGAGAATTTTTTTCAAAAGGTCACGACTTTCGAGTAACCCCACGAACTGTCCTTGCGCATTCACGACGACCCGGGGTTCTCGGGATTGTTGAAAAGCCAACGCCAGTAAACTCAGGGAAAGCTGAGCCGAAACCGTCTGCGCGGGACGAAGATAATGAGTCACCGGCACCGAAGGCGGTTGCCAACTATCAAAAAAAGCGGGCTGGTGCAAGAGTTGCGGCTGTAGGCTCGATTCTTGAAAACTGGGTAGGGGAATCCGTAAAATATCCTCGGCTGAGAGCACTCCCAAGGGCCGCTTGTCTTGGTCTGCGACCACTAACAGCGGAGTAGCATCAGCGACTAAGAGCTGAGCGGCTTCGGTGAGCGGCATTGTAGGAGGAACGGGAGTCAGGGGGCGGGCAAGGTCTCCGGCAAGAGGCTCGGTCCGAACTTGAAAGTTTTGTTCTGCAACAAGACGGATAAAGGCCTTGGGCGATCGGCAGTTTAGCAAAGCGGCCATAAGCTCTTTTTTCATGGAGAGTTTTGCGACCGAGGAAAGGGTATTCAGGTAAAGTTTAGGATTGTCCTCAGACGTTAAAAGGAGAACCACCAGCTTCACTTCCATGCCTTCGGCTAAAAAGCTTTTTTGGGGCACGGCAATCGCAACAATCATATCTGAGAACTGAGGGATCCGTGCATGGGGGACACACAATTTGGAGGGAAATGTCGTTCCCCCTAGGGTTTCCCGTTCTTGAATCAAGCGGGCGAATTCTTCGCGCCGTTCGGTAAGCTGGTAATAGCGAACGACATGGTCCAGCAAAAACTTAATGGCGTCTTCTTTAGAACGCAGGGGAGCTTGGAGAAAAATTAAGTGGGGATTCAACAGGTTCTGTAACGTCATGAGGGCCTCACTTGCCCCGTTCCTAGAAACATAAAAACAAGACCCACGGTGGCCAACTGCAACCCAGCTACCAGCACACTTGTCCCGAGGGTGTGGGGAGTAAGCTGGACTTGAGTGTGTTTGGTTCGGGCTAGGGGAGCCGCGAAGATTCCGCCCCATAAAACCCCTGAACCAAGGGTACCGCCGA
>DAIDJJ010000223.1:0-3267 GCA_027451385.1 Spirochaetales bacterium | reverse complement strand
TTTTTTACCCTAAACTTTCTTTGGCATCCCTTTTTATCCCGTCATGTTGGTACTTAAAGTTTTTTTTAGACGCTAGATATGGTGATTGGATTTGAATAAAAAAAAAGCAAGAACTAGTGTTCTTGCTTTTTTTCAACGGTAAATATCGGGCTGGCCGGATTTGAACCGGCGACCCCTAGTCCCCCAGACTAGTGCGCTAAACCCCTGCGCTACAGCCCGTAGCGAAAAGTAAATTAGCATAAAGGACCTTAGATTGTCAATGAATCCGAGAACTTAAGATAAAAGTTCGTCGAGTAATGCCTCTAAGGTTTTTCGGGAATAGGGTTTACGTAAGAGACACTTAAAGCCCAGTGCCTTCAATTTATCCCAGTCACCTTCTTCAAAATAGCCTGTACTAGCGGCGGCCTTTAAGTTGGGATTTAGCTCTTGAAGTTTCAGAAAAACCGTTTCACCGTTCCAACCACCAGGAAGTGTTAAGTCTAAAATTACAGCGTCATAAGGGCGTTCTTGTGTTGCTTGATAAGCCTTCCACGCACTTTCCCCGTCAGCAAAAGTATCTGCTTGATGGCCCAAACGACTCAATAATTCTTTGAGAATTTTTCGAATCCCTTCTTCATCATCTAAGACCAAGATTTTTGCTTTTGGGGAGGTTTCTGTTTTGCTTTGTTGTAAAAGGGGTTCTGGTTTTGTCGAGGCTTTGGGCAACCAAAAGCGAAAGAGGGCCCCTTGTCCTGGTTGATAAACATCTAAATCCAGCCACCCCCCATGCCGAAGTAAAATATTTCGACATGTAATCAGTCCTAAACCATGACCGTCTTGTTTTGTTGTAAAGTAGGGTTCAAAGAGTTGTTCACGTTGTTCAGGTCGTATGCCGGGGCCTGTGTCTTTCACATCAACTTCGACGTACGAACCTGGTGTCAATGCACCTGAGCCTTGAGGCAATTCGACATTTCTTGCACTAAGGATAAGTTCACCTCCTCGCTTCATGGACTGAACAGCATTGAGGATTAAATTTTGAAGCACTTGGGCAAGTTGCTCTCCATCTGCATTCACTGGCCACAAGTCCGACTGAAAATCATAAGAAGCTCGGCATGAGCTTGATCGCAAAAGAAACTCAGCAGTTGTTCGGATAAATTCTGGCAATAAAGTTGGATTCAACACAGGTGAACCGCCACGGCTAAACGTTAAAAGTTGATGGGTTAATCCTCTAGCCCTTTCTAATGCTTGTTGGATGAGGTCAAGAAGAGATTTTCCTTCAGTCGAGGTAATTTCTGAACTCAGTAATTCGATTTGGCCATAGAGTGTCGTAAGTAAATTATTATAATCATGGGCTAATCCGGCACCTAGCAATCCCAAGGCTTCGACATTTTGTTTTCGCAAAAGTTCAACTTCTACCACGCGACGTTCTTCAATTTCATCAGCTAGTTGACGATGTGAACGCTCTAATTCTTCTGTTCGAGCCAAGACTTTAAGTTCCAGGTTTGTCTTGGCTTCCTGGAGTTGATCGAGCAAGCGGCTAATAAATAACGAAGACGAAAGCTGATGTCTCAAGCTTTTTAACACGAGACCAGTTTGGCCGCGTCCCTGATATACTGCATAACCATAAGCCTGATTCTGCTTGTGCAAGGCATCGACAAACCAGACTTGCGGAGTGGCACTGGTCTGTGTTCCAGGGGGAAAAAGCTCCTGAGTTTCAAAGCTGACAATCGGATTATCATTTTGGCACGGGTCCCGATAACTGACGACACGTTGACTATAAGCCTGGTCCGAAGTGAAAAGAACAAGATCAAAACTCGTCATCCCATATAAAGCTAAATTTTTGGCTAACACACTGCCGATTTGAGGTAAGGACAAACCGGTAACGAGTTCTTCACCTATTTCTAATGAATTAAAAAGAAGATGTCGGTCAAGAATCTTGGTCGTGAGCTGTTGGCGGGATTTGTGATCGTCTGAGACACGAGTGGGGGGAAGCGTAGGGGGATAAAGGCTAGAAGATTCCCGATAAATCACTTGGCTTGAAAGTTTTGTGACAAGAGTAGGGGATTTTCCAGCGATCAATTGAGCTAAAGCAGATATTCCTTCCTGGGCTAAAGCGTCAATCGGAAATTTGATTGTCGTCAAAGAAGGAATCAAGTACCGACTTTCTTCGGTATCATCAAAACCCGTCAAAAAAAGATCCTGAGGGATCTTAAGGCCTCGACGTTGAAGCTCGCTTAAAGCTCCCATGGCCATATTATCATTCAAACAAACCCAAGCCTCACCTAGTGAGGCCTTTTTTTCTAGTTGGTTGGAGACAGCTTGGACTCCTGATAAAAAGGAATAATCCCCTTCCAGAACTGTTAAGGTTGTTCCGGGGTGTTTTTCCAGGGAGTCTTGAAGAGCCATTAGTCTTTGTTGAGAATCCTTGTTCGTAGCGGGGCCAGTCAGACAAGTAAAACTCTTGGCTCCTTGTTCATAAAGGTGTTGAGCCAATTGAGTCATCCCGCTGGAATTATCAATTAATAAAGAGGGGATACCTGGTATTTGTCTACCTAAACTGACCTGGGGCAAGCCTTGAAAGCGTTGTAAAAACTCTCTGGTTTGAGCATCGTTGAGAAAACTAAAAATATCTGAGTAGAGGATGCCGTCAAAAAGGCTAGGTTGAAACAAATGATAAAGATAATTCCGTCCAGCTTCATGAAAGTGCGTACTGTTGAGCTGTCCTCCATGCAACACAGTCAAATCCCAGTTTTGTTTCAAGGAAGCTTCCGCTAAGGCATGAAAGAGGGATTCATTAAAAGTATTCCCTAAATCGAGTGATAGGTAAGCTATACGGGGTCGTGTTCGGTGCATACTCCTAGTATAGGTGAGACAAACCTTGTCTTCCAATCCTTCTCTCCTCTACCTCAATCCTTGACATCACTTCGGCGCGGTTGCTACCATGACTTTAAGGGGGCTTCATGGACTTTTTTGAACGTTTAGAGCAGGTTTGCCAAGAAAAACAGAGCTTGCTTTGTGTAGGATTAGACCCAAGAATCGAGGTCAGCGACGGTGAGAACGTTCGTACTAAAATTGTAGAATTTAACCGTAGGATTATTGAAGCCACCTTGCCCTATGCCGCTGCGTATAAGCCCAATATTGCTTTTTATGAAGCTTGGGGAATTGAGGGGTTGGCGGCCTTAGAGGATACTTTAGCTCTCATCCCTTCGGGTGTTCCCGTTGTATTGGATGCGAAAAGAGGGGATATCGGTCCAACTGCGGAAGCGTATGCCCGTGCCGCTTATCGTT
>DAIDJJ010000222.1:0-3365 GCA_027451385.1 Spirochaetales bacterium | reverse complement strand
AGTAAACATAAATGTCTATGGTTGGCAAACTTGAGAGCTTGAACCTCACCCACCTAAAATATTTTCTAGACAGTGTCGAACTTGGTAGTCTCACACGAGCGGCAGCCGCAAATCATATTTCAAGACCTGCTATCAGCGCGGCCATTATTCGCCTTGAAGATTGGGCATCCAAAGAGTTGATCACCCACGAGCGCCGCAACTTTGCGCTAACCGAAGAGGGCGTAAAATTCTATCGCCATATGAGAACTTGTTTTGATTCTTTTAAAAAACAGGTACGTGCAAATAATCTTGATTCAAGACGACTAAAAATTGGCTGCTCCGCATCTTTAGTCGAGCCCTTTCTTCTACCCGCACTAAAGCGGTTGAGCCAGTACAGTAGTCCAGAAATTATGACTGGCACATCAGCAAAACTTCTATTTCAGCTTGGCCAGGATGAGATTAACCTCGCCATCGTGATTGACGATCCGAGGCGGGATAAGTTTTCGGTTGCAGAAGTGATGGAAGGTGAATTTGTAGTCGCATCACCTTCCGGTAAAATGACGGATCTTTTGATCACTACAGAGGCTCGCCCTGAAGTACATGTACTTACAAAGGCGATATCGAGAGAATCGAAGCCACAATCTTTTCAACGACTCACAGTTGAGAGCTGGGGACTAGGCGTTAAATTTGCTTTAGCTCTAAAAGGGTCATGTTTGATTCCAGATTGTTTACTCCAAAGTGGTCTTAGAAAGGTGGCAATTCCAAAATTTCGCGAAAAATACAAAGTCTGCGTAGTTTATAAACGAGAGGAGCATCTCTCCTTATCAGAGATCGAATTGGTACGAGATCTTAGTAATAAATATTCAGTGCGAACTTGACCAAAGTATTCGCCTTTATGGTCAATAGTAAATCGGCGGCGCTCAGGCCATAAATTTACTAACGCATGCTTATCGTTTTGCTCTATCGGGAATCGATTGAGATCTCAGACAACTTCGAAGCCTCGTCACGGTCGGGCGCCGTATAGACTAAATTCAATTTATTTCATAGAAACAAGTGTCATTTGTCACAGGTAGCTTGTCCAACCGTCCAAACCGGATCAGGAGGAATTCCTTTCACGTATTTGACTCTGATTTCCAATGAACATCTGTCGGTATTCAAAAGAAAATTCCCATGGGAATCTCGAGTAATCGAAGTCACGGCACCGTTCTTATCGAGCTGCCTTAGTATTTCCTCTCGACACCGTAAAAGCATAGAAAAGAATTCTGAAAAAGGTCGTTCCGGTTCCGGCAAACTGGCATAAGAAGGGAATGATATTAAAATGAGCAAAAAAGAAGAACGCTTTTCATAGATTTAGGCTAGTTCAACACCCGTGGGTGTCAACAACCAAATGCTTTAAGGGTGAACCCTAATCAGTTATTTTATTTGATTTGACGGGATTGCTTGGACTTGTTCAGTTTTTATCCCCTTATATTGCACGCGGCCCAAAAGCCGCCCTTTTCGGCAGTTACAGTCTTACGTCCTTGTCATAAAATAGCCAAACCCGCACCGAAAATGACGGCAAATGGATTTTCGTAGTCGCGCTCGCGCCAGGGCCGAAGAGTGACCTTCCCGGTGCAGGCCGCTAGGTGGCGAGTTTAACTGTCCAAGCGATAGTTTCTTTTGATAAACCCCGCAAATAATGGAACTGCGAAAGAATAGCTCCCGTGCCTATTCTTATAAAGCAAGCCTTGATTGATCAAGGCCGCCATCATTTGATTGACCTGACTATTGCCAAAAACTTTTTTTGGATACTTGGTAGATTGTTCAACCACTTCATGAACTGAAAACTCCCCGTCACAAGAATCCAGATGAGCAATCATGTAGAGAAGTTCTCGCTGTCTATCGGTAGCTTTTGCCCAACGGCCGTAGAAAAAATCTTTGTCCAACTTCTGCTCGATTTCGTTAATTGGAATAATTAGGTCTTTACCGTCCGAAAGTTTCTGCAAACACAAGTCATAGATTTCACGGCCAATGAACTGAATGAAATATGGATATCCGCCAGACAGCCTGATTACCGAGTCAACGATCCCGCCGCTCATTGTAACCGGACAATGTGAGTCACTGATCGGTTTCAAAATTGCTTGGCGACTTTCCTCGTCCGTCAACTTATTCAAGAAAATTGTTTCAAACATTCTTTCTGCGAAAGTGCGCGCCTCAACCAATTTGGGAAACAAAGTCGGCAAGCCACTAAGGACAAGCATAAATGGAATCTCTTTCCGCTGAATCGACTGAAACGTGTCGAGAATTAGTGAAACCGGATATTGCTCCTTTTCCTTGTGATTCTCAATTGTTTGAGCTTCATCATAAGCAAAAATCAATCCTTTAGTATCACTAGCAACAGACTTGATCGCCGACCACACTAATTCAAGAACGGATTTCAATTTGTCAGCAATCAGTCCTGGAGTATTGTCAAAATGGTTAATTAGGAACTCATAACTTAAGGTCACCGTTTTCGGTTTTTCTTCCGAACCAATTCCAATCCCACGAAACGTTCCAATGTTGAACGTGATGTTTGAGGTCAACAAAGACATGTCGGCTATTAGCCTTGTGCAAAGAGTCTTTTCATCAAGACTTGCGGACTCGGATAAGTCGGTTCCCACCCACAACCACTTATTATTAATTGCCTCAGCTTTGAATTTCTCCAAAAGCACGGTCTTACCGACACCGCGGAGGCCTGTCAGAATGACATTTTTTAGAATAGTTTTTTGCCCTAATAGTTCCCTGAATTCGTTTATTTCCTTGGTCCGACCAGCCAAATAGGGTGGACTATGACCTGCGCCAGGTTTGAAAGGATTTGCAAATAAATGTGCCATGAGTTCTCACACTTTCTAATGACTTACAACAACTCATTATAGCTGCGACTAAATTTAGTTATAACGATAACTTTATATATCATCATTGTCAACTATAATTGTAACTAAAAACCTTAAAAAACAAATATTTAAGAATATACCTCTCCTTACTAAGCGTTGGAACCTGACATATAAATATCTAAAAAAATACCATATGCAATAGGATTTGGGCTCGACCACGAGCAAAAGACCTCTCGCCTGTCTCCCCTCCGTTCGATTTCATGCGTTGCGAGCTTGTTTTGCGACGCAGTTGATACGGAATGGGGTACCGCCAATTCAGATTCAAAAAATCTGCGGCTGGCGGGATCTCAAAACCATGCAACGGTATATTCGTCTTGCGGGAATTGAGATCGAGGGCGCGACGGACGGGCTCAAGGTCCTTCCGGAAACCGAGATCCTGGCTCAAGCTGGGGCGATTTTCGCCCATGAACCACAGGCTGTATAATAAAGGCTGGCTACTTTGAGGCTACTTGGTCATCTAACAACTTGTTTTGA
>DAIDJJ010000221.1:0-3393 GCA_027451385.1 Spirochaetales bacterium | reverse complement strand
AATTTTCATAGTAATTATTTTTTAATGGGCATACTACTTGCATACAAGATTACACCTAACAACAAAGGAGCGTTGTATGAAGTCGTTAATTTCCAAGTTCATCCTTATGGGAGTTCTAATTGTCGTGGCAACTTTTACGGTCAGTTGCTCTAAGCCAACCCCCACACTCACGATAGGCTATTCCGATTGGCCTGGCTGGGTTGCCTGGGATGTTGCCAGAGCAAAAGGATTTTTTAAGGAAGCCGGTCTCAATGTGAAACTTGTTTGGTTTGATTATGCAGCTTCGATGGATGCCTTTGCGGCAGGAAAAGTAGACTCAGTGTGCGTGACAAATGGAGATGCCCTTGTCATGGCTTCCTCAGGTGCCAAAAACACCGAGATCCTATTGAACGACTACTCTGCTGGAAATGATATGGTTATTGCCAAACCAGGGATTACAAGTGTTCAAGACCTTAAAGGAAAAAGTGTCGGTGTCGAAGTTGGTCTTGTAGACCATCTCCTTTTGCTGAAAGCCCTTCAAATGAATGGCATGACCGGCAAAGATATAAAAATTGTTAACATGCATACAGACCAAGCGGCACAAATTTTTGCCAGTCCGAATGTCGATGCGGTGGCGGCTTGGCAACCTAATGCGGGTCAAGCCTTAAACGCCGTACCTGGTTCAAAGGCCATCTTTACTAGTGAAGACGCCCCTGGCTTGATCTATGACACCTTGACAGTAAACCCTGAAAGCCTCGCTCTTCACCGTGATCTTTGGGAAAAAGTCGTCAAAGTTTGGTACAAAACGGTAAACTACATCTTAGATCCCGCCAATAAAAAAGAAGTTCTTTCCATTATGTCGGCCCGCGATAATTTGACACCAAGTCAATATGAGTCGTTCATGGGAGGAACTCACTTACTTACTCTTCCCGAAGCTCAGAAAGCTTTTCAACAAGGTGATGGACTTTCTTCACTCTATGGCTCAAGCAAAATCGTTGACACCTTCAATGTGGACAATAAAGTTTACAACACTTCGCAAAATGTTGATGCCAACATCGACCCTAGCTTAATCATGGAATTGAAATAAGAAGCTCAGAGAGAGGAATATCGTATGTCTTACCATGGGTTCATGCCAAGAAAAGCCTTAACACCTCGGATGAAATGGATTTTAGCGGTTTTGTCCTTTGTACTCCCCATTGGACTTTGGTCCCTGGTAAGCTACGTACCTTGGATTTGGCATCCACAGGTTCTCATCCTGAATGCGGGAGGTTCTAGCCTTCAAGTTGGAGAAAGGATCGATCGAAAATATTTTGAACTTCTTTCTTCGTCACTTAAGGCAGAACAAAAGCCACCGGTACAAGGAATTCCAGCAAATCCTGTCTTTTTACCGGCTCCTGATCAAGTCGTTCGTGCCTTTTACGAAGCCTTTGTTACCCCACCCCGTCGAGTCGGTGATCCTTGGCTTGCCCAAAGTCTTTGGCACAGCATTCAAGTGATTTTTTGGGGTTTTCTTTTATCGAGCTTAATTGGAATCCCTTTGGGACTACTGTGCGGAACTTATGGATTCTTTGAAGGTTTGTTTGAACCTTTCATTGAGTTTTTTCGCTACCTTCCGGCACCTGCTTTCGGTGCCCTAGCCGTAGCCGTTTTGGGAATTGATGATGGACCTAAAATCGCGATTATTTTTATAGGGACCTTCTTTCAGCAAGTATTAGTCATAGCTAATACGACAGCACGAATTGACCCTACATTGCTCGAGGCGGCACAAACCATGGGTGGTTCGGGATTAAAGCTCTTATTTCGCGTAGTGATTCCCGGAGTCCTCCCAGATATTTACCGTGATCAACGTATTCTCTTAGGTTGGGCTTGGACCTACCTCATTGTTGCCGAAGTCGTTGGGACAAGTTCAGGCATAACCTTTTTTATTGATCAACAAGCCAAGTACAGAATTTATGCCAATGTCTTTGCCGCAATTTCTATGATTGGCATCATAGGTATAAGCATCGATGTTCTTTTGGCAAAAATGGGAAAGCTCTTCTTTCCTTGGAAACAGTTGAATGGAAAGGAGCTTTAGAATGGAATGGAATCTTCCTGATTACCGAGAGCAGTCTGACTCAGTTCGAGCTAGGATGATAAAACTGAATTCACGTCCAGTCATCTTAGATGTTAAAAATCTCTCAAAAGATTTTCTCACAAAAACTCATCGGGAAACTGTTCTTAAAAATATTTCCTTTCAAGTACATCACAGGGAATTTCTGACCATTATAGGCCCTTCGGGGTGTGGCAAATCGACTTTAATTCGCATTATATCAGGGCTCGAATCCAGCACTGGGGGAGAACTTCTCCTGGACGGAAAGAAAGTGTACGGACCAGGTCCAGATCGAGGAATGGTATTTCAAAACTATTCCCTTTTTCCATGGCAGACCGTTTTGAAAAATGTCATGTTCCCCTTAACACTACAGGGTGAGGGATGGGCTATCGCAGAAGCCGAAGCAAGAACCTGGATAAATTTAGTCGGTCTGGAAGAATATCAGAACCACTACCCAAGTCAGCTTTCGGGGGGGATGAAACAAAGGGTTGCGATTGCACGAGCGTTGGCAGCAAAACCCAAAATTTTACTCATGGATGAGCCCTTTGGTGCTCTTGATGCTCAAACTCGAGCTCGCATGCAAAGTTATCTTTTGGAAATATGGCGAAAAATTGATATTACCATTGTTTTTATCACTCATGATTTGGACGAGGCTGTTTACCTTTCAGACCGAGTCCTTGTGCTCAAAGCTCACCCTGGAGAAATTCAAGAGCTTATCGAAGTTCCGGTTGAACAACCCAGACAGCCTTCACAATTTCTTCAGCCTGAGTTTTTATCCCTGAAAAAGCATTTGGAAGAACTCATTCACCCTCAAAAAGAAACTGAAGATCAAAACTTTAAAATGCTCAAGCTCACCCAGGTTGGGGATGAGGTTGTATGATGAAAGAGCTTGCCCAACGAATTAGTCTATCTCTTCCCTTTGATGTTGTTGAAGGTCTTAACTCATGGATGCAACAAAGAAATGTTGAAAATCGCAGTCAAGCAGTCACCAGTATTCTTCGTGAAGAGTTGGCAAACTATCAAGGTCCTCCATCGCAAATTATGGCAGGTTCAATCACGCTTTTTTACGATGAAACCCGTTTAGGCCTTCAGACAAAAGTCGCTGAACTTCAAAGGATTTATGTCAAAGAAGTTGTGACAAGTCTCTCTGTTCTTCTCGAAAATACGATGCGAATGGAAGTCCTTATTGTTCAAGGGCCACTTGATACGCTTGAAAAAATAGTCAGTCGTTTTCTTGTCCTTAAGGGAGTCAGAACAGGAAAACTGACACTCACCACAGCGGTACTACCTCCCTTACATCGACGTGCAATTTATAAGGAGTTATC
>DAIDJJ010000220.1:0-3398 GCA_027451385.1 Spirochaetales bacterium | reverse complement strand
CCCTCTTTGGCACGGTCCACACCTAATTTCTTGAGGGCTGCTGCTCCCACGCGTAGTCCCATCGGCATGGCGGGACACTTGTGACCATGAAACTTCTGGCCAAAAGCCAACCAATCTTTAGGATCTTCCATCCTCTTCTCCTTTTGACCGCAGCCTTACTCCGGTCGTTCTTGTTGATTGATTCTTCACTAAGAATCGAATGTGAGAAAAATCTCACATTATGTCTGATAAAAAAATCCCTTCAGGGAGTTCTCACCATTGGATGGTTCGTAACTGCCATCCTAAAGTGACTTATTAATCACATGTTAGTTTTTGAATCTTCATTTGTCAAGATGTGTGATTTGTTATTCACGAAATGTTTCCGATAACGGCCAAATTTTGTGGTACACGGCGGCTTTCCTCTTCGATTATCATGATAAAATACAAGATATTTCCGTCGAAGTGAGGAACTGTGCTGTTTCATGATCAGTATTGATGCTGAAGGAAAAAGCTTTATTGCGGAAAGTTTTGGCGTCAGTGTTTTTCGGGGAAAGTCTGAGGGCCAAAAAGTTATTTTCGTGCAATATTCCCTTGATCCTCGAAACCCTGCAAGGGCAAACGAACTGGAAACTGCCTTTCGAAGATGGGAAACTGTTGACATAAAAACCCATTCCCTTGCGAAACTTTTGACCTGGGATCGTGAAGAAGGTTCTCTCCAAGCGTTATTTGAAGACACTGGCGGCTTGCCAATGAGTATGTTAGGTAACTCGGATTTATTTGAAGTATTTCGAAGCCGACTCCCTGTCTTTTTACAAGATTGGAACGTTCTGGAAACCTTGGGGGTAACTTGGTGCCATTTTGACCCTCGTTTAATTTTTGTTCTGGAAGATCGTCTTGTCCTTTGTGCCCCTTGGTTATTAATTGAACCAGGAAGTGCGCCGCCTCATGGTGCTTTAGTCCGTGAAGATTGGCTGAGTATGGCTCCTGAAATGACAAGACGGACGACTCTTCCTGTTGATAGAAGAAGTGGCTTCTATTCCTTGGGAACGATCCTTTACAAAATAGCCTTGGGACGTTGGCCATTTGAACATGCTGAGCCCATGTCGTTGATTTCAGCGATTTTGAATCAGAATCCCATCGAAACCGGTTTAGATCAACATGGTCTCGTCTATGAAAGTATAACGCGAAAATTACTTTCGAAATCTCCTCGAGATAGATACCAAACCTTGCGCGGCTTACTTTGGGATTGGTCTCATCTCAATGAAAATTCAACTCTTGTCTTGGGTTCTCACGATCAACCCTTACCTCTTCGAACTGTCAATAACTTGTTTGGTCGAGAGCAGGAGTTAAAAGCCCTGACAGAAAGTCTTCAAAGTTCAGAAAGTGGTTTCATAGCGATGTTGCTGGGTGAGGGAGGAATTGGGAAAACAGCTCTGGCGGAAGAATTTCTTAAACTTCCGATCTATCGTCGGTTTCATAGAATTTCTGGAAAGTGTGATGAACGTCAACTTTCTTTTTCTGGCGGTGCCTTAGCGAATGCCCTTTTAGATTGGTTTGCAACATTTCCGATGACGCATCCTCAGCAATATCAGGCTTTCCAGGAGAATCTGATACAAGTTTTAGGAAGAAATCTCAATCTCTTGTTGCCTCTTTTCCCAGCTCTGAATGCTATCCAGAATAAAATTATCCCTTGGATCACCGTCCCTCCCGATGAACAGCATCGACGGTTCAAAGCTTCTTTAATCACACTGATGGAATCTATAGCAAATTTCGGGCCTGTCAGTATTTTGCTCGAAGATCTCCAGTGGGCAGATGATTTTACCTGGGAAATTCTTTCTGAATTTGTCCAAAGTCCACGAAAACCTCTCTTATTTCTTTTAACGGGGCGTCCTCAACTCAGTTCTTCGGGTTTTGAACTGAAGCACCAAATGGAGACAGCTAGTCATGCAAAAGTCATCCAGTTAGAGCCCTTGAATCAAAGTTCGTTAGAACATTTTGTTCACGAAATTTCTCCTCCCGAATTTGAGCAACAAAGCGCACTCACCCACTTACTTTGGAATCTAACGGAAGGGAATCCCCTTACCCTGGGGTTACAAATCCAAGAAATTAATCGAAAAGAGTTGATTTTTTGGGATACTCAACAAGAACGTTGGGTCTTGGATGAACGACGAATTTCCAATTTGCCGTTTCAAGGCGCGGAAGAACTTGTAAGTCGTCGTATTGCTGAACTTCAGCTAGAGGCCCAGCGCGTCATTTCAGCCTCTTCAGTACTTGAACCAAAGTTTAGTGCGATGGAGGCCTTTGAAGTAGCGGGAATTGACGACTCACTACGAGAAAAAATTACGGGTGTTTTAGCTGAGGCGGGTCTTTGGGAACGCCAAGGTCTTGAAGTCAGATTTCCCCATGATCGTATTCGAGATGTGGTGTATTCTCGTTTGTCTGAAAAGGAAGTTCAACAATATCATTTCAAAATTGGACAACTTCGCTGGGAACAACGTTTAGCTGGAGCTAAGAACACCTTTACTTCCATCACTACCCATTGGAATCGCGCCACAGCTCTTCTCAATAAAGAACAAAAGAACTTACTAACAGAACTCAACCTAGAAGCTGGTAAAGAAGCTCATGCACAAAATGATCTAGAAAGTGCTTTGCTGTTTTGGGAGACTGCCATTACGGAAGCGGGAATCGAATTGTGGACCCAAGCACCAGACAAAGCCTTTGAATTGTATTTAAATGCCTCCGAAGCAGCATCGATTCTTCATCGTGTAGAAATATCCGATCAATGGGCAAATTTGATTTTTGAAAAAGCTACCCAGCCCTTGCAAAAAGCTCAAATCCGCGAAAGGCAGCAGTACCTTAGGTTTTATTTAGGTGATATGACGGGATCCATTCAAGCCGGGCTTCAAGGCTTAAAAGTTTTGGGAGTTAACCTACCTGAGTCACCCGGGATGTTGAAAGTCGTCGGCGAGTTGCTTCGTTTAAAATTCCAATTAAGAAGGCGGTCAACGGCTCAAATTTCTCAATTGCCTTTAAATCAAAAGCCCGAATCTCGTTTAACGATGCTACTCCTTTCAGGCTTTATTCCCCCCGCTTTCAATTCCAATCGACAGAATTTATTCGGTCTTGCCGTGCTTAAAGCCGCTCAATTATCCCTTAAAGATGGGCTTTGCCCTGAGTCAGCGCCAAGTTTTACCGGGTATTCTATGTTGCTGTCGGCTTTAGGGAGTACTCAACAGGCCTATGAGTGGGCTCAATTCGCCTTAGAGCTGAATAAACGTTTTGACGATGTGACGTGGCGTCCCATGGTCATGACCTTGACGGGACTTTTTTCAAAAGGATGGCATGAACCTTGGGAACGTCTTAAGCCTTATTACGAGCTCGCACAAATTGCCTCTGAGGAAGCTGGTGATGTGCTGTAC
>DAIDJJ010000219.1:0-3409 GCA_027451385.1 Spirochaetales bacterium | reverse complement strand
GAACTTAACCGTAGGAACAACCTGGACGACTCAGGTCACCTGGCTTTTGTCGGAACGTTCTACAGAAGAGTCCGTTTAAGAAAATTGCCTTCTTAAGAAAGGTGACTTAAGAGGGCAGTTAGCCATCTTTGCCTGAGTTGCGAGTTGATGGATTGAGCCGAGGCTATGGCCAAAACGGCTTCCCTAAAGTGGCCTAAATACCCATACGCTTGCGCTAAATAGAATTCCATTCGATCGAAAACCGCAGGGACAGGTTGTTTTTGTTCCAGTAGCGTTACTTCGGTGATCAATTTTTGCCATTCTTTTAAAGGAATGTAAGCATGAACGACCAAGGCAAGTTCTCGTTCCAAGCCCGGCGTTTCCAGAAAAACTTGTTCTTCGCTTAAAAATGATGGTTCAGGTAGAGGAATTTGAAGAATTCCTTGAAAAGGTGCCAGTTCTTGTTGAGATTGGGGAGTTAGAGGTTTGACGGGCAGGGGGTTCTGCGGTAAATGCAGTTGTTCTCCCGTAACAGGATCACTAATCCAGCCCCTCCAAGGAAGAGAGAAGGGCCGAGAATCCACTTGTTCAGCAAAAAGTAGATTTTGAGCGACTAGGGATCCGGAAAGAAACAGACTTAACACTCCCAGGAAAACCAACTTCTGCACTGTACACATGACAACCTCCCCTTTGACAGGATTTATCTTACAGCATAAATTAACTCATGTTCATAGCCCTTGCCTGCGATTTTGGCAACGAAGACACCAGAATCAAAGCCGACCGCCTTCTGCAGGAATACGGCTTTCGGAAAGTTCAACGAAATCTGTACGAAACGAACACGCTTAACGACAAAAACCTGGCCCGGCTGAAGCTGGAACTTGATAGGATGACCGATCATTACGATTCCCTTCGCTTTTACCAGTACCCAGTCGAGGATACTTTAGTCGTGACCGCCTTAGAAGAAAAACGCTGGAAGCGAATGTTGTTAAAAACTTAGGAGAATCCCATGCTCGAAGATCATCAAACTCAACTCTATAATCTCAAAACAGAAATTCTCGACACCTGGAGGCGTCTTTGACCCGGACAACCTCCGTCAACAAATTGAAGACCAAGAAAAACTGACAGACAATCCTGAGTTCTGGAACTCTCCCTCTGAAGCTCAAAAAGTCATGAGCGGTCTCAAGCGGCTTAGAGCTCGACTTGATCCTTGGGAGTCTTTGGTTCGTGAAATTACCGATCTAGAAGAGTTGTTTGGGTTAGCTCTTTCTGAAAAAGACCAGAGTCTCGAACCCGAAGTCGTATCTCAACTCAGTACCATAGATCATCAATATAATGAATTGCGCGTATTGGAATTGCTGTCGGACGAAGCCGATCGAATGGATACCTTTTTAGAAATTCATGCTGGAGCAGGCGGGACAGAAGCTTGCGATTGGGCGTCCATGTTATTACGCATGTATACCCGCTGGGCTGAACGGAGAAAATTTAAAGTCGAAGTTGTCGATCTTTTAGAAGCGGAAGGCGGAGTCAAATCCGCCACTCTTCAGATTACTGGAGAATTTGCCTACGGCTACTTGAAGAATGAAAATGGTGTCCATCGCCTGGTTCGAATTTCCCCTTTTGATGCGGCGGCAAGACGACACACCTCGTTCGCTTCTATCGCGACGCATCCGGTGCTCGACGATTCCATTGAGGTCGACATTAAAGACGACGACATCCGCATTGACACCTTTCGGGCTCAAGGTGCGGGGGGACAGCACGTCAATAAAACCGATTCCGCTATTCGAATTACCCACTATCCCACCGGGATCGTGGTACAATGTCAAAACGAAAGGTCACAGTTTAAAAATAAGGCAACGGCCATGTCGATGCTGAAGTCCCGTCTATATGAGTATTACCGTGCTGAAAAAGATAAAGAAATGGCTAAGTATTCAGCGGATAAAAAAGCGATCGAATGGGGTTCTCAAATTCGGTCCTATGTTTTTCAACCGTATACCTTGGTTAAGGATCATCGCAACAAGCACGAGACGGGCAATATTCAAGCGGTCATGGACGGCGAAATCGATGATTTTATTGAAGAATACATGCGTTTTTCGTGGGAGAATAAGGCTTTTGTTCCTGAAGAGGATGCCGACGATCTTTAAGTCCCTGGCGGTCGTCGTAGTTTTTACGACCGCTCTGTCTGCTTTGCCAGCCCAAGAGTTGACCTGGCCTTCAGACTGGCAATCGTATTTGCCCACCTCTTGGACCTGGGCTTGCGCTCAGTGGCAAAATCCTCAAGGTACCACGGAGGGACAATCACTACGGGATGCTATGGCCCGCGAGTTTTTGCAAACTTGGCCTCAAACACAAACTCGTTTTCTCAATTCTGATGAAATTCACTTGCTTCAGAATTCCATTTTAACGAAAGCCAGGGTTGCGCTCGATAAAACCATTACGGATTATCGAAACCAAGTCGCTGAAGCTCAGATCACCAACAGTGTAGAACCCAGTACGACGTCGATTCAGGGGTGGCGCGATGAAAGCGAGCTTTGGCGACAATTTCGCTTACAGCCCCAACTTATTCCCCTGGTAAACCCCCTGCCATTAACCTTTGGAGGACCTACGGATGGTACCGAGGTTTCCCTAGTCAAAGCGGGAACGCCTGCCGACATGGCACAAACTTTAAACACAGATCTCCTGTTTTGGGGAACCCTTAACTCGAAAGGAAAAATATGGCATTTAGAGCTAGGCTTATGGAGCCGTTTAGAAAATCGCAACCTTATGGTTTGGAAAGATAGTTTTCTTCCAGACGAAATACATGACCGCTTAGAAAAAGCCCACAATGCCTTTCAAACGATTTTTCTTGGGAGGGCTTGGGCTTCCTTGACCTTGCATACCAAACCGGAAAATGCCCTTTACCGCGTTAATGGCAAAAGCTACGGCAACCCCCTTGTTCTTCAAGATATTTCTCCTGGACCAGTCACCATTCAAGTGGAAGCTCCTGGGTATCTCACGGAAAAGAAAACGATAACCTTGCCAGCAAACCAGCAAACCAGCTTAACCTGGTCCCTTAAACCATCGAAAGAAGCTCCGGTAAATATTGAAACCACACCAGAAGGTGCTGATGTCTGGATCGATAGCCAGTGGGTAGGAAAAACTCCTCTTAAAGTACCCCCACCAACGGAAAAAGAACATTTACAGATTCAGTTAGAACATTATGAACACCTTACAGTTTCCATGTCCCCTGGACAAAAAGACCTCAGCTTTCTCCTGATGCCCGAACACCCTAAACCAGACTTACAGAAGGCCAAAGATCGATTTTACTTATCTCTAGCGGTATTTTCTTTTTCTTTGACCTCAACTATTTTGGCGCGTGCTTTTTCTGACCAGTGGACGACTTTGACTAACCAATATGCTAGTGTATATACAATTAATCCTATACCTTCTATCT
>DAIDJJ010000218.1:0-3462 GCA_027451385.1 Spirochaetales bacterium | reverse complement strand
CCCTGAATCTGGGGGTAGATGTTCCTACCCGGTGGGCTGTTTTTAGTGCCGCCGCGAGTTATCTCAATTTACAAAATACTCATTTCAATTTAGGGCAAAACGGTCGGCTAACCCTTACCGCTTCAAAAGAAATATGGGACGGTACCAGCCTTGGTCTTGGCTTAGACTCCAGTTTGGGCACAAACGCCTGGGGGTTAGGACTTAGTTTGGGACTGTACCAACATTTAGGTCAGGTGGGCCCTTTTTCTGAGGTCAGTTGGGGGGCAGCACTCTTAGACATGGGAAAAGGCGACCTCTTGCCGCAAAATTCTGCGGTTCCGCCACCTTTTACCCCCCTCTTTGGTGCAGTAGGGACGTTGTTCCATCAAAACGGTTTACAATGGCGAGTTCAAGCTGACTTAGGCTTTCCGGCTGTCCAGGACGCGTATGTCGATTTAGGTACTTCTCTCGACATCCAGCATATTCTCACGGTAAATCTCAGAACTGCCTACGATGTACAAGAAATCACCTCAGGTTTGGCCCCTTCTATTCCTCTATCTCTCGGATTGAGTGTGCATTTCGCCACGAACTTTGGCAGTGCCCACGAAGTGAATGTCGATACAGCGGCGGTGGGACTCCCCGGGGGAAGTTGGGCATTTGGAGCGGGAATCCGGGCCCCTTTAGGAACCAAAGATACCACGCCACCCGTGGTAACGGTTCCTAATAAGACCTGGTACATTTCGCCTAACAATGACGGCATTCAAGATGAGCTGGACCTTCCTGTCACCATCACCGACGATCGGTACGTTATGGGTTATACGCTCACGGTTACCGATCCTTCGGGAAAAATTATCCGCACGATACAAAATAAAGAAACCCCTCCCCCGGCTCCCAATTGGGATGGCTTCTGGAAACGCGTTTTTTATATGCAAAAGGGTGTCTCGGTGCCCCCTACCTTGGTTTGGAACGGCATGACCGATGCAGGTCAAGTTGCCCCTGAAGGGACTTACAAGCTCGCCATTACGGCCTGGGATGATAACAATAACCGTAAGACCTACGATGCCGGCACTGTGGTTTTGCTCTTAACCCCTCCCCAAGCGGCAGCGTCCCCCCTTTACACGCAATTTAATCCCCTTGGTCCCCGCAATACTTTGGTGATCAACCAATCTGGTAGCCTCGAAGACCTCTGGACTGGAACGTTTTATGATGCGGCCAATCACCCGGTACGACACTTTCAATGGAAAGACGCTAGTCCTCAACAGGTAGTCTGGGACGGAAAAAATGACGCTGGGGCTTTAGTGCCAGACGGTGTCTACCATTATGTTCTCGATGGTTCGGACCGTGCCGGCAACCGGACACAAATTCCTATCGATAACCTCATTGTGAATTCCATACAAACTCCTGCGGCCCTTAACCTTGACCGGTCTGCCTTTGCCCCCTTTGGCAATGGGGTCAAGACCCTGGTCTTTGAACCCCAGCCTCAAGTCACCGAGGGGATGACGGATTGGACTTTAGCAGTTCAAACACCCCAGGGACAGACGGTTCGCACTCTGCAAGGTCCCGGAGTTGTTCCTACAGCCATTACCTTTGACGGGCGTAACGATAATGGTGCAGCCCTTCCTGAAGGGGCGTACAAAGGGGTTTTGACCCTCAATTATGCTAACGGCAACCAACCCGTCGCGGTCAGTTCTTCTTTCCAGATCATTAACACGCCACCCACCGCCACCGTCACCGTGGCACAACCGGTGTTTTCACCCGGCTCGGCAGACGCCCGAAGTGTGGTCACCTTTCATCAAAGCTCCTCAACAGAAGAACTTTGGACCGGCACTCTGAAAAACTCCCAAGGAAAAATCATTCGGACACTGAGTTGGCCGTCTAAAGCTGATGCGACCTACCTCTGGGACGGCCGTGGTGCCGATGGCTCTATCCAACCGGACGGTATTTACACCTACGAAATTTTTGCCCAGGACGCCGCAGGCAACACCGGGGCTTCAGCACCTGTCCAAGTCATTATCGACACACAAAAACGTGGTGTGTTGTTGTCGACGAGCCGTTCCGCCTTCTCGCCCATTTTACCTGGCAAGAAAGGGCTTATTCAGTTCTTGCCGCAGTTCAAAGGGGCTTCGGCTCTCGTATCGTGGACCATTGCGGTACATAATAGTACTGGTCAGACGGTCAAGACCTTCCAAGGAACCTCGGCCGTGAGCTCTCTGGATTGGAACGGACAGGCCAACGGTACCCAACTCCCCGATGGTACTTATACCGCCGAACTGGACGCACTGTACCAAAACGGCTCTCACCCCAGTGCCGTTTCGAATGCTTTCTTGATCAAAACGAATGCCCCCACCGCCTCGATAAGCCCTGCTTGGATGGTCTTTTCACCGACGCCAGGCAGCACTCACCCCGCTTGGGAAGCCCAGCAAACCACCTCTGAGGAGCCCGAATGGAATGGCCAGTTGCTTGACGCCTCGGGAACTCCCGTCAAGACTTGGCTGTGGAAAGGAACGCCTCCACGCTTAATTTGGGATGGTACCGATCAAAACGGCAACAAAGTTCCTGATGGACTTTACACCTACCGTTTAACCTCTACCGATGAAGCCGGGAACGTCGGCAGCGCCGAAGTGACGGGAATTCGTCTAGACTCTCGCCCCACCCCTCTATTCTTGACCGTCGATTCTGAGGGCTTTTCTCCTAACGGTGATGGCGTGAATGATACGATCGGCTTTCATGCTGTCGTCGGCCTTAACGAGGGCATCTCGTCTTGGACTCTTAAGATGGTTCATGAAACCGCTGGGGTTCAAAAAACTTTCCAAGGCAGTGGCCCTGTTCCCGCCCAATTCGCCTGGGACGGCATGACGGATCAAACTGAGAAAGCTCCCAACGGTCGTTATACCGCAGTTCTGGAAGTTCACTACGAAAAAGGCAACGATCCGAAAACCCAAAGTACCGTATTTGCTCTGCAAGCCACTCCGCCCGAGCTCTCGATTGGCCTCTCGCCTTTACCGTTCTCGCCCGATAACGACGGGTACCACGATGAACTGCATATTGCCTTGGGCGTGAAAACTTATGCGCCTGTCGACACGTGGAACCTCGAAATCCTCGACCCAGAAGGCCACCATTTCACGAGTTTCACCGGTAAGGGCATGCCCACCGGCAAATTGACCTGGGACGGTCGTTCTGACACTGGTGAGCTGGTTCAATCGGCTTCTGACTACAAGCTCGTCTTTAGTCTGAAAGATATTTGGGGGAACTCAGCAACGGTATCGAAAACTCTCCCCGTGGATGTGTTGGTTCTTAAGGACGGGGACAAGCTAAGGATCATCATCCCCAGCATTCATTTTGCCAAGAATAAGGCCGACTTCCTCAACTTGGACGCCGATACTTTGGCGAAAACTCCTGATGCCGTGGCGAAGAACATCGCCGTACTGAAACGTCTGGCAGAAATCTTTACAAAGTACGACCGCTATAAGATTGTCATTGAAG
>DAIDJJ010000217.1:0-3475 GCA_027451385.1 Spirochaetales bacterium | reverse complement strand
ATAGACAGAAACTTTGCCCGCGACTGCCCCTACCCTAGGATCACGGAAGGGAGCCGCCAAGGCCAATAAAGCTCCTGGGTCAATCACACTGTCCGAATCAATCGTGACAAACAGTTCTCCCTTTCCCTGAGAAAAGCCTTGTGCCAAGGCGGCTCGTTTCCCCTGGTTCACCGGAAAGCGAAGGGCGGTAATTTGTCCCGGGTGTTGTTGGGCGGCTTCTTGAATGTAATCCCAAGTATCATCTTTACTGCCGTCATCGATGACAAAAACTTCGAGCTTATCGGGCGGATAGTGCGCCTGAAGTACCGAGTTGATCGAGCTCAGTACCATTTTGCCTTCATTGTAAGCAGGAATAATCACGGTCATGGAAGGAGCTTGTTCATAGGGCAAGCTCTTTTGTGGTCGGTAAAACAGCCAAGCCCCCGTTCGAAACAACGTCAGACCAAAAACTAAACACAGCCAAATAAGGCTAGGAAAGAAAAGGGTTTTTAAAAAGGGCGTGGTTTCGACCCGGTGTGTGAACTCAAACATCGACTGCACATTCCAATCGATCAGCACAGCAATCCCGGCAAAGATGACCAGGTATAACACCCACCGGTTCCAGACTTTGGCCCCGGTGAGTTGCCTGGTGAACGACGATTCCTGTTCGGACATACCTGCCCCCTGGACGCTAGAGTACTGCCCATTTTTCCTTGAAACAAGGTTGAATCTTGAGTATTTTTAAGAGATTAAACGTTTTTAAGAATATTTTTATCAGTTTTAAGAATATTTTTTAGTTTTTAATTAAATTAAAAACTTTCATTTTCAAATTAGACAGAATGAAAACTCGTGAAGTCCCCTGCAGACTTCAGGCAAGGTTTACCGATGATCAAACTATGGCAAAGGGAAAAATCCTAAGGGCTAAAAAAAGGACACTACTTCTTATCGTGAGCTTACTGTGGCCTTGTTTCGCTTGGGGTCTGCCCGAGGTCTCGTGGAGTGTCATCAATAATGATCCGCCGGACTTTATCCTCGCTTACAAAGCTTTGCCCGCAGGGACACCCTTGCCGGTTTTCGAGGCCGTTTTGTACGGTAGCCAAGATGTCCTGAGCTATCTGCTCTCACAAGGAGGAGACCCCAATACCCGCGACAGCAATGGCACGCCCGTTCTCTTTTGGGCGGCACGAGAAGGCCGTGTAGATTTAGTCGAAATGCTTCTCAAAGCTGGGGCCTTGAGTCGAGCTACCGACGCCTTGGGAGCTGGTTGGGTCAGTGCGGCCGCTCAAGCCCCCCACCTCGCCTTGCTCAAGCTAGCCCTAAAAACCTCTCCGCAATATGCCCAAACCGCCAATATTTTAGGGGACACGCCTCTTTTGCTCGCGGCTCAAGCTGGCAGACTTTCTGCCGTTCAGCTCTTGTTAGCCTCGGGAGCGGACCCCACCGTGACCGATTACCTGGGTCGAACTCTTCAAAGTATGGCCCAGACTTCGGGAAATGCCGCTTTGCTGACCTATATTCAAGGGCTTAAGGGGCAGAGCCCCAAGAAAGGTGAGCCGACCGAAACGGTTCCCCTTCTTTCCCAGGAACAAAAACTCCCTGCAAATCCTTCCATAAACAACGGGCCACCTCCGCCGTCACTTGAGCATCCGAAAGGGCTCGGTGCTGGGGGCCCTGAACCAACCCAAAGTGCTGGGCAAAAAAAGGCAAGTTGACTTTATCGGTTCGACGCCCCGACAAAGACAACCACAAAAAAGCTAATGATTTGATATCAATGGCGGTACCCGAAAACGGAAATTCTTGACCGTAGCGTTGATAGCTTTTACGCAAAAGCGGAATATCAAAGTAATTTCCCCAGGCGGCTAAGCGAACCTTTTTTATGTTCCCCGCTAACGAAGCGACCCAAGATGTAAAATCCTTGCCGACTTGTTCAAACAAAGGTTCCTGATTGACCATCTCGGGGGTGATTCCTGTCAACTTCTGAATAAACTCGTTGAGGGGTTCTTCGGGGCGAACCAGCCGTGAAAAGGTCCCCCTCGGCTCCAGTTCTTCGTCTAAGTAGACGGCTCCCACATCGATGATGTAATCGTTCGTCTGGAAGCCTTGAGCATCCTTACCAGCCGTGGCTTCCAGGTCCAGCACCACCAAAGGGTTATGAAGTTTAAACATGCCCCATCATGACGTGGCCCGGAAGCTTTGTCCATGAGGCGAACACGCGGCTTTTACTGCCTGTTGCCAGCGTCTTAAAAACTCGGCCCGGGGGAATATTTTCGCACCCAGCTGAAGTTTGTACGGCATATAGGGGTGACCCAAGTTCCAAAAGGCAAACCCTCGGCGTTCTAACTCGCGGGCTAGGAGAATCAACTGAACGGTTCCCCAACCTCGGCTCCAGGGACCTTCACGGCGAGAAAATCCCGATAAACTCGTATAGACGGCCCCTATCGCATAGCCGACCTCACCAGCAATCAGCTCCCCTTCGGCCCGCAACTCGACCCCCCAGACCCGAAAGTCCATTTCAGGCTGATCTGAGAGTCGACACAACAGGTTTCGATAGGGGGTCAATAACCAAGATTCCCCTTCCCAATGGGCTTCAAGAGCCTCAAGTACGGGTCTTGGATCTTCGTTCAGCGACAAGGACACCCGACCATCCGTTAAAGCAGGGTTTTTGAACAAACGGCTGACCGTCTTGCCCAGGTGAAGGTTCTCCCAGTCTAAAACGGCATAAGCCTTTTGCAGTTCAGGAAAAAGTACTGGCCCCACAGGAGTTATTCCCGCCACCGCGATAAAACCAGCTCTGGCTTGGCGTCGATAAAACTCAGGGCTCCAGTTCAAACTAAAATAGTAATCGTCCTCCAGAGGAATTAGCTCCGCGAGACCACGGGGCGTTAAATCGGCAAGGGTTAGTTCCCTCATGACGAGAGTCTCCGTGCCAGCTCTAAAAAGGTCTGGCCGTAGGGGAGGTTCTGTTCCCCCTCTCGAAACCCCGCATAAATATGTTTAAAGACGCCTTCGTCACCCAAACGGATCGGGGTCACCCCGTACTCTGGAGCGTACTCCTCGACAATCCAACGTGGTAAAGCCGCCACCCCCCGGCCGTCCGCCGTCAGTTGAAGCAAAAGCTCGGTGGTTTCGACGGCAACATGCCGCCTCGGTAGAACGCCTGCTGGGGTGAGAAAGCCTGTAAAGATATCCAAGCGGTCCGTATCGACGGGGTAGGTGTACAAAACTTCGCGGGCAAATTGAAAGGGCGACACCTGCGACCAATTCCGCCAGGGGTGTTGGGGTCCGACGACAGCCACAGACTCGTAAGAGTAGACCGGGTGATAGCTTAGGCCAGGCTTAAAAACTGGGTCCGGCGTCAAGAGCAAATCAATTTCGTGTTGAAACAGAGCTCCCAGACCTCCAAATTGAAATTTTTGCCGCACATCGAGGTCCGCCTCGGGCCATTCTCGTAAAAAAGCCGGGGTGAGCTTTAAGAGCCATTTGTAACAAGGGTGGC
>DAIDJJ010000216.1:0-3507 GCA_027451385.1 Spirochaetales bacterium | reverse complement strand
AACACAGGGGAGAGCCCGCTGTTTGAACTTGGGGTCTTAGGGTCGAGGGGATCTAAAATTCAGGAACTTGAGGCAGTATCCCTTTACGAATCATGAGGTCGTAAAGAAAGAGTTCTAAGAGTAGACCGTGATGTTCGGCGCGGTATTGGCGCAGACGAAAATCAAATTCCGCAAGGAGTACAAGGATATTTTGGACCTCTGCCAAGGTGTAATTACGCGAGGCGACTTTGTAATTGGCTTGGGCTTTCTTGGCACGAACATTCAGGGCTAAAAGACTTTCCTCGACGGTATTTCGCTCGAGAAGTTTAACCTGAAAATTCAGCAGCACTTTAAATTGCCAGACCAGGCCTGCCAGCAATCCAATGCCTTCGGTTTCTTTTGCAGCAAGGATTTTCTTGAGAACTTCGAGGGCTTTGGGAAAGGAGCCTTCGGCAATCCGTTCAAAGAGTGTAAAGACATTTTCTTCACGAGTATGGACAAGAAAGTTTTCCAATGCCTCCAGGGTTATAACCGCGCCGGAACCCAGAAAGGCTGACAGTTTTTGTGCTTCAAGACGTATTTGGTCGGTGTTGTTTTCAACCATTTCCAGAAAGAAATCGACGGCATCAGCCTCCATCGTCAGGCCAAGTTTCTGGAAATGATTCATGACCCAGCCTTTTTTCTGCTGGTCAAACATTTCCCAAAAGATTTTGACTTGCTCCTTGGGAATGACTTTTCCAAGTGTATCGTGCCGAGTTTCGTCGGAAAGCAGGACAAGAGTGGACGGCGGGTCAGGGTGGTTTAAAAAGTCCTTCAGCTTTTCCGAGTCGGCTTTTTTTAAGTCTTCGGCATTTGAAACCAGCAAGAGCTTATGTGCGCAAAATAAATCACCGTTGAGGGCCAGCGACAAAAGTTCAGAAAAATCACTTTCAAAAGCATAATGCCGATGAACTTCCGGGGCTTGCCGGAATTCGGTTTCGAGACTTTTCTTAAGTTCTTGAACAAACTCTTGTTTCTGCCCCGTTTCGGGACCAAGGAGTAGCCAAATCCTAGATTTGCTTTTCGACTTCACTCGTACCGCCGAATTAAATTGACTAATTTCCCCAAGATTCTCACGTTTTGAGTAAAAATCGCATTGTAAGCCGGGTTTTCAGGTTGAAGTTTGACACGATTTCTTTCTTTGAAAAAACGTTTCAGGGTCACCGCATCGTCTTCTGTCATGGCAACGACAATCTCACCGTTTTCCGCCGAAGCTTGGGCACGAATGACCGCCAAATCACCGTCCATGATTCCTGCACCCTGCATGCTATCTCCATGAACACGAAGAGCAAAGTGACTTCCTGCTCCCAGAAAGGTAAGGGGAAGGAGAATATTTCCATCAAAATTCTCTTCAGCCATAATGGGAAGACCGGCAGCGACCCGGCCTAAAAGAGGTATTCGGAGGATAGCATGGTCTTCGGAATCTTCTTCGAGAATTTCAATGGCACGGGAACGATTCTGGTTGCAGTGAATTAAACCCTTCTTTTCGAGAGCTTTGATATGATCGTAGGCACCCTTGACAGAAATATCGAAATTATTGGCGATCTCGCGAATGGTGGGAGGAAATTTATTGCTGAGAAGGTACGACTTAATGAAATCGAGAACTTCTTCCTGTCGTTTTGTGGTTGCCTTCATTTTCCTGACTCGATACCAAATTTTTTCAGTTTACTATGCAGGTTGCTGGGGTAAAGTCCCAAGGCCTGTGCAGTCTTAGAGACATTATAGCGGTTTTCTCGAAGTTTTTCTTCGATTAAAGCCCTTTCGAAGGCTTCTTTGGCCTCATTGAGTGGCATGGAGAGCCACGGTTGCAATGGTGTTACGGGTGCTGTAACCGCAAAACTTTGTCCGAGAATGACTTTTGTTTGTTCCGCATCAATTTCATCATTGTCCGTCATGATCAGAAGGCGCTCTAGGAAATTCTTCAATTCCCGAATGTTTCCTGGCCAACTGTGTTCACAGAGCACTTTCCAGGCCTCTGGGGTGAACTGCGGGATAGTTTGCAACTCAGTTTTTGAATCTTTTCGAAATTTCTTAAAAAAGTAGTCGACCAAGAGGGGCAAATCTTCTTGCCGCTCTCGTAATGGGGGAACATAAATCGGAACGACGTTGAGACGATAAAATAGATCCTCACGAAAGCGGCCTACTCCCACCTCTTTTGAGATGTCCTTATTCGTTGCACTAATAACTCGAACATCCACCTCAAGGGTAGTTTCTCCCCCGACACGTTCAAAACGCATTTCTTGAATGGCTCTCAACACTTTCGCTTGAGCGTGTAACGACATGTCGGCAACTTCATCGAGAAAAAGTGTCCCCCCATCGGCTAGCTCAAACTTGCCTTTTCGTCGGCCAACGGCGCTGGTGAAAGCCCCTTTTTCGTGCCCAAAAAGCTCGCTTTCAATGAGAGAATCAGGGATGGCTGCACAATTCACTTCTACAAAAGGGCGGCGAGAGCGTTGACTTTGTCGATGAATTTCGCGGGCTACTAACTCTTTCCCCGTCCCATTCTCACCTAAAATGATGACTCGCGAGTCGGTTGCTGAGCTTTGTTGAATCAGCTCGCGCACGCGTTGCATCGCCGGGCAATCCCCTATCATCGTATCTTCTAAAAAAAGTGACTCCCGTAGCTCGCGATTTTCTCGAGATAGGGCTGAAAATTTTAGAGCATTTTGGGTGCTGGCCAAGGTTTTATCGATGGAAAGAGGTTTTTCAACGAAGTCAAAAGCTCCTTCTTTAATGGCTCGTACGGCCATGTCAATCTTGCCATGCCCAGAGATCATAATGACGGGAACATCGGGCCAGTCCGCTTTGACCGCCTTTAGAACGTCAAGGCCCCCCATTTCTGGCATCCAAACATCTAAAAAGATTAAATCTACCAATTCGGTTTTTAGAAGTCTTAAGGCTTCGTAACCGGAAGAAGCTTCTAAGATAGAAAAGCCTTCATCTGTAAGAACGGCACCAAGAACGGAGCGGATTCCTGGCTCATCATCAATGATCAAGATGGGGTTTCGCATGCTTCCTCCATCGGTAATTCCACAAAAAAAGTCGTCCCATAGCCAGCTTGGGATTCAAACCAGACGGTTCCTTCATGGTCAAAGACCAGTCTTTCGACAATAGCCAAACCCAAGCCGGTTCCATCTTTTTTCGTAGTAAAATACGGCTGAAAGGCACGGGCTTGGACTTCTTCAGAAAGACCTGGGCCAAGGTCATGAATTTGAACTCTACAATAGGTTTTGTCCCCTTTTTTGACAAGGCTGGAACGTAAAAAGAGTTCTCCTGACCCATTCATGGCTTCCACAGCATTTTTAATCAAATTGGTAAAAACCTGACCCATTTGAGCCCGATCGGCATAGAGTTCTATCTGAGGTTTGAGCCCTTCGGCATGCACGAGGATGTCAGGGTGTGAGGCTGTGTAAACTGTCAGGATAGATTCCAGTAACGGGGACAGCAAAAACTTCTGTTTTTTAGGGGCGGGAAGACGAGCAAAGTCCG
>DAIDJJ010000215.1:0-3526 GCA_027451385.1 Spirochaetales bacterium | reverse complement strand
GTAGATCTCGTCCACTTCGACATAGTACGGAAAGGTCACATCGTGCCGGACCAGCTCAAAGTACGGGTTACCTATCAAGTGCGCAATATTCTGCTTTTGACCCGTAAAAAAATTGTCCAGACAAATCACATCGTAATTCTCTGACAACAGGCGATCGCACAGATGCGACCCTAAAAATCCGGCTCCACCGGTGACTAAGGCTCTTTTTCTCATCTTTTCCTCTTAGGCCACATCGTGATGAAACTACACAAAACGGTGCAGTTCCCAGGGGTAACAAAACTCTATGCCCTCGGGCAAATCCCGGGGAGCTTCCCACCCGCAAACCAAACACCGGAAATGCGGATAGACAGATTTCAATTTCTTTAGGTGCTTCGTGTCAGAAGCCAATGGCTGACGTTTTACTTCAATGGCCACTTCTTCGTTCACTAAAAAGTCGACTTCTTGCCCTTCTGTGGTTCGCCAGAACCGCAAGCCCTCCATCCCTACCCGTTTTCGCAACTCGGTAAAGACCGCGTTTTCAAGGAGAGCACCATCCATCGGAACAAAAGTTCTTCCCCGGCTTAGAGCCAACAACCCGTTGTCCTCAAAATAGATTTTAGGAGCTTTGGTCAGTTCAGACCGCAAATTATGAAAGAACGGTCGAAGGCGCTGTACGACATAAGTTTGCTCCAGCAAATAGAGATACTCTTCGACTGTCTCGCGGGCCATACGCAAGGTGTTGGCTATTTCAGAAGTTTGCAGAAGGTTTCCGGCTTGAGCCGCCAGAACCTTCACTAAGGCTTCAAAGCGGTCCGGGTAACGGACACGTCCTAGCTCACGAACATCATTTTGTACATAGGTCTGAAGAATTTGACGCAACAACCGAGCTTTGAGGTTACGGTCTTGAACCCCGACTAACCCCGGATAGCTCCCTGTTTCGGCCAAATCTTGAAAGAACAAACGCGCTTGATCCTGTAAGGCTTCAGGCCACGGGACGGAGAAATCCCAGGGTTTTCCTTCAAAACGGACACGCTCTTCAAACGTCAAACCAAAAACTTCAAAGGGTAACGTACGCCCGACTAACGATTCCCGAAATTTACTTTTCAATGCAAAGGACGAAGACCCCGAAACGGCTAATTTCAATCCTTCTCGATGGTGGTCATACAGAAGTTTGAGAAACCTTGCAGGATCCTCCATGTATTGAACTTCATCCAAGGCCACGCTTAAGTGCCCTTTTTGATAGCCCATAGCGGCTAAATACTTTAAAAAAGGCTCAACCCCGTCGTTAAGGACCTCGAGAACCGCAGGGTCTTCCGCGTCTAAGTATACGCCAACCCTGCCCCTTGCCTTCTCTTGGTCTAACCACCATTGGAGAGTGGTTGACTTTCCTGTTTGACGAGTACCTTGAAGTACGAGAATTTCTGAGCGAGAAGAACTTTGTTGTATCAGGGGAAAATAACTTCTGGGAACAATATCCATAATTTGTCGTCCTGGAAGGCAAGGGGTTCTTTTTCAACGGAATATGTCAACGCCCTAGTAACGAAAGCCTAGGGTCCAAAGCGGCAAGGCTTTACCTGCGGGAACATCAAGGTCATCGCGCAACACAAAGTCCGCAGCTTTAGGTTTTTTGCTAGCCCCACCTACCTCGATGAGGATTTCTCCCCGAACAAGAAAGTCACCATGGGTTTCCTCTGGACTGGCTTCGACTAGTTCACCACCTTCTGTCAACAAACTGACGACTAAAGCTTCCCGGGCAGTACCCAGATTACCCTCAAAGATGTCATAGAGAACGGGGTCACCAAAAAAGATTTTTTCGCCAACCGTATTGGCTTTGGTTTCCTTTGATTTGCGAATAATCCGAACAACCCCTACCGACTCCATGACAAATAAATAACGTTCCTATGATAGAAACATTTAATAAAAAACGTTCCTATGTCAAGAACGAAAGCTACTTGCGGGGGCCATATACCTCTATCAAGAAATCTTTTAACTTGGTGTACGTGTTCTTAAAAAAGAGTTTAAACCTCATATAAGTCCCCCAGGCCCAGAAGTAAGGGGTAGAACGCCACCAATCTTGGGGAAAGTATTGATAGCTAATCTTACGCTTTTCACGAAGTCCCACGAAAAAGTTTTGCGAGGAAAACCCTTCTTCTTCGATCAGGGCAACAGGAATGGGACGGTACAAGCCTTTAAAGCCGTTCGCAATCAAAGAACAGAGGACTTCGTAATCAGCACAGACTTGATAGTCCAAAGAAAAAGGATGTTCTTTTAATAGGTCGTGCCGAATGGCAATACTTTGATGGCTGACCGTCATTTGGCGGTAGATATGCTGAAGCATCTTGTCTGCCGGGTCAGGAACAAGTTTCCCCTTTCTTTTGATTAAACAATCCCCCCAAACAAAGTCAGGGTTTTCACCATGCCAATCTAAAAGCTTTTCAACAGTGTCCGGTTCAGCAAACTCGTCACCCGCATTTAAAAAAAGGACATAGTCTCCGTGAGATAACTCAGTCGCCCGGTTCATCGCGTCGTAAATGCCCTCATCCGGAGAGCTGATCCAGTAATCGACAATATGGGCATCCTTGAAGCTCTTAATGAGATCCATGGTACCATCCATCGAAAACCCATCAATGATGATATACTCAAAGCGTTTTCTGGCGGTTTGTCTGTCTACACTCGCCACTGTTGGACCCAGGGTATTTAAAGCATTGTAGGTAACGGTCGCTACAGTAAGACGAGGCATCGAGTTATCCTTTGACCACAAGAGCTTTATGGAATTCGTTGAAGAACTTCATTCTTGAGAACTTCATAAAGTTGAAAAAATTGAGGTAAGCTTTCAAACAAAAGATTTAAGGCAGAAATGGTTTGATCTAGAGAATCTAGGTATTCGTGAGCTATACGATTCCGTAATTCTCGAAACCATTGCCAGCTTTCGACTTCTAGAAGTTCAAGTTGTTCCAACCTGTTAAGGATATCCAAAAAAGGCTTAGGACGATCACTTTCCTCAAGAAGATCAAATAAGCTTGGAATTAGCCGTGTTCTTAAAGAATCTTGCATTTTTGTAAAACGATAAACTAGTTGATCAATTAGTGCTATTTTTGAGTCACTCAAAGTTATGAATTTTTCTTGGGATAGTGGAAAATCAAGTTTTAAGCTCTCGATCGCCTTTTTAAGCCTCATTTGATGTGCATCATTTTCAGAAAGACTAGACTTTAAAGTCAAACTCGCCGGATTCAAAGGAGAACTCCTGTTTGACGGGCTAATTGAATGACGGGCAGGCTTTCTTGTTGATTTGTATCAACAAACAAATCAATATCCCCGCCTTTCTTTTGGTCATCGACACGAGAACCAAAAAGATAAATTTGCGCAGATTGGCCAAAGACCTGACCAAGAGTGTTCTTAATCACTTTGACTTGAAAAGTTGATAAACGCATGATTGTTTTGGAGTGTGGTCTATGACTTGAGAGTTTTTAAAAGACGATAACACTTTCGGGCAAAGGCAATCAGTTTGCCTTTAAGGCGAATTCCTGGATGAAAGCGATTCTGTGAA
>DAIDJJ010000214.1:0-3550 GCA_027451385.1 Spirochaetales bacterium | reverse complement strand
TTCACCTTCTTGAAAACTTTCAGAGGCGATTTGATGAAGATTCATGAGGTTGAGGCCGCCCGTCATTTGTGCCACTAGCGAGCAACTTAAGCGGTTTTCTAAGAGTAATTTATCTTGGCGCTCTAAGAATTGAAGGAATTTCTCACGAACATCAGCGTCTGGGATAGGTAAGGCGACCTTGACCGTTAAGGGTGAGGCCGAGAGTTTCTGATTTAATTCTGACATATTTTCGGTAATTAAAAAGATAGAAACATCTCCCTGGGTAAAAATGGGATCATGTGCCCAACGATTTAAGGTAACATAGCAGGTGCGGTCTTCATCGGTCATCTGAGTCATTTCCGCCGCTGGCAACAGGGTCTCGGCATAATCGATAATCAAGACGATTCGGAGATTTTTAGGTAGGTTCAAAAGAAAGTACTTTTCCAGGTAGTAAAAGGCTGTGAGTGGATCGGCACTAAAAAATGCTTTACTGTCTGCGTCCGGAAAAGTTTTGGACATGGCATCAAGGTAATCCTGACGCATCGAGACTTCATTGAAATTGATACCTGAAGACCGGTCAAAATAGACAATGATGTCCCGGTTTGCAAACAGAACGTCGCTGACATACTCTTGAATCCGGGTAAAAACAAACTCGTCTTCAATCAACCTGTGGGGTAAGAAGTCTCGGACATTGCCGTGGAGAATATAAAGATTGGTAGTTTTGGAAAGATATTTGTAAGAAAGTTCCTGGGCCCACGTGGGGAGTACTTTGATGTATTCCAGGTTTTTTCGTATCAACTGAGGACTCATGCCCCCTCCCGTCCCCTAGTATACTGTGAGGAAGGACCGGTGTCAGCAGAAAACATTCCAGCTCAGGGAGAGTCTTAGTAGGTTTTCGGTCCCATGGCTTCGAATTCTTGTCGAACCTTTTGTAAGTGCTCTAACTGACGTTGAATGATGGCGTGGTAGTCTAGGTCACCTGTTTGAATTCGCCACGCCTCGTCGCTCCAATATTGGATGTTGTCCAACTCGATAAAAGGGTATTTTTTCGCCTTTTCAGCCCAACGTACCGCATCATCCCAATAGCCAAAAGCCACCTTGTAGACTTTTTCTGCCGTTTTCAAACTGTCTAAGTTGGCGGCTTTCCAGGGATAGTTAAAAAAGTAAGCATGGTCTTTATCAAAATCGTGGCCCAATTGCAAATATTGTTGAATCAAAAGAATATCCACGTGCATCATAAAGAGGTCTCGATATAAAGCCCATTGAGTTTTGTTTGTAATGTGAGCTAAGGCGTTCAAGGGGTTGGCAAAGTCCGCTTTCCGAGCTTGCTCAAGGTACCAAATGTTTTCCATACAGTCATCTGGATACTGATACAAATGCTCGTGAAAGAGCTGGTACCACTGTTCTGCGTACAAAATTTTATAGGCAAAGGCAGGAGTGACTGCCAGGAAGACTAAGACAGCCAGACCAAGGAAACGCTTCATAGTTCACTTATCGGCAAAGTCTTTTCCAAATCCATTCATGGATGTCGTTTTTTGTGTTGCGGCCATCAATCACAATCAATTCCGTTTCTGGGGCCACGATTTGGATTTGCTCCCAGGCTTTCTGGTAACCAGTTCGGATGCGTTCCTGCAAAGTCTCCTTTTCGAAAAGTTCTTCCGCGAGTTCTCGTTGTCCCCTTCGGGAGCTTGCCGTTTCGGTATCCACCTCCAAAAAGAAAATGGCTTCGGGTAAGGGGAAGTTTTCTTGAAGAGACCAAACCTCATCCCAAGGAAGTTCCAAACTTTGATAGACTAAGGAAGAAAACCAGTAGCGATCCGTAAGGACCTTGTGATGTTGCGCCAGCCGTTGTTGAACCCCCTCCTTTCCATAGAGGTGTTCTTGACGATCGGCGGCAAATAACCACGCCAACGTTTGAGCAGAGCCTTCAAGCTCTCGTCTCAAATATCGCCGCAGAAGAGTCCCAATCACGCCTTTTGTCGGTTCTGCTTCACAATCCAGGCTGAGGTTTTCTTGTTCAGCTCGCACTCGACAAAGTTCTAACTGGGTGGTGGTCCCTGAGCCATCCATCCCTTCTAAGACGAAAAAGCCTTTCCAAATCTCCCTTTTTTTTTCTGTCATTTTTCTTGTATAATCTCCTTGTGCCGCGAATTTTAATCATTCTGTTGCTGTTTTTGTTGCCTTTTCTGGTAAGCTGGAGTTTTCCTTCTGGTATTACCGAAATTCGAGTCATGAAGGAAGTCTTGCTTTTACCGCCCCCTCTCCCTGAAACCTGGCCCGACCTCAAAGTACTGGTCCAGCCTCAAGGGTGGATAACCCTCAGTGGGGTATCCCGAGACAGCTCCTTACGTCCTCTACCTGAACCGGAGAATCCATGATTGTAAATCCCGCCTCCTTGGCCTTCCTTATTCCAATTTTAGTGGTCTCTGTCTATGCTGTGGCTCTCATTTTACAAAAATATTTTCAAACGAAGCTCTCTATGCCGCTTCAGGAGAGTCACTTTGAAACCTTTCTAGAGCAGTGTCAAAGAGAAGGTGTTTTCGCAGAAAGAGACCTTTCGCCTCGACATCCCCTGGAACTTGTCCTTCAAGCACGTCCTCAACAACGTCGGCGCTGTGCTCAAACAGAGTTGAGCCG
The DNA here is from genome assembly GCA_027451385.1 of Spirochaetales bacterium. Classification (GTDB taxonomy): domain Bacteria; phylum Spirochaetota; class Spirochaetia; order JABEVK01; family JABEVK01; genus JABEVK01. The sequence goes on along the minus strand of DAIDJJ010000214.1, from coordinate 934 downwards.
GTATGAAGACCGCATTGCGTATTTACCCATTCTAGCCAATGTGGCGACCCTATTAGGTCTGTTTGGTACAGTCACGGGAATGATTCTGGCCTTTTTAGCCCTTCGAGCCGGAGGTGGGGCAGACCCCGCTGCGTTGGCAGGTGGAATTGCCCAATCACTCATCGCGACAGCCCTAGGGTTAATGGCGGCTGTCCCCTGTTTGGGCTTTCATGCACTTTTGCAACGTCGAGCTGATCGTATGGCAAGTCAACTTGAAGCCTTGTTGGATGTTTTGGAGGACTCGGCCCGTGAATAAACTCCGGCGCTCTCATCGGCAGCCGACTTGGCTTTTACTCACTCCTTTTATCGATGTCTTATTAGTTTTAATCTGTTTTATTCTGAGTATTAGCTTTCAAATTCGTTTTGCGGTCGATGTTACCTTACCTCAGGCTCAAACCGGACGCAGTGTGCGAAATGATTCCTTGACGGTATCGGTGCTTCGTAATGGTTCACTTTTGGTAGGGGGACAGGTAACCTCCCTAGATGGATTGAACGCGGTTTTAGACCAACAAATCCAAGGTCATTCGGGAACATGGCGAGTATTTTTACAAGGTGACGAAGAAATCTCCTATAGTCTCTTAGTTCAAGTGATGGATGCTTTGCGGCAAAGAGGCATTACGGATATTTCCTTGTTAACAAGGAAAGGAAGCCGGTAATGAGAGGCGTTAGCCTCACTTCTTGGGGCCTCTCGCTCCTTCTTCACTTAGGATTACTCATCGTTCTGGTAGTTTTTTGGCCGGTCAATTCCCCACCGCCTCCAGCTGTAAGTCTGCACTTTGAGTCTGGACCTGCCCCAAGTGGGGGGACCTCAGGGAGGAGTGAATTGCCTCATCCCCAGCCTCCCCAGGTTCCTACAGATTCTTTAGCCAAACCCAAAGCTCACGTACAATGGAAG
>DAIDJJ010000213.1:0-3564 GCA_027451385.1 Spirochaetales bacterium | reverse complement strand
AAATCTGACCGTTGGACCTTTTTCATTGGGAATCAGGGACCTGCTATCACGGTGGACGAACCTCAAAATGGGGCCTGGGTTCGAGACAACCTTCACCTTGCCGGGTCATCCTTATCGATTCCTGGAGTGAAAAAAGCCCAATACAGTCTTGATCGCGGGACCACCTGGCACCATATCCGCTTGCATGAAGGGAACCCACAAAACGGAAAGATTCAACAGGATTTTCAATTAGACATCCCCATGACTTCGGATCAACCCCAGGGTTTACTGCCGGTTTGGATTGCGATGGAAGATCGCACGGGTGTTCTATCCCAAAAGGTTGTTGTCGTGGATCATGATTCTGTGGATCCTCAGTTCAGCTTAATTACCCCACCTGAAGGTGTAAAAGTCATAGGTAAAACTACGATTGCAGGTCTGGCAACGGCACCAGGTGGGCGGATGAAGTTAGTGGAATGGTCCGCTGATGGAAAACACTTTGAACCTGCCAAAGGGGTAAATTCTTTTGAATGGTTAACTGACTTTTCCTCATACGACCCCTTACCCAAGTCGTTTTATATTCGTTTACGGGACGAGGCCGGCAATATTGTCACCAAAGCTTTAAAGTTTCCCGTGGACGTGGAAGCCCGAAAACCCATCGTCCAAATTCAAACCCCAGACGATGGGCAGATCATTCGTTCTGATTTTTTATTTTCGGGAATGGCGTTTGACTATGCGGGGGTTAAATCGATCACCTGGCGGTTGGATTCTGGTCCCTGGACAACTCAGAACGTCAAAAATGGCTTTAGTGTGCCTATCACGCTCAATTCCTTGACAGATAATGAACATACTTTTGAAGTGTATGCCACAAATATTTATGGCAATGTCGGCAACGTTTCTAAAAGATCTTTTAAAGTCTCACTCAGTGAACCAGTGGCCCTGGTTGCCGAACCTATTTTGGGCGCAACGCAAAGACAGTCGATTGTCTTTCAGGGCGCGAGCTTTGACCGCAACGGCATAGCCAAGGTGGAAATCTCGACTGATAACGGAAAGACTTGGAATCTTGCGGTACTTGAAGACAAAGAAACCTGGTTGCGAACTTCACCGCCTGTTTTAGCAAAAGATTACTTCAATAAGCCAGAATGGCGAAAACAATGGACATGGGCTTTCGATACGCAATCTTTGCAAGATGGAACGTATTCTTTTCTGATTCGCTCTACCGACTCCTATGGAACCGTCGGAATTTCTTCAACGTTAATTTCCATTGACAACACTCCTCCTGTTTTGGAACTATCTCGTCCCTTAGATGGGGAAGGCTTCTCGGGGGGGCTTCACTTAGAAGGAAGGGTTACTGACAATGGAATCCTGAAGTCTGTTCATGCTGAAATCCGCCCCTTGGCAAGTCCCACGGAATCAGTAGATGCTGGGCCTCCTCTTTTAGAATACGATTTACCTTTGACGAGAACCTTTACCTTTGATGCCAGCCCTAAAGATCTACGTCCTGGGTGGTACAATGTCAGGGTAGAGGCTGTCGATTCAGCCGGCAACATCACGAGAATTGCCCGCAATATTCGCTGGGAAAAAACAAAAGTTCTTGATCGAGCGGATTTGCTGTATCCCCTTTCTGGACACTATCAGACGGGCAAAATTGACATTTTAGGTCACTATGTGGGGGTCGGGGCTCCGAAAAAAGCTGAGATTCTTCTGGATGGGCAAACCATTATGCTCACCGATATTTCTCAAGCGGGGTATTTTCATGCCATCTTGACCACAAAAGAAGTCTCCGAGGGTTCGCATGAGGTTTCTGCCCGGATTCAACTGCCTGACGGTCGTTCGATTGTCTCAGAAACGCGAACCGTGATTTACCAACCTTTTGGTCCTTGGGTAACCGTCGCTAGTCCCAGCTCAGGCGACTTTGTTTCTACGCGTCCTTGGGTGGTGGGACAAGCCGGCTGGTCGTTGCCTCCTTTACCGGCGAATGCTACAAACCAACAGAAAGATGAACGTAACAAATTCTTAGATGAACATCAGGTAGTTTCGGTTGCCTATTCACTCGACGATGGAAAAACCTTTACTTCGGCAGATGGAAACACCCAGTGGAAATTTCGACTCGAGAATTTGGGTCTACCGGATGGGCCATTGCCCATCATTGTTCGTGCCGTCTTTAGAGATGGAACTCTGACTTATACGAATCTGTATGTGACGCAAGACCAGACGCCTCCCCGGGTTGTTATCCTTGAACCGCCCGAGAATGCCAGTTTCCGCCGTGAAATCAGGGTGGCGGGATGGTCAACTGATAATTATCAACTATCTTCTGTCCAGGTAGCCCTCCGAACTGGAAATAAACAAAGCTACGAGGTGCCCACGTTTATTCAAGGGTTGTATACCGATGCGGATCTGTGGGGAGCTACCTATTGGTCAACGGGGGTAGGGTTAACGTTCTTTAGTGACAACGTTAAATTGCAAGCCATGGTGGGGCAAGCTCCAGACGGTCGGTTTAGCGGTATGGTTTCGGGAGCCAAACTCATTGCCAATATTGCCCGCATTCCCTTCTCGTACTTCTTGGGCCCGGATTGGGATTGGTTCTCGATGTCAGTGGGAATCGGTGCCAATTTCTCGTACTTCTCCATGGGAGCGCCGTTATTTGACTACAGTCAGGGGGTCTTCTTGGGTTCTGTCTTGGGTCAGTGGGAGTTTGCGAAAATCTCTTTTGCCGACAATGAATTCTTGAAATACATTTCCCTTTACTCGGAAATGACGGCTTGGTTTATTTCATCAGACGTCTTTCCTTCGACGGCTTTAAAGCTATCGGGGGGCATTCGTATTGGGTTATTTTAACTCGGAAAAGTTTTCGTTCGTCTCCCCGCAGAGCCCTTTGGGCTTCTGAGGGGCTGAAGAGTCCGAATCTTAAGATTTGATCAAACTGGCTTTGATTTCTTTTCCGTGTTCGTTATTAAAGACAAGAAGGTATTGTTGGATGTCACCGAACCATTTTTTCTGAACCAGACAAGCCGCTTTTCCAAGATAACGAAAATGCCACGGTTCCCACATATAACCGGTGACACCTTCCATGCCTTGAGGATAACTCAAAGAAAAGCCAAAGTCTTCGGCGTGGGCATCCATCCATTTCCCTTGAGCCGTTTTAGCAAAATCCGGGGTAATCGAACCAAAATCTGCCGCTAAACCAAGTTGGTGTTGACTTTCTCCTGGACGTGCTGAATAGCGCTCAGCGGTAGCGAGTCCATCTTCATTCACGTAGTGCTGAAACAAATACCGCTGATACGACCACGAGCGGTAACACGAAGAAAACTCTAAGCGGACACCAGCTTTACGAGCGGCTCGACTCATTTCTAAAAGCACAGGAACGATTTCTTTGCGCATCTCTTCTGTAGGCCGGGACGTCCAAAGACCATAGCGGTTTAACCGGACCAAGTCTTTAGGCGTATACGTTTCGGGCAGGGCATGGCCTTTGTCCACCAGGACGAGTTGGTCCCAAGGCAGCGATAACAAGGGCTTGTAATCTTCCAGAAACTCTCTGGGGTGCGCCAAAATGGGGCCCGCAATCGAGGGGGGAAGATCTGCAACCCA
>DAIDJJ010000212.1:0-3732 GCA_027451385.1 Spirochaetales bacterium | reverse complement strand
CCATTCTCGCGAGTTGTCCCCCCCCGACAAAACCTACGCGAAGTCCGGAATAGGATTCGGCACTCATCAAAGGGCCCCCAAAAGCTTGACCAAGAAGTTCCAAAACTCTTCTACCGAGGCGCAATTCAATCTTTCTTGAGGCGTGTGGGCTTCTTCGATAGCGGGGCCAAAGGAAATCATATCGAGACCAGGGAGTTTGTCGCCTATGATGCCGCATTCTAAGCCAGCGTGAATCACGGTAACCCGAGCTGGTATAGAACTGACTTGGGGCCAAAGTTGAACACAGAGCTCTTTTAAGGGACTCTTATCCGCAGGACTCCAGGCGGGATAGCCCTCTGCCACCTTTACGGCTAGACCGGCAAGTTCCATGACAGCTTTGATCTGTTGGGTGAGTTCATCTCGGCGTTGGACTCGGCTGGAACGTTGACTGGTCACCAACCGAATTTGGCTGGCACCGACTCGCACTGAAGCCAAATTATTCGAGGTTTCAACACCGTTCGGCAAAATGCCCCCGTAAACTCCATGCGGCAGCCCATTCAACAGCCGTACCAAGGTTAGAGTGGCTTGAGCGGTCAAAACCTTATCAGGACAAGCCACCTCAGAAACCTCGAGGCGAGGCCCCTCACCGAGTTCTTTCTGGAGCAACGCCGTCAACTCTTGAGCCTTGTGAACTAACAGCTTCAAACCCTCTCGAGAGGAAAACTGGGTTGTCCCTAAAACAAGAGTCGCTTCGCGGGGTATCGCATTGTGTTTGTCTCCGCCGTCCAGGCTCGCGATTTGCCAAATCCCGTCCAGTATGTTGAAAAAGCGGCCTACAGTTTTTAAAGGGTTACCACGGTTTTCATGAATCATGACCCCAGAATGCCCGCCGTGCCAACCTCGAAAATCCACGCGGTACCAGGAACCCTTGCCGGTTTCCGTTTCGGGGACGGTTTCAGCGTAAAGGGTGCTTCCCCCCGCACAGCCGACAATAAACTCGCCAGGAGCATCACTATCCAAGTTTAACAACACCTTACCGTTCACGAGGGACGGATCCAACCCAAGGGCACCCGTGAGGCCGGTTTCTTCATCGACGGTAAATAAACAATCTAAAGGGCCATGAACAAGCTGGGAATCCGCCAGAACAGCCAGCATGGCCGCCACCGCAACTCCGTTATCCGCCCCCAGAGTTGTCTGTTGGGCGTGAACCCAACCGTTTTCGACGACGAGTTGAAGGGGGTCACAAGAAAAATCATGCCCACGCCCTTCATTTTGTTCGCAGACCATGTCGACGTGGCCTTGTAAGATGACTCCAGGATGTTTTTCAAAACCGGGGGAGGCGGGTTTGCGAAGGCGAAGATTGCCCACGGAGTCTTGTTGCCACGAGAGGTGAAGCAGGTCGGCTTGTCGTTTTAAATAATCCAGAATCGCTTGTTCTTTTCCTGAACAGCGGGGAATTTCGGAGATTTGCTTGAAAAAGGTCCAAAAACTTGCGGGCTGAAGTGACTCGAGCGATGAATTCATAAAACCAATATAGCGAAAGTGCGCGGTGTTAAGGAAGCTCAGCCAACAGGACGCGAGGTAAGCCGGCCAGATCAGGGAAAACTTGGACTTTTAAGCCCTTGTTGGTCAGAAACTCGGTGAGCTCTGTCATCTGAGTCGACCCTGCTTCCAAGACCAAACAGCCCCCAGAGGCCAACTTAGGTAGAGTTTCCTCGATTAAGCGACGCAACAAAGCCAACCCGTCTGGACCACCGTCCAACGCCAGGGCCGGTTCCTTCCATTGGCCAGGACCTAGGCGCTGGGCAGTTTCTTCTGAAGTCAGGTAAGGCGGGTTCGACACAATAAGATCCCAGGGGCCCTCTTGACCGGCCGTTAAATCAGCCTGGGTAACCCGAACACGGCCAGGAACCCAACGTTCGACATTTTTTAGCGCTGTTTGGACAGCCAGAGGACTCACATCTGTTGCGGCAATTTCGCAGTTTAACCCCAGCCGCTGAGTTTCATACGCCAAAGCCACCGCCACACACCCGCTACCTGTGCAAACGTCCAAAACCCGCAGGGGCTCTTTGAAACAAAGTTGCTCTTTGGCAGTCTTCAAGAACTTCAGGGCAGTTTCGACAAGGATTTCCGTATCCGGTCGTGGGATGAGAACTTCAGGACCGACGAAAAACTCTAACCCCCAAAATTCCTTGTGACCCAGAATATACGCTACAGGTTCCCCGTGCTGACGTCGTTGGACATAAGAGGCCCACACCGAAACCACAGAGCTTTCCAGAACGGCTTTCGGGTTAGCCAAAAGCTGGGCCCAAGACCAACCGGTGGCCGCCGACAAAAGCACACGCGCATCAAGGTCCGGAGTGCTACTGGCGGGGCCTTCCGGAAGATCCACCGCGAAGGCTTGGGACGCTTCGTCCAAAGCACGGCGAACGGTGAGGTCTTCAACAGCCTGTTTCAAAGAACTAGAGATCTGCAAGCGCATCCTGCTGGGCATTGAGTTTCAAGGCTTCGGTGATTTCGGCCAACTGACCTTCCATGATGCGGTCCAGGTTGTAAAGGGTGAGGTTAATACGGTGATCTGTCAGCCGATTTTGTGGAAAGTTATAGGTTCGAATACGGTCGGAACGATCGCCGGTTCCAACTTGGCTCTTGCGGTCGGCGGCGCGTTCTAAGGCTTTCTTTTGAGCTTCCATTTCTAATAATCTTGACCGCAATACCGTGATAGCTTTTTGCTTATTTTTAAGTTGGGATTTTTCATCTTGGCATTGCACGACAAGGCCTGTGGGAAGGTGCGTTACTCGAACAGCCGAGTCGGTGGTGTTGACCGATTGACCTCCTGGACCCGAAGAGCGAAACACGTCGATTTTGAGATCTTTTTCGTTGATGATGACGTCTGTCTCTTCCGCTTCCGGTAAGACCGCCACGGTTGCTGCCGAGGTTTGGATCCGGCCATTGGCCTCGGTCACAGGAACCCGCTGAACCCGATGTCCTCCTGACTCGTAGCGCAATTCTCCATAGACTTCTTTCCCGGCAATGGAGAAAATGATTTCTTTATAGCCTTTAAGTTCGGTTTCATTGGCATCGATGATTTCGACCTTCCACCGCTTTATCTCGGCGTAGCGACTGTACATTCTAAACAAGTCAGCCGCAAATAAAGCGGCCTCTTCACCGCCTGTCCCAGCACGTATTTCCATGATGATATTTTTACCGTCCAGGGGGTCGCGGGGGACAAGGAGTCGTTTCAGTTCGGCTTCGAGGGTAACGTGTTCCTCTTCGAGTTCTTTGACTTCGTCTCGGGCTAGTGCCTTCATTTCAGGATCGCTTTCTTGCTCGGCTAATTCTTGAGCCGAGGCAAGAGCAGTCTCGAGTTTTTTAAAACGCTCCCAGGCGGCAACGGTTTCTTCGAGGTCATGATATTCTTGCGTGAGTTCTCGGTAGCGCTTTTGATCGGCCGCGGCATCGGGTGCTGCCAATAAAGTTTCCAGTTCCCGAAAGCGGCGTTCTTTCATTTCTAATTTGTCTGTCATGGAAGGCCAAGTCTATCTTCTTTAACACCTTTTCTCAAGGATTGTACTGGATTTTCCTTGGCTTTTGCCGATACAGTGAGTAACCATGTGCCGCCATCTTCGGTGTTCTGTGAAACCCTTTTTTGTTTTGATGTTAACCCTTTGGGGAGTGTCTGTTTCTTCGGCTCAACAGCCGAATCCCACGACTTCGCTGAGCCAACCTCCTTCGGCTTTTGGAGACCCTCGT
>DAIDJJ010000211.1:0-3819 GCA_027451385.1 Spirochaetales bacterium | reverse complement strand
GATAAGTTGTCGTTAGATCGACGATTTCACGACGTAAAATCGTCGATAAAATTCCGAATTTGTGCACAAAATTTGCCGATTTCTAGCACAAAAATCACGGATTTCTAGCACTAAATTCGCCAAATTTGATCATCAATTGGCATGAAGTTGACCCCTCCAGGCCCGGATTTCCGAGGGTACACGCGATGGCGCCTCAAACAAACTTGATCTTAGGGTAAAAAAAAGCGCTGAAATCTCTTTCAGCGCCGCCTCATCCGTTCAAATACACTAGCTTACAAACGCAAACAACTCATTTAACCTTCCACTACTCGTGACTTTACCAGGGCAAGTACGAACTTCTAGTTGGTAGCCCTAAGTTAGCACTGCCGCGCCGGACGTTTGACGTCGAAAAACTTGCCCCCAAGCCGTGCATACACCCGGAGTCACGCGGCTGGGCCTGTGGAATCTCCCCTTCCACGACCCCAAATCGAGTCTCAGTTAAACGCAATTCAGCTACACTCGTAGCAGAGGTAGTTCTGTTGTCGTATGCGAATTGTACCATGCTGGCACCTCCGAAAATTGTTTTTGTCCGGCATGCCTGCCGGGTCTAGAAGCCGCAAGTCGTCTTCTTCATCGCGATCAACTTCATAACCGGAACATTTAAGCTTCTGCTTCAAAAAACTTTTAAATCTATAGGCAATCGATTTACCTTTACGACTTTTTCATGTGGGTTTAGGCTTGTTGCATCGTACAGGAGGAAAATATGCGATATTTTCTGGCATTCTTTTGTCTTTTGCTCGCCACAAGCCTTTCAGCGCAAATGTTTACGAACTCGAAGGACTGGAGTTCGTACACCGACCAAAAAAATGGTGGGTCATCTACCATCCTACTCAAGGCGCAAACGGAAACCCTTCAAGGTAAGTCGACCTTTGTGGTTTCCGCCCAGGGGGAAGTGACTACAAAATATACTTATGGCTTTACGGGGCTGATTTTATCCCCCCCTCCGAAAGTTCTCAAAGAGATTCAAATGTCGGGCGGCGTTCAACTCACGATTTTAGGTGACGGACAAGCGTATCGGTTTCGAGCAGAAACCTCGGACGTGAAAGATTATGATTTCTACGGTTTTGTCCTGCAAACCCAAGCCGGCGAACCCCTTATCGTAAAAATTCCTTTCAGTAGTCTCACTCAAGAAAGTTGGGGAGTAAAAGTCCCGTTTGATCCGCACCATATCACCCAACTTTCGTTTCAAACCGTCGGTCAGCCTCTCGCCTCGTATCAATTCAAGCTGTACAATTTTCACCTATTGCCCAGCCCCTAATCTCGGCAATTCAAGTCTCTCAAAATATCATGAGGTCTCGCGAAACTTCACTTTTATAAACTTTTTAGTTTTCTAGATGGCCCTTGTCGGTTACCTTTAAGATGTACCAGAGGTGAACATGACAACAGAAGTTAAAATCGTTTTTAGTTTTCAAGCTCTTTTTGACTTCTGGAAAGTCCAACGTGGTGCCGACACGTGGCTTAAACTCTTTGACTTTCCCGCCCCTGAAGATCGTAGTGGGTGGGTCAGCTTTCTTCAAACTCATGCCGAAGACCCTTCGGTCAGGCTTTTCTTTTCGGCGGTGATACCGGCCACTTTTTGGGACAGTGAGATTTCGGCCCTAGTTCCGCCGTTTGAAATGAACCCCGTTTTGGCGACACCAAGGTTTCGCGAACTTATGCGCCACAAAACTCCCCAAAATCAAAATGAATCCTTAGAAATGTTTTTTTGTTTTGCTTGGTCTTTTGCCCTGGCTAAGTTGTACCAGCGTGATGAATTGCAGACTCCTGTTCATCCCATTCTGACCCTCACGGACCCCGACAGCGGTTTGACCCGACATTTTCAAATTCGCCTGAGAACAGATTTTCTGACGGTTAACCCCCTTAGACCGCTCAAACCGTTGACAGAAACCCAATGGGCCCAACTGAGGTCCGACCCCAACAACCGGGAACTCTTAGCCAAGGTTCTCCCCCCCCAAGCCTTTGAGTTCCGTGGGTTTGTCTTTCTGACTGCCCAGGACATCACCGCCACTCGTCAAGTGTCACAACTCAAAGAATCTTTGCTGTTGCCGTCAGCCATTACGTCAAACCAAGGCCTATCCCTTATTGAGAAACAACTCGCTTCCTGGTTAGAAAAGAAAAACCTCCAGCTCAACATTGCGGGAATACAAGAAAATAAAGTCACACTCATGCATTCCGTGAACTTATCTGAAGGGGATTGTTGGTTGAACGACCAGCGTGAGTTTGTCACCCAGGACTTTACCGGTTCAATATTCGAAAAAGCCTATTCAGAAAAAAACCTGGTTTGGGTTGAGGATTTACTTTCACAAGAGGCCCCCTCAGACTTAGAAGTTCAACTTCGCCAAAAAGGCGTTCGCTCACTGTTAGTAGCCCCCTTGGTTTTTGAAGGGGAAGTCTTAGGTACGTTAGGTCTTTCGTCCAGCGAACCTCGCACTTTGGGCCCCCTTGAAGCCGAACGCCTACAAGAGGTGTTACCTCTTTTTGCCTTAGCACTTCATGCGAGTTTTGAGGATCTTGAAAACCGAATTCAGAAAATCATTCGTGAACGCTACACCGCGATTCATCCCTCGGTAACCTGGAAGTTTCGCCAAGAAGCCTTAAAGGTACTCAAAGCCCAAGCCCAGCATAGTACCGATGAACCGAACTTGACCTTTGAGGGAGTATACCCCCTTTATGCCGCCACAGATATTCGCAATTCGTCGGTGACCCGAAACAAAGCCATTGCCACCGACCTAGAGTTGCATTTAACGTTGGCCCAAAAGGTTCTGCAAGAAGCCCTTCACGTCAAAGATTATCCCGTATTTCAAGAATTGCAGTTTCAAGTGGAACGGTATTTGCAACATTTGCAAAGCGGACTTTCCTCGGGGGACGAACTTGGCATTCTGCATTTCTTACGCGATGACGTCGAAGCCGCCTTCCTTGACTTGCCTGGCTGGGGTCCTCGTGTGGCGAAAGCCTTAGAAACGTACCAGCAGGCCCTCGATCCCCTGGGGCATTTTGTCTACCGAAAGCGAAAAGATTTTGACGATGCTGTGTCACGCATCAATTCCGAGCTTTCTCGTTTGCTAGAATCGGAACAAGTTTGGGCCCAGGCGATGTTCCCCCATTACTTTGATAAAACGTCTACGGATGGCGTGGACTTCAACATGTATATTGGGGCCAGCCTTTCCCAGACCCAGCAATTTGACCGCTTGTACTTGAGAAACCTAAGGTTGTGGCAATTCATACTCCTGTGCAAAGCGGCCCGTTTAAGCCATGAGCTACTACCACAACTTCCCCTGCCCTTGGAAACCACGCACCTGATCGTTGTACAAGATTTACCCATCACTATTCGTTTTCGAGAAGATGAAAAAAGCTTTTCTGTCGAAGGGGCTTACAATACCCGCTACGAAATCATGAAAAAGCGAATCGACAAAGCCGTTATAAAAGGTAGCGGTGAACGCCTCACCCAAATCAACAAAATTGCCATCGTTTATACCCAGCCGACAGAAGCTCTTGAATACCGGCGTTACATCGTGTTTCTTCAAAATGAAGGCTATCTAGAAAATGAGGTCGAAGAGTGGGAACTTGATGACCTTCAAGGAATTCACGGACTGAGAGCCCTCAGGGTCAAGGTTCGCTTGGATGGCAAACCTTCTGAGGGCCTTGTCGAAAAAATCGGCACTATTTGATTTCAAGTTTTCGTCGAGAAATCTGGTGGTAGGGTAAAGCCAGAATGAAAACACCAGCAATGGTATTGCCCAAGGTAACCCAACCCAAGTTGTAAAAGTAGCCTCCCCAGGT
>DAIDJJ010000210.1:0-3841 GCA_027451385.1 Spirochaetales bacterium | reverse complement strand
ACTGAGGTATTGGGGGTGTACCCCCACATAGCGAGCCGCTTCATCCAAAGAAATTGGTTTTTGAAAGTTCTCACGAAGAAACTCCATGGCTTTTTCGACAAGAGGTGAGCCGTCTCCCCCTTTGTGAGCCCTGTAGGTCCAGCGTAGGATAAATTGTATAAAGGCTTCCGAAGCATTCCCGGGAGCCGCTTGAAAGCTATCGCGAAGTTGACCAAGCTCATCTCGGGGAATTTCTACCCCCTCTTGAGCACGCGTAAAAGCCAGTACGGCAAGAAAATCGGATAAGGAGGTCAAAATCTCTGTTTCTGACCCTAACTGCCCTGCGAGAGCTTGAACATAGGCACTTGCCAACGGAGCGGCTTGTTCCACGTCACCTCTACTGATACTTTTTACAAGATCTTGTTCTAGTTCCTGCGGGAAGCTTGTACCCTGGGGAACAGCTTGCTTACCCTTAAAGTTCAGCTGACCCCAGTCAGCAGTCCCCAAAGACCAAAGTGCCTCCCCGTAGGAAAACGAAAAACGCTCTAGTGGTTCGATGGTGCCGACAAAGCCCCGCCAACGGACGTTTTCAGGAGGCGCAGGTAATTTTTCCCATGGAGAGGGATCACTAAGTACGGGAAGAAAAATCGCAAAACGACCGTCTTTCCAAGGACCTACCGCACATTTTAGCTTAAACTTCACTAAACTTCGCCATTGTTCAAATTCTACCCGTCCAGAAAGCGATGCTTTTTCCCACTCGTACCAGACAACACAGCCCTTGTCCGTTTCCAGATTCAAAAGTTTTAATAATTGGTCGATTTCTAAATTTTCTGGCCTTGCGGCCAAATGGAAGAGCAAGGTTTGCTCTAAAAAGACTTCTGCCTCATCTTTCCAGTCCCGAGTGCTAATTTCGCGAATCTGCTGGTGCCGACGTTCCGAGACGAGGTGGCGGGCACGATTGAGAACCTCTACCAAGGCTTCTCGGGAAACAGGCTTGAGCAAGTAATCAAAGACTCCTAACCCCACCGCCTCTTTGGCAATTTCAAAACGTTCATAGGCAGTTACAACGATATAGACGGTTTGAGGGCTGAGCTGTTTTAATTCTCTGATCGCATCGATCCCAGAAATGCCCGGCATTCGAACATCCATGAGCACAATATCCGGATGATGCAAACGGACCATTTCAATCGCTTCTCGCCCTGTTCTAGCAATATGACACGCCATTTCTTCAAAATGTTTGCCAATTAGGTAGCGTAGCCCATCTACTACAGGTTGCTCATCGTCGACAATCAGGACTTTATCCAATTTCCCTCTCCGCCCTTGAGGGTAGTATAATATGAATTTGTGTTCCGCGACCTTTTTGACTTTCGATGTGAATGACGTCTTTTTGCCCATAGAAGAGTCTCAGGCGGTGAATCACATTCCCCAAGCCAATGCCCGTGGACTGTCCCCCTAAGGTCATACCACCTTCATCATCGTCTAAATAGTGCTGAAGGATCTCACTTTCCATTCCTTCCCCGTCATCCGAAATCATCAGGTGACAGCCTTTCTCATCGGGGGGAAATACCTCAACGGTTACAGTTCCTCCCTCTTCACGGTCCTTTAAACCATGAAGAATGGCATTTTCGACCAGAGGCTGGAGGGTCATGGGTGGCATCAATACCTTGGTAGCGAGAGAAACCCCTTTAAGAACAAACTGAATTCGACTGCCAAAGCGAATCCGCACGACATAAATATAATTCGTCAAACTATCGAGTTCTTCGGCTAAGGTAACGGGCTGGTCAAGCTTGCGAATGTTGTGTCTCATCAAGCGGGCCAAATTCTGAAGAAACATTTCGGTTTGAGGGGCTTCTTCCATCATCGCTAATTGGCCAGCCGCATTGAGCGTATTAAAAAGAAAGTGTGGGTTGATTTGAGCTTGTAGGGCTTGATATTCGGCATTTCTCAAGAGGTTTTTCATCCGAAGGTTTTCGGTCTCAACTTCTGAGGTGTGACGAATATCCTCGATGCTGCGAATAATCGAGAGTCTCATTTTATGAAACGCCTCAGTCAAGCGTTCGGTCTCAATGGTCCCAGAGGGGGGCAAGTCTACTAAATAGTTTCCTCTGGCAATTTCAGCCGAAGCCTTAGCCAAACTTTCTAAGGGTTTTGTCAGCATCGTGGCAAACCAAAAACTTAACAAGATCGCCAAGCCTAGCAAGGCGGCTAACATCACGGCATTCGTTAATTGAAGTATGCCTAAGAGCCGATACGCGCGGCTGGCTTGAAAAAGGTTGGTGCGAAATTCCTCTAAAGAAAGTTGATCCACTTCTTGGATTAAAAAACCGGCAATAGTTTGGCTACGTTCATACTCGGTGGAATATTGCTCCTCTTCTCGACCACGTTTTGCCTGAATCGCTTTTTGGCAGGCATGGAGAAACTCTTCACCTAAGCCAAGAAGGTTTCTTCGCATTCCCTGACTCACCACGGAAACCGAGGGAACCTTAATTTCTACCGCCAAAGCTTGGCGCAATTGTTCGGCGATACGGCTGTAATGAAGTAATGCGTCACTACCGCGAAAAGCTAAGTACGATTCCACAGCGTCAGAACTTTGGCGAACATACGCGTCAATATTTAACAGAAGTTTTTGGCCTTCATACACTTCCCAAACCCCGCGAAGCATGCCTTGGGCATTGAATTGACTGTAAAAACTGACCAAACCCAGCAACGTCACGGTACCTAAAGAAAATAAAAGGACTCGCCGACGAATCGAAGCAAACCAGAGCAGGATAAAATTCATGGAAGCTGATCTCCATTCGAGTAGCCCCGAACTGGTAAGCTAATATAAGAAGAGACGCTTTTTCCCTGTAGTATATCGACGAGTGTCTGTACGGCTGTTTTTCCCCAGCCGATCGGGTCACGAAGAATCAAACCTTTGAGTACACCTTGTCGAAGGGAATCCTTGAGTTCATGGTCTTCGCCTACAGCAATAAGGTTAACAGTTCCTAATTTGTTGGCTTCCAAAACAGCTTGAAGGGCACTTAAAGAATCTTTTGCCGTCGTAGTGACCAAAACATTCAGCTTGGGATCCGAATAAAACAACTGCCAGACTAATTCTTCCCCCGCAAAGCGACCGGGAGGCGAGATTCTTTCGTCCATGTCTAGGGGAGTATTTTTTTTATCTAAACCGTCAGCGATGCCGTTGACAAGTAAACTAGATGAAACTGTTTGATGCTTTTGATCGACTTGACTGAGCAAAACACCGACATGAATTTCTTTTAAGCCAAGTTTTACAATTAACCTGGCCATTTCATTGCCGACTTGGTAAGGGCTGGGACCAACAAAGGCCCTACGCCGAGACTGAGGAAAATCACGATCTAAAAGAACGACGGGAATTCCATGAGCTTCGGCTTGATTTATCGCTTTGAGAATCTGTGGATCTTCTGGTGGTAAAAGTAAAATACCAGCTACTCGTGCCAAGGTGAGCCGTTCCATATTCGCCACGGCACTCCCTTCTGACAATCCATAGGTTGCCACTTCCATTTCAACTTTATCGTGATTAGCTTCGAGTTGAATCCCCTCGAGCAGTTCGCGCATAAAAGCTTCACGTGAGTCCGGCAAAAGCACCGCTAAATAAGGAGCTGATATTTTGGCTTCAATATGATTGGCTTGAGGAAAGCTTAAGGCGGGATTGGCCCCTACCAGAAAAGAAATACTTAACCCAGCAGATACTAAAAAAGCAGCGATTAAAATAAAGATAAAAAAGACAAACAAGGACTTCACCCAAACCACCTAGCTTGATTGTAAGGGTAAAAAAAGAGCCTGGCAACGACCTACTTTCCCGCGATAGCAGTATCATCGGCGCGGGAGAGCTTAACTTCCG
>DAIDJJ010000209.1:0-3846 GCA_027451385.1 Spirochaetales bacterium | reverse complement strand
CAAGATGTTAACTCAAGAGGGGATCTTTTGAAAGGTCCTACATCTGGAAGCGGGCGCCTAAATCGGCTCCTAAGTTGCCACTAGGAAAGGTATAGATAGCTTTCAGGTCAATTTTAAAGAAAACAATGTTAAAAGAAAACCCACCATAGAGTCGAGCTCCCCAAATGTTGTTGGAATTGGCCGTGTAGGTAATACCGTTCTGAGAAAAATTAGCTCCTGTCAAGGAGTTTAATTGGGTAATATCACCGGGAGTTAAAGATCCAGCACTAGATGTTATTGTTCCATTAAAACCTGCGTCAGCTTGCATTTCACTCAAGTCCAGTGCCGCACCAGCATAGGGAGTCACAATAAGAAGATTTTTTGAAATCTCCCCTTTCAATTCATAGGTTAGATCTTTGAGTCCTAAGCTAACAGTAGGAGAAGCTAAAGTTACATCGCCATTACCTGTAGTGAAACCATTCACATATAAAGTTTGATTGGGAAATGTATAACTGACATTCGCTTGAATGTAGTTCACGCCAAACCCTACGCTAAGTCCGGGGGTGATGCCGTCTTGTAAGAGCGCATAGCGAAGATCTGCACCCGCCAAGAGGTAATTCACACCCAAGTTGCTGACCGTTAAGGTGGGCATATAGCCTAATTTCAGACCAATATCAAACGGTAAAAGAAAACCGCCAATGCGGCCGTTAATTGTGTACACTGGAAGGGGAAGACCACCCATTGCTGTGGCATAAGCTGGAAGGCTCACACCCATTGCATCAAAAAGTGGTTGTAGAGACCCTGTGGGAATTGTCGTGAAACCTGCATCTGCCCCTAAACCAAAGTGGGGGGGGACCCCAACCAACGAACCAATCCAGGAATCAGACCAATCCAAACCCAAGGCAGAGGCTGAGGGTAGGGCCGCTCCTGCTTTATCGGCTAAGGTAGAAATTGAACCCGTTAGGGTTGAAAAATCAGGGAGTGCAGCATAAACCGCAGCATTACCTGCTAAAAGAACAGTGGCTAAAAGGGCTATGGATCTTAAACGTCGCATCGATTCCTCCTTGGTGACAAAACAAGTTTAACGCAATTTTTTTAAAAATTGCAAAACAAACTACCTTTTCCCGAGAAAAATAGTCAATTGCAGATATTAAAAAAAGATTGGCGAGTTCCTAAAAGATTCTGCAACTTTTGGTCAAGCCGAAGGCGGTTTAAAAGCATGACCAAGCTTTGATACCCTCGTTCTAAACGCGCACGAGTCGAAGTCATTTCAAGAATCATTTGTTGAAGGGACAGGGGGTACATATTAATTTCCGCCAGAAAAAAAGAAAAACTGTAAGGAGTATAGTTTTCAAAAAGTGCCGTATCTGAGAGTTTTCCTGTTAATTGAGCGTATTCTTTCAACGAAGACTTAACCAAGGAAAAAAGCTCAGCCACATCTTCCTCGGGTTCTTTTTCCCAATACTGGACATCGGCACTGAGGTAAGCACCAGTTTCATGAATATCTTCTATGGTGAACCGTTCTTTTCCTAAGGTGAGGATGTTCATTCGTCCATCTTCAAAAGTTTGAAGAACATTTTCAATCCGAGCCGATGTGCCGACTTTGACAAGACCACCCCCATGAACCAACACGACCCCAAAGTCTGTGCCATTATCCAAACATTCGCGAATCATTTTCTTGTAACGAGGCTCAAAAACGTGAAGAGGCAAAGGCATGTTGGGAAAGAGAACAGTATTCAGGGGGAACAAAGGAAGATGTTCTAGGTCGCTCATGCCCACAATATAATCAAATGTAAGGCCGTCGACAGCAAAAGGTTGACATCTGAGAAAACTCTTATGATTATTGGATTGTTTCTTATTGAGGAGGATCAAATGGTACGTTTGAATCAGAAAGTTGAGGACTTCACTTTAACGGCATTTCATAAAGGAGAATTCACTCCTGTGAAATTATCTGATTACCGAGGCAAATGGGTCGTTGTTTTCTTTTATCCCGCCGACTTTACTTTTGTCTGTCCCACCGAATTAGGTGATATGGCAGATCACTATGCCGAATTTGTGAAAGAAGGTGCTGAAATCTTGTCGATTAGCACAGATACGCACTTCTCACATTTTGCTTGGCATGGTTCTTCCACAACCATCGGAAAAATTCAGTTCCCTATGTTAGGTGATCCTACGGGAAATGTGACCCGTGAGTTTGGGGTATATATTGACGAAGAAGGCCTGGCTTATCGAGGCACCTTTATTATTGACCCCGATGGTGTTTTGAAAACCATGGAAGTTCACGACAATGGGATTGGCCGCGCCGCGAAAGAAACCCTGCGCAAACTCAAGGCAGCTAAGTTTGTTCGTGAACATGGAGAAGTCTGTCCCGCCAACTGGGAACCTGGTCAAAAGACTCTCCAACCAGGTATTGCCTTAGTCGGTAAAATCTAATGCTAAAACACATCGTATTTTTTCAATTTCATCCTGAGCAAAAACTTCGTAAACAAGAAGCTGTAGAAAAAATTCTATCTATGCGCGGACAGATTCCTGGTCTCGTGGAATTGACCGCTGGTGTCGATGTAAAACATTCTGCAAGGTCTTGGGATGTGGCTTTGATTGCGACCTTAATAGATCAAAAAGCCTTGGACGATTACGATCAGCATCCTTTTCATCAGCCTGTTAAAGAGTTTTTAAAACCGTTGTATTTTCAAGCCGCTTCCGTGGATTTTGAAGAATAACTTTAGTTTCACTAACGGAACTCTTGTTCCGTTAGTGTTCCTTGAGGTTTGCTGAACCCAGGTTCTGGTATCCATAGCGCACGGGCCCCAAAACGAACTGTCCCTTTCCACGTTTTCAACCGAGAAACTTCAACGACGGAATTATTTTCTAAATTTAAAGTTAAATCCTGGATGGTGGTTTGTTTAAAGTCTGTTTGACCCTGGTCCCTACTTATCAGAGTAACAGTAGCAATGTTCCCGTTTATTTGAAGAGAGGATCGCCAATCGACTTGGGCCTGAAGCTTTGGGCCAGAATATTTCAACGTTAAATGAGAATTTTCTGTAATAAGGAGTTGGGGAAAGGGGCCATTCCATGACATTTGACCGCGTGACTGTCCGCTAATCGTCAAATGAGAAATGGATGGGACAATAATCACCGCTTCGGCATAGCCTTGTTCTCGTGGCCCTTCCAGACCCGAATCGACGGCTACCGTGCCATAGCCAAAGAAGGTATTGACGGTGACTTGATCCATTACGGCACGATTCGTTTTCAAAACAACACGAAATTCAGGACCTTTTTCTAAGGTGAAATGGAGTTGCCCCCGAATCGTCAGGCTGTGAGGTGCTTCCGCCTGAAAGACTTTGGTGATAATTTGGGCGGGATCCTCCGCTGTTCCGAGGGCAAAAAGGTAGGGGGAGCAGAAAAAAATCAGAAAGCTCCATAGCCAATGAGAATTCCTATTCATTTGGACACTCCAAAAGGTCAACGGCCCATTCCGCAGCTTCTGCCACAATAGGGTCTGGATCAACTGTTAAAGCTTTGAGCAGAGGTAGTAAATCATAACGTTTCAGATTACCGGCAACCAAACAGGCATTGCGGCGTAAACCTGAAAAACCGGCACGATGAAGGGGGGAACCTCCCCATTGACGGGTGAAGTCTTCTTCTGTGGGAATTCTCAAAATTGAAGCTAAATCCAGCCAAGGTCCCGCTTTCCAGTTTAGGAATTCTTTTTCGGTCGTTTGAGGTACCTGAAGGTTAAAGGGGCAAACCTCTTGGCAGAGGTCGCAACCGAATACCTTATCACCTATCAAGGGACGTAAATCGGGGGGAATGGACCCCTTAAACTCAATCGTCAAATACGCAATGCACAGCCTAGCATCTAACCCT
>DAIDJJ010000208.1:0-3868 GCA_027451385.1 Spirochaetales bacterium | reverse complement strand
ATCTCATTGACGCCCATGTACTGGCTTTAGAGTATCTCAATACCTCTTCCACCAGCAATACTTTCAACCTTGGCTCAAGTCAAGGTTTTTCTGTTGAAGAAATCCTCTCTGCTGCTCGTGAGGTGACCGGCCACCCCATCCCCGCTCAAGTAGGACCTCGCCGTGCAGGTGACCCCGCTCGACTGATTGCTGGTTCTGAAAAAGCACGGCAAATTTTGGGGTGGAAACCGACGAGAACTTCTATAGCGCGTATTATTGCAGATGCGTGGAGGTGGCATTCCCGCCACCCTGATGGGTATAATCCTTCTATCTGACGTTGTCAGAGAGGAGTCCCCATGCAAATACTTCAACGCGCTGTCACTTTGGATAATAGGAAAGTTCAAGAATTTACTTTATCCAATGATCGCGGTACCGAGTTGGTTTGTCTCAACTTAGGTTGTACTGTGATCAAGCTGACGGCCCCCGACCGTCATGGACGGCGGGAAAATATCATTTATGGCTTTGATCGGCTTGACGATTATGCCCACAACACCCCGTATTTTGGGGCAGTGGTGGGCCGTGTCGCTGGCCGCATTCAAGGAGCAAGTTTTTCACTTCTAGGCCAAACTTATCCTTTAGAGGCTAATGACGGCGGCAATACCTTGCACAGCGGCAGTAAAAACTTTACAAATGCCCTCTGGGATGCTGAACCAGAAGTTCGTGCTCAAGAGGTCAGTGTACGTTTTCGTCACTTTAGTCCGGCAGGAGAGGGGGGCTTTCCTGGGAATTTAACCATGGAAGTCGTGTATACCCTAGATAATACGGACGCTTGGACCATTACGTACCGTGCCCTAAGCGACCAAACGACACTTTTGAACCCGACGAATCATGCTTACTTTAATCTTTCTGGTCAAACCGGGATCCAAGACCATTGGCTTACCATCAAGAGTGAAGAATTTTTAGAATTGGATTCACAAGCTATCCCCACGGGAAAACGGCTTTCTGTCGAGAATTCCGTATTTGATTTTCGCCAACCCCGGGCCTTGCATACGGGGTTAACAGCAAAGCACCCACAAATTCAGTGTGTTAACGGTGGGTATGATCATCCGTTTGTCCTGACCACGAGGTTTTCTCGCGAAGCTGTGCTGAGTGATCCTAGCTCTGGCCGTGTATTGGTTGTAGATACCGATGCGCCTTCGTTAGTGGTCTACACCGGGAATCATTTGCCTCAAAAACATCAAGCCCTTTGTTTAGAAGCACAGGGGTTCCCCGATGCTATTCATCATGAAACGTTTCCTTCGGTACTCTTGGAGCCTCGGCGGGAGTGGGTTTCGAGAACCCGTTATACGCTGGAAACTTTCTCGGAATGAACCGGGCCTACTCAAAGTGAACCGGGCTTAAAAAAAACCGCAGTCGTGACCACCTAGAAACCCAAACGGGCTCTGGGGGACTGACTGCGGTTGCTGGGGGAAAAATCCTAAAACTTAGCTTTGTTCCAGCTTAGTTTTGTTCCAGTTTTAAGGTCTTGGTCGGCTGGTCACAAACCTCGGCAGGACCGTAGTACTGGATGGCACCAGGGAATAAATACGCTGTTTCAATGGCCCATTGGTCGCGTTGAGCGGCAAAGGCCTTAAATGGTTTTCCTTCTAACTCGACTAAGGCTTTCTTGATAACGGGCTTGGGTTTTCCATGGCGTTGTTCGATGTTCATCATCATGGTAATGGGAACGCCGCCACAGGTCCACTTGTCAGCACTTTTGTGTGTTTTACGGATGCTGGAAAGGTACCCGGTCAAGCCGGCATTAAAGAGAACGAAGGCATTAAAACCAAGGCTATAGCAGTAATCCGCATCAAAGTTTGACGGAAAGGCACAGCGGCCTTCGTAGCCAAAGAAGTGGGTCAGGGCACTGAATTTGCCGGAATACTTGTTTTCAGCGGTCCAAGCTTTGAGCTTGCGCTTGACCAGTTCTACTAAGAGTTTTTCTGTTTCAATCAAGGAAACTTGAACGTTACCGTGACTGTCGCGGTCTAAAAATAACTGACGTTGAATATCAGAAGGCAGTGCTTTAAGAACCTGGGCATTGGCAGGGGTTAAGTGTTTTTCCAGCCACGTTAATTGGGCTTCGAGGGTGGATTGTTTTTCAAACTCCTTGGGACCTTCGTGGTCATGGGCAAGCACATCCGAGAGCTGAGCAATCAAAGCCCCTACTTCGGGGATAAATTCAATCAGTCCTTCGGGAATTAGTACGATACCAAAGTTGTTGCCTTGTTCTGCCCGCTTGGCCACTACCGAAGCCACAGCTTCAACGATCTGATCTAGAGTTTGCTTTTTGGCAGCGACTTCTTCGCCAATGAGACAAACGTTTGGCTGTGTCTGAAGGGCACATTCCAGGGTAATGTGGCTGGCAGAGCGGCCCATCAGTTTAATAAAGTGCCAGTATTTTTTGGCGGAATTGGCGTCTCGGCCGATATTACCAATCAACTCACTGTATGTTTTACAAGCGGTGTCAAATCCAAAACTGGTTTCAATGTGTTCGTTTTTAAGGTCGCCATCAATGGTCTTCGGGCAACCCACTACGCTGACGTCCAGTTTGAGATTCTGAAAGTATTCGGCCAAAACTGCGGCATTGGTATTGGAATCGTCACCACCGATGATAACAACGCCGTTAATGCCATTTGCTTTAACCACAGCAACGACTTTTTCGAGATCTTCGGGTTTTTCAATTTTATCTCGACCGGAACCAATCATGTCAAAACCGCCGGTGTTGCGGTAGGCATCCATCAAATCGTCGGTAATTTCCATGAACTTGCCGTCGATGAGGCCTTTGGGACCACCTAAGGCACCCAAAAGCTTAGATTTTTTATTGCCTTTTTTGAGGCCATCGTACAAACCTGCGATGACATTGTGCCCGCCGGGAGCTTGACCGCCTGATAAAACGACGGCAAGGGTCAACGCTTGTCCAGCATTCTTATTCTTACCAGAGACAACTTTCGCAATGGGGGCCCCATAGGTATGGGGAAAAAGAGCCTTGACTTCGTCTTGGTTTGCCACAGATTGGGTAGCTTGACCCAGTTCGACGACGATTTTGGCCAAATCACCTTGTAGTGCTGGCGGTAGTTTGGGTTTGTACTTGTAGCGATCTTTTTGCAAAGCAGAAATGGACATGAGATTCTCCTATAAGGTAATGGAAAAATGAATCAGAAAGGTCAACCCTGATTTTACGGCCTTGCCGGAGGTTGGTCAAGCTTGAGGAGATTAGGCTGAGTTTCTTTTCGGTTACGACCAAAGCGAAGCGATTTCTGAGCTAGGTAAAGCCGGCGAATAATAAAATCCCTGAAGATACAGGCAACCGTGACGGATTAAAAATTGCGCTTGTTCTTCCGTTTCAACACCGCAGGCCATGGATGTGAGTTCCAGGTCTTTGGCAGCTATGAGTAAGGCTTTGACGAGTTTGGCTCGGTCAATTTCACTAGGAATACCACTGAGAAGTTCACGGTCAATTTTAATGGCGTCAACGGGTAAGCGGTGCAAACGGGTTAGTGAGGCCCATTCTTTGCCAAAATTATCAACAACGAGTTGAATTCCAAGATTTTTAAGCTGATAAAGCTTTTCGGTTGCACGAACGAGATTTAAGAAGAGTGTTTCTTCTGAGATTTCTAGCATCAGGGCACGAGGAGGTAACCCGGTTTGATCCAGATGAGTAGAAATCTCTGTAACAAAATCATCCGCATAAAAGGTTCGTTCTGAGACATTCAGAGTTAAGATCAAACGTTGACCAGCACTCAGCCATTTACGAGTTTGTCGAAAGGCACTCACCATAACCCAACGGTGAAATTCGCGGAAGAATCCAGCGTCTTCGGCAATTTCCATAAACTGCAAAGGAGGAATG
>DAIDJJ010000207.1:0-3879 GCA_027451385.1 Spirochaetales bacterium | reverse complement strand
AGATATCATTGTCCACCAGGGAATCAATGGGGGCGGAGAGGGTCACGTGACGGCAGGACAAAGTTTGTGGTCGAAGTTTATCCAAAATGCCAAAGTGGAAGCTGGAACTTATGTCATCGTTTCAGATGGGATTTTGCATTCTCAGGTGACAGCTGGAAAGAAAATTCTTTGCAAAGGAAAACGAGCCAAAATTGTAGGTGGTTACTTAAAGGCTTCGGAGGAAATCAATGCCTCAAGTTTGGGGGCTATAGGTTCGGATGAGACGATCTTAGAAGTAGGTTTTGATCCTAAGTTAAAAGAAGAGCTGGATCAGCTGGTAGAGCAGAAAGAACAATTCGAAAAGACCTTAAACCAACTAAACCTGAACCTCCAAGCGCTTCTTAAGCAAGAACGCATTATGAAAACGCTGCCACCAGAAAAGCTTCAACTCAAGAAAAATCTTATGGCTAAGCACACAGAACTCAAAGGTCAGCTCACCCAATTAAGTGATCAACTCGAAAAACGTCAAGCTGAGTTGGAAGCCTTACGCTTCTCGGGGAAAATCTCTTCTTCGGGTGAAATTTATCCTGGTACGCGCTTTATCATTAAAGAGGTTACCTACGATGTCATCCGAGAATGCAGTGGGTTGACTTTTATTCGTGATGGAAATGTGGTAAGATCTATTAAGTACGAAGATATTGAGGAAGATGAGATGGTGCGGAGGCCGGGATGATTCGCCCAGTGGATCTGCAAGCCATTTATATGAATCTCGACAAAGTCAGCAAAGAACATTCTCTAAGCCGAGATCATGTTTTAAATCAACAGACCTTAGAGGCTCAAAAATTACTCAAGTTGCACGAAGCCGATAGAAACGCCGTTCAGTTCACTCAGGCGTCGGAAGAAACTTCTGGTGAGGGAGTTAAAGTGCGTTCTGACGAAGAAGATACAGAACGTGAAGCGCAAGAGAAATTTGCCAAGAAACCTGAGCCCAAAGAGGAAGAAAAAACTAAGGATGAAAAGTGGACCGACCCCAAGCTGGGAACACACGTGGATTTGACAGGTTAGGGCTGTGACGTTAATTTTACTTTTAGTTTTTAATCTGGTGGTTTGGACAGTTTTTTATTTGCTCTTAAAACGTCGTGTGGATCATCAGATGGGGACAGATGAGCTATTAAAAGAAGTCCGTGAAGAAGTTGATGCCTTGGTAAAAGAGCTTAATCTCACCTCGGAACGCAACATTGGAGTCTTGGAAGAGCGTCTTGTAAGGCTAGAAAGCCTTATCCGTTCTGCAGATCAAAGGCTAACCCTATGGGCCAAAGAAGAAGAAAAACGAGCTCAACCCCTGGTGTATTCCAAGCTTAAACCTGCCTCAGAAAAGCCACAGATTTCACATCCCCGTGTTGACATTCCAGAGCCGAAAGACCTTTCTTCAGGGACTGAGTTGGCCTCTTTGCCGAAGCCAGCCGTTCTTGACCCAACACCGACGCCAACAGCTCTTGAACCGAAACCTGCCATTGTGGAGCCAGCTCCGGCTTCCCTTCGAGAACGTGTCTTACTTTTTCGGGCTCAAGGACTTTCTGCCACCGAAATTGCCCAGAAAACTAGTGTGACCCAAGCTGAAGTGGAGTTGATTTTATCCTTGTACCCGCTACGCTCGTAAGGGGATTGCCCGCTCTACCAGGACAATGATACTTCGGGGGGCTAGTTTTAGCCGTGAAGGGGCAAGAGGGGCTCGCGCTTCTTCAGAAAATCCCGGTTCAGTGGCCGTATCGATTACCCGAACCCACTGGGTGTTTTCGCGGGGGGCTGGTGCTTTGAAAACCACTTCTTCCCAGTAAAAGTTCATGCCAATCCAGAGGTTATTGTCATCACGGACGGAACCTGTCTCTGAACGGTGACCGGCAATCATCAACGCCAAGCAACGTTCCCAAGCCCAGCCTAGATCTCCTTCAGGCCCCATCCAGCGGACGTCGGGTAGTCTCCCTGGCTCATGAGCTTGTCCCTGAAAAAAGCTTTCACGTCTCAGGGCCGGATGGCGGCGGCGGAAGTGGACTAAGAAACGCATGAAAGAATGAAATTGAGCTTCTTCACGTACCAGATTCCAATTGAGCCAGTTTAAATGATTGTCATGGCAGTACGTGTTGTTATTCCCAAATTTGGAATAACTCATTTCATCCCCAGCTAAAAGCATCGGGGTCCCTTGAGACAAGAAAAGCAGGGTGGCGAGATTACGTTTTTGACGACGCCGGAGTTCTTGTATGGAAGCTTCACCCGTTAAGCCTTCATGACCGCAGTTCCAAGATAGGTTGTTGTTGGCTCCATCCAGGTTGTTTTCGGCATTTGCCCAATTGTGTTTGGTGTTGTAACTGACTAAATCCTGCAAGGTAAAGCCGTCATGAGCCGTGATAAAGTTGATACCGTGGTAGGGATGCCGACCATCAAAATGAAAAAGGTCTGAACTTCCGGCCAAGCGTGTAGCTACCGCGCCGATTTTTCCCGGGTCCGACTTAATGGCTGAGCGCATATCATCCCGGTAATGGGCATTCCACTCTGCCCAGCCTTGAGGAAAATCTCCCACTTTAAATAGGCCTGCGGCGTCCCAGCCCTCGGCAATAATTTTGGTTTGGGACAAAATTGGGTCATGGGCTATATCATTCAGGACGGAGTAATTCGGAATCCATTCTCCTTCTGGACCGCGACCCAGGATGGCTGCTAGGTCGAAGCGAAAGCCATCTACATGCATATCGACAACCCAATCCCTCAGGCTGTCGAGGATCAGGCGTCGAACGACGGGGTGGTTACAGTTGAGGGTATTGCCACAACCTGAGTAGTTTTTGTAGTGGCGCCCCCCTTCCAACATATAATAGATGGAATTGTCAAAGCCTCGAAAACTGAAGGTCGGTCCGTATTCATTGCCTTCTGCCGTATGGTTGTAAACTACGTCCAAGATAATTTCGAGTCCGGCATCGTGAAAAGCTTTGACCATCTGTTTGAATTCACGAACGGCGGTTCGTCCATCACCGTCTGAGGCAAACCAGGCACAGGGACTAAAAAAATTCACCGTCGAATAACCCCAAAAATTTTTAAGGGGTTCACCGGTTTCTGGATTCGTTTTGGTGTTCTCAGCAGGGTTAAATTCGTGAATGGGGAGCAGCTCAACGCTGGTAACTCCCAAATCTTTAATGTAAGGGATTTTTTCTATAAGTCCGCGAAAGGTCCCCGGTGCCGAAGTTCCTGCCGTAGGATCTTGGGTATAAGCTCGTACATGGGTTTCATAGATCACCGTATCGCGCAAAGGAATTTGAAGAGGTTTATCCCGGTCCCAAGAAAAATGTGAAGGCGCCACCACGGCAGCCTTGACGGCTTTAGAAAGGTTGGAAGACCGGCTAAAACTCAAATCTCCTTTGGCATGACCCCACTCGTAAGCGTAAGCCGATGATTCATTCCACGAATAGTTGCCGACAACAGCCTTGGCATAAGGGTCCAAAAGGAGTTTGTGAGAATTGAAGCGATGGCCTTGATCAGAAGGATGCCAAGGTCCGTCCACCAAAAAACCATACAATTGGCCTTCTTGAATATCTTGGACCCAAATGTGCAATATATCGCCGGTTTTGTTTAGTGTGCTATCAAAAAGAACCCTGGCGCAGGGTTCACTATCTGGTGATGAAAAGAACAGTAGCTCCACGGCAATGGCATGACGGGAAAAAACGGCAAAGTTGCAGCCTTGACTATCCAACGTCGCGCCTAAATTGTATGGTTCGCCGGGTTTTGTTAGTAAGGGCCCCAAAGGAAACAAGGTTGTACTCACATACTTACTATCGAACATTCTGGAAGGGATTGTAAAGTTGATCCTCTTGAAATGATAAAGAAAATTGGGGACAATGAGCTTCGGAGGTTCGT
>DAIDJJ010000206.1:0-3883 GCA_027451385.1 Spirochaetales bacterium | reverse complement strand
CTCTTCTCGACATCCCGTTCAAAAGCCTTTTTCTGCGCCTTTACCCCCTGAAACCTTTAGTTACCCTGATGCCGAACCTCATGTATTTCCCAGCTGGGTGGAGTTTGGTCGAGGAGAAATGGCCGTCGAGGAAAAACACTACGGCCAAGCTGTCCTGGATTTTCGTAAAGCCATTGAACGAAAAGGGATTTATCCTGAAGCAGAGTGGAAGTTGGCTGAAGTCGCCGGGATCAATGGTGACCCTTTGGTGGAAGCTCAACTTCTCCGTCATGCTTTGAATGAGGCCGGACTTTTAACCGTTCCGGCAGATAAATGGTCTATATTATACACTTTGGCGAAAGTCGAAAAACAAATTCCATCCCCTGGGCTAGAAAAAAAGTCCTTGGCCATGGACACTTACCGCGAGATTCTTTCGCAAGATCCTGATTATGAAGCCTTAGAAGCGGGAACGGGTTTAGGCGGCTACGATGCGGCTTTTTTCACCAAACCAGGCAGGTTCGTGTATCAAAGTACGGGGAAAGAAAGCTTTACTTCGCAACTGACTGGCTTAAACCGTGTTTTATACCTCTATCATCATCCCGTCGATTTTAGTCTCAAAGCCCACCAGGAATTGGCAAAACTCTATTTAGAAAACCATGCTTGGGATCAAGCCGAGGTACATGCTCTTTATGCCTTGACGGCCATATTTAGTACGGTCATTGATGCCGTGCAAGCCCAACAACCCGATTATGTCTTTCAAAGTCTCAATGATTTGTTTCGTAATCGGAAATCCCCGGTCTTTTTAGGGATTGACCCTACATTGATCTCAAGCCGGGGAGCGGGTTCGGCCAATCCCGGCTGGATGAGTCGGTGGCAAGATATCTGGGATTTCTTAGCAAAAAGTCATACTGATGAAACGTTAGCTACCTTAGATTTTGCTCTGCGGGGCATAGAAAAACGAGATCGTCTTTTTTCAGCTCCACCAGATAATCGGCGCACAGCTCGGCAAGCTCAGGAAGAAGTTCAAGGTTGGCTGAATTTGATCTTTCCGAATAGTCCGTGGAACGCTATCTTGCGACATGAGGCACAACGAACATGGATAAATTGATTGTCAAAGGCGCCCGAGAACATAACTTAAAAAATATTGATCTCGATTTGCCACGAAATAAACTCATTGTGATTACAGGAAAAAGTGGTTCAGGCAAATCGTCTTTGGCTTTTGACACCATTTTTGCAGAAGGGCAAAGGCGTTATGTTGAATCCCTTTCTGCGTATGCTCGGCAATTTTTAGGCCGTCTCGATAAACCGGACGTCGACTATATTGAAGGTCTTTCTCCCGCCATTTCGATTGAACAAAAAACCACTCATCGAAACCCTCGGTCCACAGTGGGGACCGTTACAGAAATTCATGACTACTACCGTCTGCTCTTTGCTCGAATTGGTAAACCACTTTGTCCCCACTGTGGCAAACCAGTTGAAAAGAAAACCGTCGATCAAATTCTAGAAGATATTTTCCAGTTGCCCATCTCGAGTCGACTCATGATTCTTTCCCCCGTCGTGAGGGGGAAAAAGGGGGAACACCAGAAAGTTTTTGAAGATGCCCGAAACCTGGGATATCAAAGGGTCCGCTTGGATGGTGCCCTTTGGTCTTTGGACGACCCCCTTGAGCTTGATAAAAAAAAGAAACACGACATTGATATCGTCGTGGACCGAGTGGTGCTCACTAACGAAGCCCGAAGCCGGCTGGCAGAATCCCTTGAAGCTGCTCTGGGTATGTCTGACGGCTTGACCAAAGTTGTGGTTCTTGGCGAAACGAGCGAACAGGAACTTTTTTTCTCGGAGAAAGGAAGTTGCCCCGATCATCCTGAGGTGGCCTTTCCTGAACTGGAACCTCGATTGTTTTCCTTCAACAACCCCTTTGGCGCCTGTCCCGTCTGTTCAGGTCTTGGTATGACTATGGAGTTTGATCCGGATTTGGTGATTCCAGACACCCGACTTTCGTTTAACGAGGGCGGAATTGCCCCTTATAACCCAGACTCAGGTTGGCATCGGTCTTGGTTTGAGGCCTTAGCTCGTCATTTTCAATTCAGTTTAGATACACCTTTAAAAGATTTATCTCCTCGTGTTCGTCATGCTCTCCTCCATGGGACTGATCAACCGGTAGAAGTGGTCTACCAAAACCGAGAAGGAACGGGCAAATTTGAATATTCTTCACAGTTTAAAGGAATCCTAAAGGATTTAAGTCGCCGCTATCGAGAAACACAAAGCGATGGCATTAAGGACTGGCTGGAAAAATATATGTCTCAGCGCCCCTGTCCCGAGTGTGGGGGGAAACGCTTAAAAATGGAAGCCCTGTCCGTGTTTGTCGGTAATCAAAATATCCATGCCTTATCCAGTCAGACGGTGGGTGAAGCCTTGGAGTTCTTTCAAACTTTACCTCTTACCGAAACGCAGGCCAAAATTGCCGATCAGATTTTGAAAGAAATCCGCGCCCGCCTAGGTTTTCTAGCCAGCGTAGGCTTAGATTATTTAACCTTAGAACGTAAAGCCTCGACACTTTCGGGCGGTGAAGCTCAACGAATCCGGCTTGCGACACAAATTGGTAGTCAGCTTGTGGGGGTTCTTTACATCCTCGATGAACCGACCATTGGGCTTCATCAGAGGGACAATGAACGATTGATTGCTACCTTGCAGCAACTTCGGGATATCGGGAATACCCTGTTAGTGGTAGAACATGATGAACAGACCATTCGTACTGCCGATTACATTGTCGACTTAGGGCCGGGGAGCGGAGTCCATGGGGGGCAAGTCATTGCTCAAGGAACTCTAGAAGAAATTCTTGCCGACCCTAACAGTATCACAGGTCAATGCTTAACGGGTGTGATCTCAATTCCTAACCGTTCACAAAGGCGTCTTGGAAATGGCCACGCATTAATATTGACGGGAGCCAAAGAACATAACCTGAAAAATCTTACCGTACGTTTCCCCTTGGGGGTAATGACCGTCATCACAGGGGTTTCGGGGTCTGGAAAGTCAACGCTTCTTTCTGACGTCCTTTACCCAGCGTTAATAAATAGACTTTCGAAAGATCAGCACCTCAGTGAGGGGCTATATGATCATCTCGAAGGGACAGAGCACTTAGACAAAGTGATTTCTATCGACCAAAGCCCCATTGGTCGCACACCTAGGTCCAACCCCGCGACTTATATTGGTGTCTTTACAGCCATTCGTGATTTGTATGCGTCCTTACCGGATGCTAAAGCCAGGGGCTATAAGCCTGGACGTTTCTCTTTCAATGTCAAAGGCGGACGTTGTGAAAATTGTGAAGGAGACGGCTCCTTACAAATCGAAATGCATTTTCTTCCCGATGTTTATGTAACCTGTGATGTCTGTCACGGAAAGCGCTTTAATAAAGAAACTTTAGAAATACGCTATAAAGGGAAGAATATTCATGAAGTCCTCGATATGCCGGTGGATGAAGCCGTGGATTTTTTTGCCGGCATTCCCTCAGTCGCCAATAAACTCAAGACCTTACAGTCGGTTGGATTAGGCTATATTAAGCTAGGTCAATCCGCCCTGACACTTTCGGGTGGGGAAGCTCAACGAGTTAAACTCGCCCTCGAGCTCTCTAAGCGAAGCACGGGCAAAACTATTTATGTGATCGATGAACCGACGACTGGCCTGCATTTTGCCGATGTCAAACAACTGCTTGAAGTTCTTCAACGTCTCGTCGACGCCGGGAATACCATGATTTTAATCGAGCATAACTTAGACGTGATACGACAATCCGACTACGTGATTGACTTAGGACCTGAAGGCGGCGGTAAAGGTGGCTCTCTTGTCGTTTGTGGAACACCCGAGGAGGTGGCGCGTTGTCCGGATTCCCATACCGGACGTTTTTTGC
>DAIDJJ010000205.1:0-3887 GCA_027451385.1 Spirochaetales bacterium | reverse complement strand
AGCTTCTTTAAAAAATTTTGGGGTAGTTCCTGACCCACGTCTGATTGTTCCGGGAAGTTTTCTACAGGGCTCTGGGGTAGAAGGTGTTAAAATTCTTTTAGCACAACAGGTGCCATTCGATTCATTATTCTGCATGAATGACCGTACGGCCATAGGGGCTATCGAAGAACTTCAACGCTCTGGAGTAAAGGTTCCACAAGAAGTCGCTGTCGTGGGGTTTGATGATATCGAAGAAGGTACCTACTTGACGCCGCCTCTTACCTCAGTCCGTCAACCGCTTTTTGAATTAGGGGTTTCATCGGTCGATTTGATCTTTGATGTGCTTCAAGGACGAGAACCATCTCAACATCATCTTTTGTGTCACGCAGTTATCCGAGAATCTTGCGGTTGCCTTCCTCGACAAAGTTTTTCTCCGGTGAATCACTTGAAGTGGGAAGAGATTAGCAAAATTGATCGTCATCTCGTTGAAGAACTTTTGAGGTTGGCCATCAGTGGAAATGATCATCTGTTTTTAAAAAGGCTTAATCAAAATTTGTTGGACAGTGTGGTCCAGCGACGAAGCTTGGAACGGTGGCAGGACTATTTGACCGCAATTCGAACCAAACTTCGTGATGAGGCGAGTTGGGATTTAGTCTTCGATGAGTTCCTTTTTGAATCTGCCCGGGATTTGATCGCTAAGGCTGAAACTAGGTCACAAGCAGAGCGGCGCATTCAAGCCACCCGTCGTTTTGCGACCCTGAGATCTCTAGGCTCGTCATTAATTGCAGCCTTTGAAATGAACTCCATGATTCGCGAGCTCGCGAAGGGATTACTAGACC
This sequence comes from Spirochaetales bacterium, assembly GCA_027451385.1. Taxonomy (GTDB): domain Bacteria; phylum Spirochaetota; class Spirochaetia; order JABEVK01; family JABEVK01; genus JABEVK01. The sequence continues at coordinate 3,069 of DAIDJJ010000205.1, read as the reverse complement.
TGGGTTTTTCTCAAGGTTTCTTGGTTCGTGTGGATGGAAAAGATATACCAAACGGTTGGTCACGCTTATGGATGTCCTTAGAAGACTCCCAAATCCTCCCCAATAAACCCATCCGTTTTCATAGTACAGATATTTTACCTCCAGATATTTTGTGGCGTCAAGAATGTTGGGTTTTAGAACCTTTAGTTTTTCAAGATGAAATTTTGGGCTATATCTTGCTTCCGGGTGGACTTATTGATGCCACGACGTATGACTCTGTAAAAGAAAGCGTAGCCAGTGCGATGGCGAGTCTTTTACTACTGGAAAAAGTACAATCTCATGAGCGTCGGCTGGAATTGGATGTTGCTCGGAGAACTCAAGAATTGACAAGGACGAATCAAGAGTTAGTTAAAGAAGTTGAACGCCGAAAGTTTCTTGAACAAGAAGTGACACAAATCTCTAACAGAACTATGGAATCCATTGGTCAAGATCTTCATGATGATTTATGCCAACATCTTGCGGGTATCTTATTGTTGTTCTCTGCAGCAAAGTCTTCTGGACGATTAAAATCCGATGTGCCAGATGTCTTGGACCGCATACAAACGTTGTTATCAGATTCTATCGTTCGGGTAAAACAAATCGCACGAGGTTTACTGCCGATGGGGTTTGAAGAACAGGGATTACTAGGGGCTCTAGATGCTTTGGTGATTTCAGCTCGACACGCCAGCTCTGCTGAAATTATCTTAGAAGCAGATTCTGAGTTTTCATTAAATGATAAAGAGAGAGCCCTGCAAATTTATCGTATTCTTCAAGAAGCTTTACAAAATTCCTTAAAGCATTCTCGTTCCGTCAAAATAGAAGTTAAGCTATATCCAAAAGTTTTGACGAAAACTCAGAATCGGAAAAAAAAGGATATTCCTGGTTGGATGGCCGAAGTCAGGGATTATGGTTGCGGTATTCCTGCAAAGGTCGGAGGTGATGGGATGGGTATGAGGATCATGCGCTTTAGGGCTGAAAAGGCATGCGCGGTTTTGAATTTAGAAAACATGAACCCTGGTACAAAAGTTTCGTGTTGGTTTGCGGAATCTTCAGGAGGAGAAAACTGTTGACACCTATTTCATTCTTGGTCGTAGATGACCATCCCATATTTCGTCAGGGCTTAGTAGCTTTAATTCAATCACAAGAGCAATACAATGTTCGGTGTGAGGCTGGTTCGATTCCTGAAGCCCTTGAGAAATTGAATTCCTATGTGCCAGAAATAGCTCTTATCGATATTTCGCTTCAAAATCAAAGTGGCTTAGATTTGGTGAGGCAAATTCGCCAGTCTTATCCTAGTGTGAAAATTTTGATTATCTCAATGCATGATGAAGTGGTTTATGCTTCGCGAGCCTTAAAAGCTGGGGCGATGGGGTATGTCATGAAGCAAGAACCTGCTTCACTCATCCTAGAAGCGGTTCAAACAGTTTTAAATGGAAAAATCTACGTTTCTTCGGTCATGCGTGACCGGTTATTAGAAATGGTTTTCTTACATCGTGATGAAAACGAGGCTGTCTCAACAGACGTGCTAAGTGATCGAGAGTTAGAAGTTTTAGACTTAATGGGACAAGGTTATGGTGCTGTGGATATAGCGAAGTTACTCACTCTTTCGGTCAAAACGGTGAATGCCCACTATGATCACATCAAAGATAAGCTCAAAATGACAAGCACAAGTGAATTACGACGCTATGCCGTAAAATGGATTCAACATCGTGATAGGTGAACTTACCTAGGTAAAATTACTCAATATCGCTAATGTCGTACTCTGAAAACATGGAGTAGCCTGAATCAAGAAGACCACCAAGGAGTCCAGGTCTTCAAAATTCTAAAAGGAGGAACTGCATGTTTAAGAAAATCAGTGTAGTTCTAGTCGCGGCATCGGCGTTGCTCTTAGGCGCTTGCGCACAGAAGCCTGCGGATATCTACACCGGTCAAACACTGAAAGTTTGGTCATTCACAGACGAACTTCAAGAGTTCATTGACCGGTTTAAGGCTGCCCACCCTGGGTTAAAGGTAGAATATACCATTGTCCCTAATGAGCAGTACTTAGCAAAATTAAAGCCAGTTTTGCGTAGTGGTGTTGATGCTCCCGATGTATTCACCGGTGAAGCCGCTTATGTCAAAGATTTGGTAGACAACCACCTATGGGCAAATCTTTCAAAGGCTCCCTTTAATGTGGATACTTCAGATGTGTTTCCCTATGTCGCTCAAGTTGGTACGGATGCTGAGGGGAATGTCCGTGGTTTGTCCTATCAAGCCACACCTGGTGCTTATTTCTTCAAACGTGATATTGCCAAGAAGTACTTAGGTACCGATGATCCTGTGGCAATTGGCCAAATGCTTTCGAATTGGGATGATTTAGTTAAAGTTGGTGAAAAGCTAAAAAAAGAATCCAACGGTAAAGTGTACTTAATCAGTTCAATTTCAGATTTATTCATGCCTTTTTTTGCTAACCGCCAACATGGTTGGGTAGAAAACGGTCAGTTCTATTATGACGATATGTTGAATAAAGCAGCTGAAATCGCCAAGAAAATCCGCACAGAAGGTCTTGATGCTAAAGCTGGTCAATGGTCACCTCCTTGGTTTAACGGCATGAAGAAGGCTGGCAATGTCTTTATGTATATGCTTCCAACTTGGGGTTTGACCTATGTTCTGGAAAAGAATGCTCCTGATGCTTCAGGGGATTGGGGCGCAGCCTCTGGTCCTGCCTCGTATTTCTGGGGCGGTACATGGCTTGGTATCAACCCGAAATCCACTCAAAAAGAGCTGGCTTGGGAATTTGTTAAGTTTGTCACCTTGAACAAGGACACCTTAACCTGGTGGGCCACACAATCGAAACATGCTGGTGACTTTGTCTCTAGTGTATCAGTTGTTAACTCTCTGAAAGATACTCTGACCTCTCCGTTCTTAGACGGACAAAAACACTATGCATATTTTGATGATCAGGTCGGCAAGATTAATGGTAATCTCATTACTCCTTATGATCAGCAAGGAAATTCCTTCTATCAGAGTGCCGTTAACGATTACTTGGATGGGAAACTTCCCAATGTCCAA
>DAIDJJ010000204.1:0-3958 GCA_027451385.1 Spirochaetales bacterium | reverse complement strand
ACACTACATTATCGACTCTTTTCTTGTTGTCGTTTTAGGGGGCGTCGGTAGTTTAGGTGGCACCGTAGCCGGTGCCCTTTTTATGGGATTCTTTAATCCTGTCCTCGAATATTTTACAAGTGCCTCAATGGGCAAAGTCCTACTTTTTATCGGCATTATCATCTTTTTACTTCGTAAGTCAAACGGGCTAGTCTCACGGCAGACTCGGGCTTTGGACTAGGGGGATTTTATGAACCTATGGACCCGACGTTCCTCATCCTTTTGGCTGGGACTATGTGGAATCCTGTTTCTTGCTTTTTTTCCTTCCTTTATGGATTCATTCCGTGTAGGACAAATGGGGCGATTCATGGACTATGCCTTACTGGCAATCAGTTTGAATCTCATTTGGGGCTACACAGGAATTCTTAGCTTAGGCCACGCCGTCTTTTTTACGTTAGGCGGTTACGCCATGGGCTACTATCTCAAACTTCAGTCCGGTCAACTGCCTGACTTCATGAGTTGGAGCGGTCTTACCCAGATACCTTGGTTCATCCAACCATTGGCTAACCCCTGGATAGCCTTGCCAGCTATCGTCATTATTCCGACCGTCTTTGCCTTTTTGGTCGGTTGGCCGACCTTCCGTTCAGGAATCAAAGGTGTCTATTTCACCATTTTATCTCAAGCCCTTGCTTTAGCGTTGATGATTTTCTTCGTAGGCCAACAACCCTTTACGGGTGGAACTAACGGCATCACAAACTTTCAGGGTTTTTTTGGGGCCTCTTTAAATAGTGACGGTATGCTTTACAGCTTTTACTATTTGAGCCTCATTTTCATGCTAGGTGGAGTGGGACTTAATGCGTGGCTTTTAAGAACACGAACGGGGAAAATTTTACAAGCTATCCGCGATGGCGAAAACCGGCTGAAATACTTGGGTTACAATCCTGTATCCTTCAAGGTGTTTATCTTTATGCTTTCGGCGGCGATGGCGGGTATTGCTGGCGCACTTTACACACCACAAATCGGCATCGTTTCGCCAGCTTCAATGGATATTTTGCCTTCGGTCGAGATCGCTATCTGGGTTGCCATTGGAGGACGGGGCACCCTTGCAGGCCCCATTATTGGGGCTTTGGCCGTCAGTTGGGCCCAAACTCTCATCAGTGAGAATTTCCCAGATGTTTGGCTCTACTTTTTAGGTGCAGGTTTTATTGTTACCGTTCTTTTCTTTCCGAAAGGTCTGATGGGCCTTAAAGAATTGATTAAGAGGAGAACCTAGCATGGACCGAGATATCATTTACCTCGAAAACGTTATTGTAGATTTTAATGGTTTCAAAGCCCTCAACGGTGTTGACTTCATCATGGATCGTGGCGAACTACGATTTCTGATTGGGCCCAATGGTGCTGGAAAGACCACTTTGCTTGACGTGATATGCCGCAAAGTCAAGCCGACCTCGGGTATCTTGTATTATCAGGGTAGCCAAAAACTAGATCGGTATCCCATTTACGAAGTTGCTCGCCTTGGAATATCCCGTAAGTTCCAAGCCCCTAGTATTTTCCCTGAACTGTCGGTGTGGGAAAACATGGAACTAGCCAATCCGCGCTCCCATGGTATTTGGTCAAGCCTGACACACCAAATCACGAAAACTGAACGTGAAGCCCTCTCTGAAAGTCTGGAAAACATGGGGTTATTCGAAAAAAAAGACCACTTAGCTAAACACCTTTCGCACGGTGAGAAACAATGGTTAGAAATTGCGATGACCTTGGCTCAAAAGCCAAAGCTTTTGATGGTGGACGAACCGGTTGCAGGAATGACGGGGCGTGAACGCCATCGAACCGGAGAGATTCTTTCTGCTATTGCTGGTGAAGTTTCTGTATTGGTGGTTGAGCATGACATGGACTTTGTCAAAACCTTTTCAAAGACTGTCACGGTACTCCACGAAGGTCGAGTTCTCTACGAGGGCGACTTTGAAACTGTAAGCAACCACCCACGAGTCAAAGAAGTCTATTTAGGACGGGGAGGTCAAGCATGATTCGCATGTCTGATTTAAAGTCCGGCTACGGTAGTTCCCAAGTCCTACATGGCATCAACCTGGAGATTCCCGAAGGCCAGACAACAGTGCTTTTGGGTTCTAACGGTGTAGGAAAAACAACCTTACTGAAAACTCTTATGGGAGTTATGGAAACAAAAGGTGGTTCGATTACCTGGAAGGACGAAAACATTCAAAGCTGGCCGTCTGAAAAACGTGCGGCTCTGGGTTTAGGCTATGTCCCTCAAGGTCGAGAAATCTTTCCCTTTCTGACAGTTTGGGAAAATCTCATTTTAGGGGCAGAAGCTCGGGGAATGAAAATTCGTGCCAATAATCCGCCAGCCGAACTCATCAAGATCTACGAGAAGTTTCCCATTTTACTCTCACTCAGCAAGCGTCGAGGAGGCAACTTATCTGGAGGCCAACAGCAGATTCTTGCCTTAGCACGAGTACTTTTAACTGGCCCAAAGGTTTTGATTCTCGACGAACCCACCGAGGGAATTCAGCCTTCTATTGTCGAAGAAATCGGCGATGTTCTTACCAGCTTGAAACATGATGGTATGACTATTTTGCTGGTCGAACAGTTTGTAGTTTTTGCCTTAGGCTTAGCCGATCATTATGCCCTGATGGAACACGGGCAAATTACCCAACGAGGTCCTGTTCAGGACCACAACCGCGACGAAATCAAAACCAAGATTGTACTTTAGGAGGAAGGTCTGTGTTCACCATTCAGGAACGTGAAAAACTGATGATTTCTTTAGCAGCCATGGTGGCACGCGATCGACGGCAGAGAGGGGTCAAACTCAATCATCCTGAGGCCTTGGCCTTGATCTCCTCACAATTGATCGAGTGGGCCCGTGAAGGCCGTGAAGTCGCTGATTTGATGGATGCCGGGGCCGGTATCCTTACCACTGACGAGGTGATGCCTGGTGTCGAAAATCTACTTGACCAAGTTCAGATCGAAGCGACCTTCCCCGATGGTACCAAATTAGTAACGGTTCATTACCCTATTCGAGAAGGAAAAAGGCCCGTTGCTCCTGCCGATATTCCGGGAGAAGTACTCCCACTAGAAGGGGAAATTGACGCCCTCGAAGGACGGGAGCAAAAAACGTTAACGGTTCGTCATACCGGTGACCGTCCAATTCAAGTTGGCAGTCATTACCATTTCTATGAGGTAAATAAAGCACTCGACTTTAACCGAAATGAAGCCTGGGGTTATCGCCTCGCTATTCCCTCGGGTACTGCCGTAAGGTTTGAACCAGGTCAGACTAAAAACGTGGAGCTCGTAGCCCTTGCCGGTGAACGGGTCGTGTATGGTTTTAATGCCCTAGTTAGTGGCCGTTTAGACGACAGTGAGGTGCAGCGTCGGGGCCGAAAAAAAGCGATCCGTGAAAACTTTAGGGGTGCAAAATGAAAATATCTCGAAGCAGTCATGCTGCCCTCTTTGGTCCAACCACGGGAGACAGGGTGCGCCTGGCCGATACAGCTTTAATTTTGAGGGTAGAAGCTGATCTTACAGCTTCAGGCGAGCAAGTAAAGTTTGGCGGCGGTAAAGTCATTCGCGATGGAATGGGTCAAGATCCCCGCTCCTTACGTCGTTATGGAGCCCCGGATCTCGTCATCACCAATGCCTTGATTGTCGATTGGACGGGTATCTATAAGGCGGACTTAGCCATTCGAGATGGGGTCATTAGCGCTATTGGCCGTGCTGGAAACCCTGGCATCCAGGATGGAATCACAACGGGTATGGCAATTGGCCCTGAAACAGAGATTTTGGCGGGTGAGGGTATGATATTAACCGCCGGTGGCATCGATAGTCATATCCACTTTATTGCCCCACAACAGGCTGAGGTTGCCCTCACCAGTGGGGTCACCACGATGCTCGGCGGAGGTACCGGTCCCGCTACGGGTACTTTGGCGACGACCTGCACTCCTGGGGCTTGGAATCTAGGACG
>DAIDJJ010000203.1:0-3979 GCA_027451385.1 Spirochaetales bacterium | reverse complement strand
CAGGGGGCTCGTCCCGGCCAAGGACTGTTGGCCTTAACCCCCGCTAGAAAGGCCACTCTTTTAAAGACCGCTGAACTCAGGGCAAAACCCGAAGCGGACCGAAAAACGCCCTTAAACACCAATCCAGAATTTCCAGGTCTTGGCTACCGAGACGCTGTAGATTTTGAAGAAAGCTTAGGAGGGGTTCGAAAAAGGTCGTTAGTTGCCAATATGCAAGGACAAACCGCCCTCCGAGAAGGGCCCTTGACGGCAAAGTTTCTTGGTGGACGCCTACAATCTCTCAGTCATGGCGAAACGCTTTTGATAACCGGGAGTCATTCCTATTTGACGTGGGGGAGGCACCGCCACGAATTTACGACTATAAGTGCCTTTTCCTTTGAAGGAGACGCCTCATGGGGACTTCGCGAGAGCTTACTCCTAACCCATGAAGACCTCCTAGAACCTGGCCGCCTTATTCTGGACTACTTTTTTGTCGAAGATTCCCCCGAATTTTATATTGCCGCTTCGGTTCGTTGGCCGGTTTGGCGTAAACCAACTTTAATTGAAGAAAGGGCCATTCTCGAGCTGGACTCGTTGATTTACTCTTCCAAAAAAGCCTTGACCGTACGTTCCCTTTGGCCAGACCGTCATTTTGATCTCTTAGCCTCCCGACACCCTCAAAAAGCAGTGGCTCAAGGAATTGAGTTTCATTTTTCAGCCGAGCCAACTCTTGCGGTAGCGTTCCCCCAAAACCAACTACCGCGTCCGTATCGCTTACCCTGGAAAACTAAGCCGCATTTCAAGGGCCGTCAGCTGATCATTAACCCTGAAGGTTCGTGGACACAGATCAAATCTCCTGAGCTGAACGGTTGGGAAGAACATTTTTCCCTGTGTTTCGAAGTTCCCACCACAACCACACCACATAAGATGACGCGAAAGGCTGCGGCAGAACTCATCCCGCCTTATGCTGTCCTTGACACTCCCCCCCCCACCGCCTAAAATCGCAAAAATGTCCCGGTAGGGGACGTCTATCCTCATTAAGGAGAATCCATGAACAGGAATCGCAAGAATGTTCCCAAGGGAAAGCTTGTCCGACACCTGGGCATCAACATCTTCGAACAGCCGAAATACGACAAGCTGCTTAAGAAGAAGCCCCATGCTCCCGGTATGCACGGCCCCAAAAAACGCCGTGGCAAGCAAACCGAATACGGCAAACAGCTTAACGAAAAACAAAAGCTGAAGTTTGCTTATGGTGTTTCCGAACGCCAAATCCGCAATATTTATGAAAAGGCCAAAACGATGCCCGGTATTACCGGTGACTCGATGATGAGCCTTCTGGAAATTCGTTTGGATAACGTTGTGTTCCGCTTAGGACTGGCGTCTTCCCGCGCGATGGCTCGCCAGATGGTAAATCACGGGCACTTTCATGTGAATGGACGCCTAGTAAACATTCCTTCTTACAGCGTCCGAGGCGGCGACGTGATTAACGTCAAAGAACGCGATAGCGTCAAGAAATTGGTGCGTGACCAGCTGACGAAAAACGGCGGCAAAGCCAAATGTAGCTGGATCAATTTTGCTGAAGACAGTATCACAGCAACGGTTGATCACCTTCCCCGCCGCGAAGAGATTCCTACGATCGCCAACGAACAGATGGTGGTCGAATTGTACGCCAAGTAATTCGAATCCTTTGCGTTTCGCGTCAAAAAGCCGACTATCGGCCCGTCAAAATCCCTTCCTGGACCGCCGGGATACGGATTTCCCTGAACTTCAGGTTGTGGTCGATTCGTCGGCTTTTTGCTTTGTATCTTGGGTTTCTTCCGAGTTCGCCTTCGAAGCAGACTCAAGAGCCTTTTCTTCTTCTTCAGCTTTTCGGGCTGCTTCTTTTTTCTGGAGCTGGCGGTTATAAAAGAATAACACGGCCACGATCATAAAAACCCAAAGAGAAATTTCTCTAAACACCGGCTGGGGAATTCCTAGGTGTAAGACGGCCGTTACCAGGGCAAACAGAGTGTAGCCCGCCCCAAGACTCAACATAATTCCGTATAAGACTTTGCTCGATACCTTCAATTTCATCCTCTTATTAAACGGCATTGCCGGAAGATCGTCAAGCAAAGCGCCTCCCCCCCCCAAGTCACACGAGTCTTCAAGTTTTTCTTGTCCAAAGCTCCGGCAGACAGTACTTTCTGCGTATGTCGCATGTTCACGACTATGCCCTCGAACCAGACCGCCTGACCTTTTGGGGAACAGAGCGGCCCAAAGGGACGGGGCCCATCCTGTATTGGATGCAAGCTTCTCCTCGCCTTACCGACAACTTGGCCTTGAGCTGGGCTACCGCCCAAGCTAGGCAAGAAAACCGAGAACTTGCGGTCCTCAGCATTCTGGACCCCGAGGAATCCCACCCTTACCTGGCTCGTCAGTTTTATGAGGAAGGTTTGGCACATACAGCTCAGCTCCTCCAAGAGCAAGGTTTAACCCTTGTTCTCGTTCGTGGCTCAACTCTACCAATTCTTACCTTGGCGACTCAAAACGCTGGCTTTGTGGTGCTTGACCGTGCTTATACCCAAGAACAGCGGCACCTCCGCCGTGAGCTGGCCCGCGTTTGCCCTGTGCCTTTAGTAGGGGTCGAAGATAATGTTTTGGTACCGGTCACCTCAGCTAGTCCCAAAGAAGAATGGTCAGCGGCAACCTTTCGCCCCAAATTCTGGAGGGCTGTCCACAACCGGTCCCCGGAATATTCTGGCTCGTGGACAGTCAAAGATGGTGGGACCAAGCTCGCGGCGCACTTGGTCGATCATGGAGTCGAATTCGTCAAGTTGAGGGTTCTACCAGGTCAGCTCGCCGGAGAATCTGCCGCGCAAGCTCAATGGCAAGATTTTCTGGCTCGTAAACTTACTCGCTACGGTCTGAGGAATGACCCTTTACAAGAGGTGAACTCGGGCTTATCTCCGTACCTGCGCTTTGGGTTTATTAGCCCACTCACCCTTTTTCGCGATCTTCAGGCCGAGAATATTTCCAAGCCCTCTGTGGCGTTTGTTCCCGCCGGAACCGACCCTCATGCAGAATTTCAAGATGAAGTCTTTGTCCGCCGAGAACTTTCTGTCAACTTTCTTTTTTATCAGCCCCTTTATGCCCACTTTGAGGGCCTACCGGCTTGGGCCCAAGCTACCCTGCAGGCTCACCGGCAAGATCCGCGCGAAGCTCTTTATCGAGAAGACGAATGGGATACCGCTCAAACCCACGACGAAGTATGGAATACTTGTCAGCTTTTATTAAGGACAACAGGCCAAATGCCTGGCTACTTGAGAATGTACTGGGGAAAAAAGTTTTTGGAATGGTCAGCGACTCCCGAAGAGGGGTTTCGGACCGCTGTGACCCTGAATAACCGTTGGTCCTTGGACGGGAACGACCCCAACTCCTGGGCGGGAGTCGCCTGGTGCTTTGGAAAACATGACCGTCCCTGGGGAGAACGGGCCGTATGGGGAACCATTCGTTCGATGAAAGCCTCTGGTCTCAAACGTAAGTTTGATGTGGACGGTTGGCTTAGCACTATTCGCCCGAAGTTAGTGTTAGAGTCCCTGAAACGGTCTGCAAAACCAGGTGACCTTCCTCTGTAAGCCCCTGCACCCTACCGCTAACCTTGTGCCCATCGGGAGTCTCCCACTCTGCCGTTTCCCCAAGGTGCCATAAATAGGGCTCTAAGCTAGCGCGCGGGTTGGGGTCTTGAAAAACAACGGCTAAGGCGTTCATCAGCTGTTGCAAGGCTGTCTCAGGGGTTTCGACAATACCGAGCTCCGACAAGGACCCCGCATTTCGGCGGTAAGTTCCTGCAGGCGGGGGACTTAAGTTGACCCCAATGCCCGCATGAATACTGTGAGAGGTTCCACGCCAGCGGACAATGGTGAGGATTCCCGCCAGTTTCACAGCCTCGGGCTCATAAAGAATATCGTTTGGCCATTTGACGCAAAAACGACCGGGTACTGAATATTGCTTCAGCCAATAC
>DAIDJJ010000202.1:0-4005 GCA_027451385.1 Spirochaetales bacterium | reverse complement strand
GGAAAAGCAAAGCACCTTCACCTCACGAGCCCCATGAGCTTTCAATAAGGCCGAACAGGCTTCTACCGTAGCGCCAGTCGTGACGATATCATCAATTAACCAGCAAAGTTTACCCTGGATGGTCTCTCCTTTCCAAAAAAAGGAGCTTTTCGCATTCAAGAAACGTTTTTCTCGTCCTAAGAATTTTTGTTTCTCACCGCCATGCCTTACTAAACAATGTTGTAGTGGCCAATGGGTCTTTCGACTCACTTCTCGGGCAAAATGCTCCACAGGATCCCACCCTCGCTGCCACTTCCTTTTACGATTCGTCGGTACGGGAACCACAACTCCTGGATGAAGATTATTCCAGGCAAAAAAGGAGAGAAGAGCTTTACTTAACTGAGGTATTGGCCGCATTTTGTACTGAGAGGCCCAAAAACCGGCCCAAGAACCATACGGACCCAAGCCTATAATTTCTGAGAATGACCAACTTTGCGATTGACAATCCATACATCGTTTTGCCTCAGTCAGTAGGGGCTGATGACATATTTCACATACCGAAGCGAGGTCTTGCTGTGATGTTCTTTGATGCCAACAAAAAGGGCACACTTCTTCAATAAGAATTTCAGGTGCAAAGGCCTCTCCACAAATTAAACAAACATAGCGTTTTAACCACATATTCCCAAGGACGAAGCGCTTTCGGTTATGCTTTCAAAGATTTTTGCCAGCGATCAATGAATTTTAAAGCCTCTAAGGGAGTTAAATTGTTAAGATCCAAGCCAGAAATTTCTGTGAGCAACAAATCTTTTTCATCAAATAAAGAAGGTTGAAGACGGGGCTTATCCAGGGGTTTGCTTCGTCTTTCGCTGACAATTGGATTTTCGGGAAGTAAGCCCGAGAGAATATCAGACGCTCGAGTCAATAATTCTGAGGGCAGACCAGCCAAACGTGCGACATAAATTCCATAAGAATGATCTGCCGAACCTGGTATAACTTTTCTTAAAAAGATGACATCCGCACCATCTTCCTCAACAGATAAACAAAAGTTATTTTTGGCGGGATGTTCCAAGGCGGTCAATTCATGATAGTGCGTCGCAAAGAGAGTCTTGGCTTGAATATGATGTAAAATATATTCACAAATTGCCCAAGCTAGAGAGAGGCCATCCCTAGTACTGGTCCCACGCCCTACCTCATCCATAATAATTAAACTGGACGAAGTAGCTTGACGTAAAATATTTGAGGTTTCATTCATTTCTACCAGAAAGGTAGATTCTCCCCGAGATAGGTCATCTCCAGAACCGACCCGGCAAAAGATTTGATCCACAATCCCAATATCCGCGAACTCTGCGGGAACAAAACTTCCCATTTGTGCCATCAAAACGATCAAAGCGATTTGCCGTAAATACGTGGATTTGCCCGCCATATTTGGTCCCGTTAATAAGTGTAAAATATCGTTTTGAGCAAATTGAACCGAATTAGGAACAAAGGGAGTTTCGCGTAAAGCTGCTTCCACCATAGGGTGACGACCAGAGCGAATTTCTAAGGTATACCCGTCATGCAATTGCGGGCGAATATAATGGTAACGTTTTGCGACTGTGGCCAAGCTTTGAATCGCATCCACGTACGAGCAAAAATAAGCCGCTTTTTGAAAGGCAGTCAGGTGTGAACGGAGCCGTTTGACTAAGGTAGTAAATAAAGCTCGTTCATGCTCAAGAACCCGCATATGTGCTGTTGAGACTGTATTTTGTAAGGTTTCGAGTTCATCCGTCGTATAACGCTCTGTGCCGACTAAACTTTGTTTTCGTCGAAAATGTGGTGGCAGACTCTGAGCTTGAATCCTCGAAACCTCAAAAAAATATCCTAGAATTTTATTATTCTTAATTCGAAGGGTCGTCAAAGAAAACTTTTGTTTTTCTTGTTCAGCATAGGCTTGAAGCAAATCTTCACCGTGATCGCGAGCAAAACGATCTTTGTCCAAGTTTTCATCAAAGCCAGGGGCAAAAACTCCCCCCTCCTGAAGTGAGGTAGGTAATTCTGAGTGCAGGGCACTCCGTAAATAGTCTCTTTCTTCAGCCAGCTCCTTTTGAACAACTTTAGAAAGTGAAATTGGGGGTTGATCAGGAAGCTGACGCAATTCCCAAAGGTTTGCCAGTTCAAGTGTTCGTTCCAGACACAGGCAAAGCCCCCCCAGATCACGCGGCGAAGCTTTGTCTAAAATCAAACGTGAAGTTAACCTTTCCCAATCCAGCATTCCATCGAGAACCTTACGAACTTTATCATGAGGATTGGGAGCTTCCACGAAGTAAGCGACATCCGACTGTCGAGCAAGGATTTCTTCTCGATTCTTCAGAGGAAAGTGAATCCACGTTTTTAAGAGCCGAGATCCCGGTGCCGTTTCCGTCGCATTGAGCACTTTCCACAAGGTCATTCCCTCACCACTACGGGCTCGATCACTCAATTCCAAGCTTTTTACTGTAGCTTCGTCCAACCCAACAAAATCTTCAGGTCGATACTTATTCAGCTTTTTGAGATGTTCAGGATTTTTTCCGGGCCAACGACTATCGGCATACGATAAAATGACTCCCAGGGGGATCAATTCTAAAGCATGAGGTTGCCAGCCCAACGCAGAAGGACTTACCACGTCAAAATGCCGCAATACCCTGTCGCGAGCTTTGTTGAGTTCAAAGTGCCAAGGAGGTAATTCGGTCACTAAAGGAGCCAACTCTCGGTTTTTCCAAAATATCAAATCCGGGTAAGCGTCTCGAAGACCTTCTTCCAAAAGGATTTCTCGAGGCTGAAATCGTAGCAATTCTCGTTGCAGGGCTTCCCCGTTTTCCCATCGAACGACCGTTGTCCAGAGCTCTCCAGTGGAAAAGTCTGAAGCGGCCAGAGCGCAGTGTTGATTTTGCCAATATAAGGCTACTAGAAACTGCGAAGTCTCCCCATTGAGGAGGCTGTCATCCACTACGGCTCCGGGACTCAATACCTCAACGATCTCTCGTCCCATCATGCCTTTTCCATTTTGTGGGGCGCTTTGCTCACAAACCGCAATTCGCTTCCCAAAATCTAAAAGTTTTTTGATGTAACTTGAAGCCGCATGGTAGGGGATACCGCACATCGGCACCCCCTGACGTTGAGTGAGAGTTAACCCCAGTAACTTACTGGCTTCGTGTGCGTCATCTAGAAACATTTCATAGAAATCACCCAGACGAAAGAAGAGAATCTTGTCCTGATGTTGGGCTTTTAAGGCGAGGTATTGGCGCATCATGGGGGTGGGCTCAGTCATTTTTTCATTCTAAAGAAGGTTGAAAATTCTCACAAGCTCGTGACGAACCTTGAGTCTCCTGTTGTCATTCATCAAAAATAGAATATAATAGAGACGTGTCAGAAGCATTATATTTCCAAGAGACTTCGGCAGGGATTTTCATTAAGGCGGTGGGTCACATCACAGCCTCAATTTCTGTTGACTTAAAAGCTTTAGTCACGGAAAGACTCGAAAAAACCCCGGTACCGCTCGAACTTTTTGCCGATCTTTCGGAATGTACGTATATGGATTCAACTTTTATGGGGTTGTTGGTTGGCTTTCATAAAAAGCTCAAATCCCTGACGGGGAAGTCTCTTACCCTGTGGAATCCTAGTCGAGAGTGTGAAAAACTTCTCCAGGGGTTAGGAATTTGGAAGTTAATGCGCCTATTTGAAGATCACCTTGACTCTGGCGAACCTGATTTCTGGAAATTGGTGACGAAAACACAAGACCCTAGCCCTGAAGTCCTTTTGGGAGCCCACCAAGAACTCAGTGAAATCTCGCCGGAAAATGCCCAAAAATTCTCTGTACTTGAATCGATTTTGAAAGAACAAATTCATAAAGATCGCAAATAAAACTTCACTTTTCAGGACGCCCCAAGTGGCCACCTGGGGTGACCACCTAAAGGGAAAGTTCTTATTGTTTGGATGCGGCAGGGGTACCCTGTGGTGATGGCGTTGCTTGAGGAGTAGGTGCGGGTTGATTAACGGGTGAAAGATCTA
>DAIDJJ010000201.1:0-4017 GCA_027451385.1 Spirochaetales bacterium | reverse complement strand
GGCAAACAGGGCGGCGTCGATCTGGTGGGGGTTCAGATCCACCTTGGCTCCCATCATACTGCCAGCAATCTTGCTGTAGTTGTCCTCAGGCGAGGCTTTTGTCAGGTCCCAGGCCCAAAAAAGGGCGTGGTGGTCGGTGGTCCGAAAAGGTATGACTCACTCCTTAAATTAAGTTCCAAGCTCTGATTTTCTAACATTATTGTATCAGAAATTATTATGTTTGTGATAAAATTCGACTAAGAATGATGGGTAATCATTCACCCCCTATGTCAGTAGTGATGTCGCGACATGTTTACTTCATCAACGACGAATCAAACCTCCCGGGCCTTCAGGAGCCATTCCAAAAAAAATCCGTTCTCGTGGTTCAACAGGCAAGCGGGGTGCCACTTTTCGGAGCCGGATAGTATTTGTCCTTCACGATCATTTTTACCAGAAAGCTTTCACTTTCTAACTTTTTTATTTACAATTGTCTAATTTCTAAGTAGATTTTTCTCGTAGTACGAATTTTACGAAAGACGCCCCATGGATATAAACGTTTTGGAAAGTCGGCCTGCAGGCTATAAACATCTGCTGAATCAGTTCGGACTGACAGCTATACCTCTTTGGCACACCTCCTTTGTGTCGTCTTCGGGAACTTTCAAATCCAAGGTTCAGGATGGTGTCATTGAAGATATTTACCCCATAAGGTATTGGCCCGGTGAAAACGTCAGTGACCACCTTGAGTTTGCGTTGAAATATGACGGAGTCAACCTGAGCTTGTTGTCACGCATTTTCGAACAGGCAGCTCAAAAAGAGCTAGCCGACTATATCAATTCCAAGCCAACAGGGAAGTATGCTCGAAGGATTTGGTTTTTGTATGAGTTTTTGATGGGGAAGCTGCTTCCTGTCGATAACGTCACTTCCGGTAACTATGTAGATTTGCTGGAGTCAAAAGAATATTACACAGTTCAAAACGGAGAAAAATCCCCACGCCATCGTGTTGTTAACAACCTTCTTGGCCCCAAAAACTTTTGTCCAGTCGTTAGACGGTCAATAAAACTCTCCCCACTGGATACTGACGATCTGCGTAAGAAGTGTGAAGATATCGTCACGGCATATCCCCCGGATCTTCTTCGAAGGGCTTTAAGCTACCTCTACAACAAAGAAACAAAATCATCCTTTGAAATCGAACACATAAAACCTAATGTTTCTAGGATACAAAAATTCATAGCCTCGTTGGAACTTGCTGAAAAAGAAGATTTCTGCGCGAAGGAGCGGTTGATAGAGCTTCAGAATCTGATTGTTGACCCGCGATTTAAAGACAGTGACTACCGGTTGACTCAGAATTACATTGGTCAAACGGCCGCTTATCAAAAAGAGTTTATTCATTACATTTGCCCAAAACCCGATGACCTACCAAGCCTGATGTTGGGTCTAATAGATTCTCATAAACGGATGAAAGCGGGAAATGTTTCTCCTGTCATCCATGCCGCAGTCATTTCTTACGGTTTTGTCTTTCTGCATCCCTTTGAGGATGGAAACGGACGAATCCATCGATTCCTGATTCATAATATACTTTCACTGCAAGAAATGGTGCCTCGTGGACTCATGTTCCCGGTTTCGGCAGTCATGCTGAAAAATCCTGAGGATTATGATGCCTCTTTGGAAGCATTTTCACGACCTTTAATGAGGCTCATCAATTATAGGTTGGATGAAAGAGGGCAAATGACCGTCGCGAACGATACGGCACACTGGTATCAATTTATGGATATGACTCCTCAGGCAGAAGCTTTGTACAAGTTTGTCACCAAAACTCTTGAAGAAGAGCTCGTGGAAGAACTCAGTTTTCTGGCAAACTATGAAACTACCAAAAAGGCTATACAGGCCATCATTGACATGCCAGACCGTTTGATCGACTTATTTATACAGTTTTGCCTACAGAACAACGGCATCCTGTCAGAAAGAAAGAGAACGGCTCACTTTGAGTTCCTGACCAATGAAGAACTGGCGGACATGGAGCAGGTTGTAAGAAGTTCAATGGTTCCGAACTGACCACACCCGCTTATTCAGGCAATTCCTGTTCCAAAGTCCGTTCAATGCGGCGATCGGGTATCATCCACCAAAGCGCGACGAGGGTGTACAGTGACAGCGAAAGTATGGGGAGCCATAATGCCGAACCGATTCCGACAAAGTACAAAAGCATCGAACCGATTTCTTTAACTTTTCCTCGCGTTGCTTCCTCCAATCCCCGGTTGGCTTCTGAGGCCCGGATAATCGTCATGACCAGCACAAAGTAGGCGATGGCTGCAAAAAATAGCACTAACCCATAACAAAAGACGGTCAACGGGGCAAAAGCATTCTCGCCGGTCCAGGCGGTAAAAAAGGGCACCAACGACAGCCAAAATAACAGATGGTTGTTGGCCCAGAGAATGCCGCCGGTAACCTGCTTCACGGTGTGGAGCAGGTGGTGATGGTTATTCCAGTAAATCCCTATGTAGGCAAAACTCAAAAGATAGCTTAAAAACTGCGGCCATCGGTCCAGGAGAGCTAGCCAACTCACCTCGTGCGGCAACTTGATATCCAAAAACATAATGGTGATCACGATGGCCAAAACACCATCGCTAAAGGCCTCAAGCCGATTTCTTCTCATCCTGGTTCCTCCGACGTTGACTGGTCACGCTCTTAAGTCTAGCTAAGATAGCCGAACTGCAGGGATAATTCCTCGCACCGAATTGAAAACCCACACGTGCTCAGCCTTCTGCCAATCCTCCAAAGTTAACCGGGCTTCTTGAATCAAAGTATGATCGAGAAGCCAAGAGCGTAAAGTGCCTGCGAGTAAGCCGCTTTCCAAACATGGGGTTACAAAACGCTCCTCTTTCCAAAGAAGAATATTCATGGTGGACGTTTCTGTGAGTTCGCCATCATCGGTATAAAATAAGGTTTGATCGGCTTCAGGTCGTTTCAAGTCTTCGTAAACTTCTCGGTTTGAGGTTTTATAGCGACGCCAGAGTAAAGAGTTTCGGTGGAGGGGTTCAGTGGCCGGCAAGACCGTGAGTTGGCTGGGCGTTGGCCCCAAAGGTTCTTCCGATACTAGGTATTCATGTGCCGGGTTAATTTGTAAGCGAACTTTCCAGCGCGGAAGGGGAGTTTGGGCCAATCGTCGAGAGGTTTCTGCTAATACGTCACGAAGGTGCTGTTCTTCGGACTTCTCCTCAAAATCTTGCAGAGTTTTGACCAATCGCTGGATATGGTACTCTAAAAGGAAAAAGCCCCAGTCTTTTTCCCACAGCAGAGCTTCCGTAAAATTAAACCCTCTTTGCAGACGCGTCAAAAAGCGGGTTTTCAGCCAAGCTTCCTCCCACTCGCTTTGGGCATCGCTGTCCCATACGACACCACCACCTGTTCCGGCTTGCCAGGTGCCATCGGTTTGGGCGTGCAGAGTTCGAATCAAAACGTTGAACGACTCACCCTCAGGGCCAATCCATCCCGCAGAACCACAATACCAGCCTCGTGGACTTTCCAGGGTTTCAAGGATTTTTCTGGTTTGTTGTTTGGGGGCGCCCGTGACTGAGGCGGCAGGAAAAAGGCTCTCCCAAAGTCTCGAAGATGAACCCTTGTACTTGGCTTGTACCGTACTGGTCATCTGCCAAAGGGTGGGGTAGGCTTCTGCCTGAAAAAGCACAGGGACTTGAACCGAACCAGTTTCTGCGAGAGAGCCTAATTCGTGCCGGACCATATCAACGATCATCAAGTTTTCGGCTTGTGTTTTAGCGTCGGTCAACAAAGTTTGTCGGGCTTGTGCATCAAGTTCCAGGTCAGAAGAACGAGGCATAGTACCTTTCATGGGGCGGCAAATGACCTGTTCCCCTGAGCGTTTCCATAACAGTTCGGGCGAAAGGCTGAGCAGGAATTGGTCTTCAAAGGCTCCAAAGCAAGCCCATTCTTCCGCCTCTGACAAAAGGTCCAACCAAACTTTTAAGAACCTCGCCGTAGGGGGACTCGATTTTCCAGGTACAAAGAAATGACCACTATACCTAA
>DAIDJJ010000200.1:0-4036 GCA_027451385.1 Spirochaetales bacterium | reverse complement strand
CCTCGAGACAAAGATATAACAGACACCGAAGCAGCCGTTCGTCTGGCCTTGAAATATGGTGCTGAAAGTCTCATCCTTTTAGGAGGCGGTGGGGGGCGGATGGATCATTGGCTAGCAAATTTATCCTTAGTTCGTCAAACTCCTCAAATCACGGTTTGGATTACGTCACAAGAGCGTATCGACCTCCTCAAGGCATCCCAAAGTTTAAACATAGGCCCAGGCGTGCTTTCTGTTTTTTGCCTTGAGGAAACAGGGACGGTCATTTCGTCAGGTCTTAAGTGGCCATTGGAGCAGGTGGATTTTTCCCAATGGTATAGTTTAAGTAATGTTATTGAGAAAGAAGGGACTTTGACGGTGACGAAAGGACGATTTATGATCATGTCACGGTTAAAAGATTTGAAGATGTTTCAGGGAGCACCATGAGTTCAGGGTTTGAGAACCTTGCCGAGGGCTTGACTGTAGAAGAAAAGCGCGAACTTTTGGCAAAAATTCAAGCAAGTCTCAACCTTTCGGCAAAAGATGCGGATGCCATCGTAGCGCCCTCCGATCAAGAGGGGGAGCTACGTCAAAAGCTAGAAAGGGACATGAAAAAAGTTTCTTTTTGGAACCGTATACTTTTTGCTTTGATGGCGCTTTTTACAGGTTCTAGCAAGCTCGAAGTCTTTAGAAAATATCAACTCCGAGAAGCACTTGCCAAAGTTCATGAAAGTTTACCTTCAGAATGGGATACCTCAAGGAAAACCTTAAAAGGTCCTTTTGCTCGTCGACTGTATGATTTATGGGCTGATACCTTACTGGTTAAGCCTTACCTGGAACACTTATTTCAGCAGAAATTAACCTTGGAAAACGGCATTCTCGGCCTGATCGAGCAAATGAATCCTAAGGCTCCCCATAAGCTCACCGATTTATTTCCCCTGAGTGAAATGGAGGTGATGTACCGACAAGATCCTCGACCCTCAAGCTTGATTCTGAATATGCGTTCAAGATTGGATTCCTATTTAAAAACACTGAGTGAAGCTTCCTTGGACAGCGTTAAACAGGTTCTCCTGCCACTTTATCTTTTGCGATCTGTAGTGAACTACCCGTATGTCAATCTTTTCAACCTTTTTGGACACGAGCTTTCTGGAACCGTTGTCACAAAGTATCCTGGTTTTCAAGACGCGTCAGCCCGTAAAGTCGGACCCTACCTTGAACGCCTTTTTTATGGCTTGTACTTAGCTAATAAAACTCCTCGGCTTGCCGAGGAACTATTCAAGCTTTTTCAAGAAACAGAAAAACATTTACCTACTTCAGACGATACACCTACGGCCGAAGCTTCCTGGTCAGCTTTCAAGGTTTTACGAGAAAATGCACGGCACCTGTTTGAAGACTTGCCCTGGAAAGACCTTTTGGAATGTTGTTTTAATAATCCGTATTATTCTTTACAATTTTATGTGCCTCAGTTTTCTCTATTTGAATTTTATGGAAGCATCTTACGACTTCGGTTTGAAGAAGATCTCTCTGCCTACATTTTGCCCTTGCGTGAACGTATTTTAGAGTCAGAGAAAATGTTTTTATTTTCTGCCCCTCAAGATAACTTCCTGGAGTTCTATATTCCTGGTCTAGCGACAATTGGAAATCGTCCGAAGTTATTTCGCTACCCATTAAGCTTAGCGAATCTGGTTAGTTTTTTAGTCTTGTATCTACAGAAAAAAATAGTGCCTTTTGTTCAAAGTCTAGGAAAGTATTTAGGTCCGGGAGCCAAAACTGTTTTCCAGGCGGTGAATTCAAAAGTGGAACTGCTTACAGCTCTCAATGAAAAAATTCTCCGTTTTGATCGCTCTTGGCATACAGATACTGCAGATGGTAAAGAATTTCAGCGTCTGAAATACGAAGCCTCTAATGCTGCGGTGACACCTAAAGCTTTAACACAATTTCTGGAACAAAAGGATGCGGAAGCTCAAGGTTTATTAGAGGAAGGAATCGAACATTTGCAGGGCTTAACGGTTCAGCTTGAACGTTTGACGTCTCGTCAGATTCCTGGTCTTAAGGCAGTTTTAAGCATGCCGTATCATTGGGAGAATCTCACAGAACCCATCGAAGCCGTTTTGGGTCGTTTGCTTAAGTTGCTGGATAAAGGGGTTTTTGTGGTTCGGGAGTCTTATGCGCTGGAAAGTTGAAACAGGACAGATCGCTGAGTTTTTATGGCGCGCCGGAATTGTCGCCTTGATACTTTCCTCTCTTTTGTCCTACCTTTTAGTTCTTGGTGCCTTTCAAGGTTTTCAAGAAGATTCCATGGGGGGGCTATTCTCTTTGTTACGAGTAAGTGCATGGTTTGGATTGGGGACCTTGCTCAATTGGTCGGTCCTTTCTAAAAAAGCTCAGACTCATAAAGGTGTTCTTTTTCTTTTGCTGATTTTAACTGCTGAGGAATTTTGGGCATCCTTCTGGAAAGCTTGGTTGTATGCCTGAAGTGGGGTCTTGCATTTGGCTTGTAGCTCGGGAATATGAGGGTTGGGCTTCAGCTGGCGGAGTGAAAGACGTTGTCCACGATATGTCTCGTGCTTTTACCGAATTGGGGTGGCAAGTTCATGTCTGTTTACCGCTCTACGGTTTTCTTAAAGACCGGGTTTTTCAAGAAGGTCATTTAACTTGGCATGGACGTTCTCACCACCCACAGTTTGTCGGCGAAAAAGAATGTTGGACCCTTGAAAAGGGCAACCTCTTTTTGCACTTTTTCCGCTTTTCTTCTGTGGAGAATAAGAAAGGCATCTACACCATTACGATGGATGAGCAAAATTCCGCTCGCAAGTACATTCATGGGAACGGCTATCCGGATACGTTTCGAATCAACTTAGAATTTCAGTGGACTGTGGCCGAGTATTGGTTTCAAACGCAACAATTGCCAGAAAAGGTGTTGGTCCATGATGGCCATTGTTCTTTTTTACCTGTTATCGCCAAAGCCTCACCGGTTTGGAAAGGGTTTTTTTTCAATGTGCCGTTTTTTGTCCTGATCCATAATGCTGGTCAAGGCTACCGTCAAGAGATGCCGATTTCAACGGAAAACCAACATTTGTTAAATTTACCCGAACAAGTTCTCAAAGAAGGGGTTTGGGAACAAACTTGGGATCCCTTGGTCATGGCAGCCTCTTACGCCTCCTTGGCAACGGTCAGTGAAAATTATGCTCAAGAGTTGCTCACGGGAAAAAATGATTTTTATTCGGGTTCCTTTGGACGCTTTTTAAGAGAGTATCAGATTCCTCTAGAGGGTATCACCAATGGTTTTGATCCCTACGAATATGATCCTCGGTTTCCTCACCGCAGCGGGATCCCTTACCGCTTTGATCCTTCGCGGGGGGATTGGCTAGGCAAAGATTCTTGTCGGACCAATCTCATGGATGCAATTTTATGGAAAACGACTCAGGTGCATGGTTTTCTGAAAAATTGGCGCCTACCACTCTATGTCTTTCAAGGTCGCTTAACCTCTCAGAAAGGTGTAGATGACCTTAAGGAATTTTTGGAAAAAGTTCTCGCCACCGACGCACCAGTAAACTTTCTCGTGATGGGTGTTGGCGAAGAGCGGTATGAAAAAAGTTTAAAACAATTAGCTCTAAGAAACCAAGATTCTGAGCATTTTCTCTTTTTGAATTTCTATGAAGAATCCTTGGCTCGCTTGGTCTTTGCTTCAGCGGATTTTTTCTTGATGCCGTCTCTTTATGAGCCTTGTGGGTTAACTGATTTAAAAGCACAACTTATGGGTGCACTTCCTATCGTGGCAAAAGTAGGCGGTTTAGTGAAAATCCAGGATGGCCAAACCGGTTTTTGCTACGATCGCACCAAAGAAAATGCTTTGTGGGATGTTTTTCAAAGAACACGCCAATTAGCCCTGTTTCGACCAGATTTGTTAGAAATTATGCGTCGGCAGGCTTTTCGTACGGCTTTGTCGGATTACCGTTGGCAAGACATCTTACTTAAACGCTATATCCCTTGGTTTGATGCTGAGGCTTGACATAATGTTAGGTTTTGACTAACTTAGCCTGGCTGATGCCAACTTAGC
>DAIDJJ010000199.1:0-4044 GCA_027451385.1 Spirochaetales bacterium | reverse complement strand
AAAGACCTCGATAACCTACTCGGTAAAGACAAGCGGGACCTGACGACTATTGTCAACGACATTCTACGCAAGGACATTGAACTTCTACGGACCATGAGCCCTGGAAAATACGGTGAAGTCCAAGTCTGATTCGGTTGACCTTCGAGTGAGTCAGTATAACGGTTCAGCAGATCAGTCACTGGCAGAGAATATCTTGATGGATGATCCTTTTGGGAACCAAGTGGACCATTTCTGCCGTCGGACTCGAGAAAAAAACCGCTTCCCAGGGGTTCTTGGCGATGAACTCATCCTGGACTCTCTGAAAGAGGGGTTGCGACCGATCGATGCGGTGTGCCCGTGACTCGTAGATGGTATAATTCCAATCGACATGGTGCTCGAAAGAGAAGCTGGCTCGGTGGTCCATGGCAAAGGCACAGTTGGGATCGCGGCTCAATAGTTGGAATTTGAAAGAATCCCTTTGGGTGATGAGAAAAATATCGTCTTCGGTACTGTTGAGAAAGGCCATGACAGTCGTATGGGGGCGCAATTTTGCTCGGGTAATCAGCACTCCCAGCTGGTTGGAGCGCTCGTTGTCATCGGGAAGCACCGCGTGGGTCAAAGGAGAGGTAGAGAGCTCCCAGAACGGACGATCGTCGAACGGGTGGACATAGTTGGGAACACTGTGAGAGCTCAGCACGCGACCTCCGTAGAACAATTCATAACTAACAAGAGTCACACGTGCTGTCAGTTCTTCACTATCGGCAATAATTCCTTTAAACGAGGTTCGATGGACGCGCAATTCGACCGAATAGACTTCCGAGCCAACTCGATCATCCAGATGAACGGTTACGGGTTCACCGGCAGAAAACGGGTTCCGCTTCGGAAAGGACAAAGTGAAGCCGTCATCTTGATTAAGCGTTACTGCGGCGACAGCGGCGATGAGGGTGCCTTCTTTATAGCCTGCACAGATTCCCACTAACTGGCGCGGAAAATACTCCCCTAGTTGTCCCACGTACTGACCTCCGGCTTTAATTCCATTTTAACCTCTCCGGCCCGATTTGTCAGGAACTTCAATTCGCCAAGTTTACCCCATCACGACTTCGATACGGTGTTCGCCCGCACTTAGCAAGGGGATCGTTTTTGCCGCCACTGCCTTGGAATCCAGGGGTTTACCGTCCACAGTGATCGACCTCAGGCCTTTGTGGACGTGATCGGGGTTGACAACATGGATTTGGTAGGTGACCCCTCGCCAAATTCGCTGGATTTCCCATTCTTCCCAGTCTTGGGGAAGGCAGGGATCAATAATTAACCCTTGAAAACTCGCACGTACACCGCAAAGGTATTGCGTCGCGGCCTGGTACGCCCAAGAACTGGTTCCTGAAAGCCAGGCATTACGTCCCAAGCCAAATTGTGGGTGCTCGTCCCCCAAGATGTTTTGCGGGTAGCAATAAGGCTCGGACTCAAACTCATCCAGTTTATCGTTTTTCGCCGCAGGATTAATTTGTTGATAGTACTGCCAAGCTCGGTCACCGCGACCCAGTTTGGTCTCGGCGATCATCACCCAAGGGTTGGCGTGTAAGAAAATTCCGCCATTCTCTTTGGCTCCCGGCGGGTAGGTGGAAACTCCACCTAAACGAGGATCAAACCCCGTATACCCCGGCCAAGAAAGTTTAATCCCATTTTTGGTGTTCATCTTGGTATACACGGCGTCCAAAGCTTTATAGGCCCGTTCCCCTTCGGCAAAACCAGAAAGAACCGGCCAGCTTTGGCCGTTCGTTTGAATTTTTCCATAGGTATTTTGAGACGAGCCGAGAGGATTGCCCTCAGGATCGTACCACCTTCGCCACCACTCCCCGTCCCAAGCCACCTCGTTAAAGGTCTTTTTCATCTCTTCATAGTACCGAGAGAATTCGCTAGCTTCGGCTGTTTTTCCGCAGACCTCAGCCACCTCAAGGGCGTCTTTCAAAGCTACCCCAAATAAATTGGCATTGAACATCGACTCGGCCCCCGTTGGCAGGTTCACGGTGTCATTCCAGTCGGCAAAGCCCAAAAGGGGAAGACCGTGTTGGCCTCGGTGGTTTTGCGTAAAACGCAGACTTCGGCAAAGGTGTTCCCACACCGTACCCGTTTCCAGAGGCTTGCCGCTAAGTTTGTCTTTTTCATAGAAAGGGATCTCTTTCTGAAGAAACTCAAGATTTCCGGTCTCGCGAAGGTAGCTTGCGACGGTCAAAACAATCCACAAGTGGTCATCGCCATAATATTGCGGATGATCCTCCTTTTCGCGGGCATCACCTTCGTTGGCTTCCATTGTAGAGGGAAAGTACTGGTGCAGGCTTGAACCGTCCCGCTTTTGGACTTGCAAAAGATTTTCGGCAAGTTCGCGAGCTTCTTCTGGCATGTGAGCCATGACCCCCAACAGGTCTTGGGAACTATCTCGAAAACCGATTCCTCGATCCGACCCGTAGCCCAACTGGTACAGAGAAAGATAGCGTGACCAGTTTTTCGTCGTATGACTTTGACGCGGATTATGGATATTCACCATCGAGTTAAAGGCAGCATCGGGTGTTTTGACTTGGATGGTTCTTAAATACTGAGTCCAAAACTGAGCTAACTCAGAGAACGCGGTATCCACTTGGCGTAAATCACGATATTTTTCTATTGCGGGACGAGCCTCTTTCAGACTAATTTCTTGCCCCAGCTGGGTGCAAGTGCGAAAACTTTCCCCTGGGGCCAGAGTTCCCGCCTCGATCTGCAAAGCCGCAAGATTGTCCCCCCGAAGGCACGTTGAATTCGACAAGGTTTCAGCCTGGAGGGACAAAGGATGAGCCCAACTCCCTAATTCGTTGTTGCCCAAGAACACCCGTCTATCCCCCTCAAAACTTTTGACGGGACGGTCGCAGGTCACATAATTGACGGCCAAGTCCCGCTTCATATAGGCATACTGCTCAAGAACAACCTGACCGCTCGCTTCGCGGTGGGCCTGAAGCGTCATGGTCTGCGGAACCCAGTCTGCATTGGTGAGCTGTTTGAGGGCATCGAAATGGCTGAACTCATAAACAGGGATGAGGTCAAGGGTTTGGCTTTTCAAGGACAGGTTGGTTACCTGAATATCTTGCAAAAGGGTATTCGAGCCGAGAGGGACAAAGATGGTAATGGAGATGGCTAGTCCCCGATATTCGACCTGCCATCGGCTGTAAGAAAGGCCGACATGGCATTCCCACTTATCCATTTTCTGCAGCGTCGGGGTCACAAACGGACTAAAAACCTCGTACTTACCCGCCGCATCTTTAAGTCGAAAGTAAACCGTTGAACCTTTGAATTCCGAGGCTGGCAATCCCGAGAGGTACTTGGTGATCCGGTTGAGGGCTGGGTCGCCTTTACAGATCAGTGAACCGCCGGTGGTGTCGACTAACCCACCGAACCGAAGGGTCCCCACGTAATTGCACCACTTAATCGGCGTCGCGGGATTTGTGACGACATACTCCTTGTGTTCATCCTCAAAAAAGCCGTATTTTGCCATAAAAACCTCTCATTTATGGCACTATAGCACATAAGCAATCGGTTGCGTGAATTATTTCTGATTTTCCCCTGCGGAGGAGAAACTAGCCAAGAACTTTGTCTCTTAAAGAACAAAAAGCTTGAAGTGGCGAGAATTCTTTTTCAAACTGAGCCTTGATTCGAAGAGGATTGGTACCTAAATGGGAAACGATCTGTCCGGTTGTACCAGGATGAGTCGTTCTACCTGTTCAAAGTTGACTGCTCTGTATTCGATTTCCGAGGTCTCTTTCTTCGCGGCAGAAGCCCCCGCTTTTAAAAAGCCTAGTTTTCCCGCCCGATCGACACGGTCGATGACCTCACGAGAGGAAAGCTCAGCTGAAAGCATTGAAGATTGTGTTCTACGTAATATAAACTATCAAATGAAAGTGAAACAATATGAACCAAACTTGGACCAATATATTAAAAATCAAAAAAGCCTCATGGATGACCCAATATGGACTGACTCGCCTGGCAGTGTTTGGTAGCCAACTTCGGGGTGATGCCCGACCTGGGAGTGATTTAGACATT
>DAIDJJ010000198.1:0-4099 GCA_027451385.1 Spirochaetales bacterium | reverse complement strand
AGATCCTATCCCATTCCCATGCGGTATGTTGGCGTACCAATATTCCTGATCGAAACTCCAGGGCCTAATGGAAAATTCAAGGCAAGAGTCACCGCGATAGTCCGATTTGAAAATTCGTTCGAATACATCTCGAAAAAAGAATTTGACGCTGATCTAGCTAGGCATTGTGTAACTGATAAGTCGCCATGGAAATGGTCCAAAGAAAAACCAAAATTTGGTTGGCCTGTTACTGTGGTTAAAATACTAAACACGCCGATAGTCGTTAGGCAAAGGACAGGTATAAAATTTACCTCTGCACTTGATTTGCCGACGATTCGTAGCCTTACCTAAGCCCCAACCGGGCCTGCGTTCAAATCGTCATCTATATCAGCTTCCGCAAGCGATTCATATTCTTTCAATTCTGCCTTTAAAAAGGAAAGTTCTTTGGCGGTCAGGCCAAAGTATTTTGCAGCAAGGGCATCCAGTACGTCTCTAGTGTCCTCTAGACTTATGTTTTTCTCTATGGCTCTACTAACAATGTAAGTGATCAGCCTAGCGCAGTCCTCCTGCGAGGTATTTGTTGATGCGAGTGCATTATCAACTTGTTTCTGGGTAACCTTGCTCAGCTCATTTTTTTCAAAAAAATAATTTTCAAAAGGAATATTCTTGAGGGGTTTTGCTGTAAGCTCAGTAATGCTACCCTTTTTCTTGCCTTGATTTCTCAGCCAATACCAAATTACCCTTGAATTGAAAAGCCCAAGCGCCAAAAAGAGGTTAGAAGTTTTTTGCTTCGGGATTGTGAAAAATACGTCCAGCAGAGCGTAACTCGGTTCATCGCACAAACTAAATCGTGGCCAGGTTGCCCTGTAAGGGCTTACAAGTTTAACCGCGTTTATGAGCTCCTCGTTTAAGGGTCGGTGCAAGTCATACCACTCCAGCCTATCCTCCGTTTTATACTTATACCTATTTTCCAAAATTGGTTTGAATTTCGATAGGTGCTTCGCCACTTTGGAATTCGCGTCTAGACCACCATTATTGAAATAAATAAGGAACTTTTCGCTGGCTGAGCAGTCAAACGCGAAGTCTGGCTTAATGTCGCCATTTTTAATTAACGGACGAATATACGATTCCCGTTCATTTTTCGGTAGAGACAAGGCCTTTAGTTCTGCAGATGACAGAACAAAAATGCCGTCTCCATTCTTTACCGATGCCTTTGTCAACGCCTTTTTATATTCGGCCACTGGTCGATCAAGGCCATCAGATGCTTTTGGCTCCAAATGTTTAGGCGTGACACGATCAGCGCCAGTCTCTATCCCTGAATGAATTTTGAAGTAATCGTCGGTTCGACGTTTCAAAGCTTTCATTTTCTCAATGATGCTCGCGGTACTGCCGCCTTCTTCTATCTCTAAATTCCATGGATTTAAGTCCAATGTTGCCAAGTCTGAGTTCCTCAAAGTCGACTCGAACTCCGAAACTACTAATTTCTTTTCTTTTGCTAGGCGTTTTAACTTAAATGGCTCAAGTGTATCCAACACAAATCCTTGCTCGTTGGATTTTAAACTCAAAACCGTAATAGGTTTTTTATTCTCACGTTTCGTGAAAAAGCTCAAAAGATTATGCTGGCCTTTGGCTTCACGGAAAAGTTTTATTTCATTAAAGAAAGTGCAGTGTTTGAGAGCTGCATTTTTACTTAAAAACCGGCGGAGTTTTTCTGCGCCGTCCGCGGTCGGCCAATAAGACGTTGTAACTGCTGCCAATTCTCCGTGGCCATTGAGAATCTCAACCGCTCTGGCCAGGAAAAAATAAAACAAGTCATATTTGTTTGTGACGATCTCAACCCATTCAGGAAGATCACGGAGATAACCTATCAAATGGGTGTTGTCTTTAATTCCTAGATAGGGCGGATTCATGACGACTGCATCAAATCCATCTCTCTCTTTAAATACTTTTGGAAATTCGCTTTTCCAATTAAAGGTTTGGTTGTTAACTGAGTTTCCAGTTTTTATTTGGCTCTCTAGACTTTCAAGCGGCGACCCCTCAGTAGCGGTTTGAAGCCATAGCGCCATCTTTCCGAGACGGACTGCCCTTGGGTTGATGTCCACTCCGAAAATGCAGTTTTCAACGATGTCTCTTCTTGCTTGTTTGTCAGTTCGAAACTGAGAGGATGGTTCGTGCTCAAGAGCTTGTAGATACTTTTCAGTCAAAAAACGTAACGCTCCCGCCAAAAAGTGTGCTGACCCCATTGCGGGATCGCATATTTTTAGGGATAAGATTTCTTGGGCGGTTGCCCCCTCGCAAAGTGGACCAAGTGAAGATTCAACTGCATATTTTACTACATAGTCAGGAGTGTAATATGCGCCAGAGGCCTTTCGTTCCGCATTGTTTGGTGAGAAAAATAATTCACCTTTTCTTGCAATAGAATGTCTTACGCGCTCACCACGAGCCAGCTTCTCTTCAGTATTTTTGGACATTGGCTTCCATTGGTTGTTCGTGAATTCTAGATCCTCATCTGCCTTGGAGAGTTTGAATTCAAGAAAACTTTCGTAAATTGAGCCAAGTTGTTCTGGCGTAAAGATGTTATAGGGTATTTGGCGGAATTTGCCGTCCTCTTCCATGTAGCCCAACTCAAAAAGAAGGTTAACCGTCTCAATGTTGTTAAGGTGACACTTCTTTAGAATCGACAATTCGTCCGGTGTAAAAATAGTCTCTTTAAACGGCGCGATTGAGGCGCCATTATCGAGTTTCCCTCCGTTTTGTACTATTTCGGTGAGTCTCATTATTTTTTTGTGAAGATCGGTTCCGGAGTTCTTATATGTAAACTCTTTAAACGCCGGCGTTAAATTGAGCTTTTCATTGGTGCTCTCATCGACACTTTCATTGGGATCAAAACGTGATATCCGCTCGATTACGGAGGTGATTGAATTATCCGTATTTGCCTCATAACGGATAACACCTTGGGCTTCGCAAGATTTGAGAAAGAGAATATTAAAAATATGGGCTTCAGCGACGTCTTGGATTTTGTCCAAATCATGTTTGATTCCGGCTTCTTTGAACGCTCTTTGGAAGCCATTACAAGCGTGCTTCATTACGTTCAGGAAGCGCTCCTTAAGATTCTCCTCTGCTTTTTCAACGTACTTATTGTTGTCGATGAACAAGCTATCAACTAAGGTCGGTTCGTTCTTTGGTGAGAACAGTGTTTCCTTTGAGAAGAAATAGTAGAAGTATCTAGCTGCTTCTTCTACATGACGATACTGTTTACCCGTTAAATCTGTAATAGATTTACCTGTGGTTATTTCTCGAAATAAGTCGCCTAAATCAAATTCAAAAAATTTGCTCTCGGGTTTGTCAACGTGGTGGAGTCTCCAAACCTTGCCATCCGTTACGATTCCAAAATGATTCCTCGCGGGATCATCATTTTTTAGATGCTTTAGGTAGGTCAATATCTGACCACCGGGTGACAGACTAGATGCCGAATCAGATTTGCGGGATTTCGTAATGTCGGCTTTAGCGCCAAGATCTTTTTCCTCGCTGTCATATTTTCTAATTCTGTCCCAATATTTTGCCTCTAGAGTGAGGATGACATAGCGTCTCGCGATCTCGATTCTTTCCCCAGGGGCTTTTTCTTGAATAGCGCCCTTTAACTTCTGTGTCGGTACAAAAACGCAATCGGGTCGGTATGTCCGCTTCTTTTGACCGTCTTGAACCGTGAACGTAAGTTCGGGAATTACCGGGTCCGTAATGGAGTCCCACCACCCCAAAGTTTCCATTACAGGCATAATCCAGGAACGCACGGTTTGATCTTCGTTCCAAGTATAAAAGTTTTCCGAGCGCCGGTTATCGCATAGATTTAAAAATTGATTGAGAAACGTCTGAAAGCCAGTCTCGAATTCTTGAAGATCTCGACCCCTGATTCGTTGAAAATCATCACGAAGATATTGTTGGTTAAAGAGAGAGCTTCTCCAAAATTCGTGGATGTGATACCAATCATCTTCTGTTAGTCGGGAACTGTTGTCATTGCGACCACCCTCGATTATTTTGAGTTTTTCGGTGGCGTCGGCGGATATGACTGACCTTTTCGAATGTTTTTCAAGAAGCGATCTGGCCATACTATAGTGTTCTC
>DAIDJJ010000197.1:0-4143 GCA_027451385.1 Spirochaetales bacterium | reverse complement strand
ACTGAGCTACGAACGCAGCTTGCAGGGTGGATGACGGGGATTGAACCCGCGACAGCCAGAACCACAATCTGGAGCTCTACCACTGAGCTACATCCACCATGTCTCAGCGGACGAATGTTAATAAACACTAGCTTGAAAAAAAAATCAAGCCATTTGTCTCAACTTTTTTATTTTTTTTCTTCTACCGTTTCTCGAGTTAGAGCTTGCTCTACCGCATGCCAGGCTAAAGTGGCACACTTCACGCGCACTGGTAGCTCCACAATCCCTTTTAGGGCTACCAAATCCCCAAGTTCCTCAAGTTTTTCGGGGGGGAGTTCTCCACGAATGACCGATAAAAACTCGTGAACGAGCCGTTGAGCTTCTTCTACGGTTTTCCCGGTGAGAAGTTCTGACATCATAGAAGCCGAACACATTGAGATCGAGCAACCGGAACCATCAAAGTACACAGCTTGAACGTGCTCCCCTTCTCGGTCCAGTTGAACTTTGACACTATCGCCGCAAGAAGGATTTTCCACGGCTTTTAAGTGGGTCAAAGGTTTTTTATTCCGTGGATGCTTGTAATGATCACGGATAATTTCTTGGTACAGTTCTTCAAAGGCCATAAGAAAATTTGCCTCAATTTTTCCACTTGGTCAAGCGAAAGTCCTTAAGCTGCAGAATTTTCTCGATGAATCCGCTCTTGGGGAATTCCTCTCCGGGTAAGGATTTCAGTAGCTTCTCTTAACATGGCCCCGTTACCACATAAGTAAAAGCGGTCATTCACGGGATTTAAAACTGCCTGACTCAACCACTGGGTCACCCTACCGGACATCACGCGACAGCTTTCAGCAAGTTTGGGCTCAACATGAGGGCCAGTATCCGTCGAAGACAAACACAAAACTCTCTCACGATTCGCCGAAAACTCGGCTCCAAAATCTTCACTCAGGTTTCTCACCCCATGAACTAACAGGTAAGGTAGAGTGGGATCGGTTCGGACAAAGGAGCGAAAGGGAGCAATTCCAGTTCCAGTCGCGACAAAAATCAACCGTTCGTCTGGATGATGAGACCGAAGAGTAAACCCTCCCTTGGGAGGTTTGACGATCAGAGAGTCCCCAACCTTTAAAGTTGCCAAGCGGGAAGAAACCGCTCCGCCGGGAACCAAACGAACAAAGATTTCCGCAATTTCGTCTTTCTCACCGCTAAAAAGAGAATAGGGTCTGGTCAGCCCCCCCGGCAAGCCGACATCGACATGAGTCCCTGCCCGAAACCGAAGACCACGTCGTTCGAATTGAATCATAAAAGCCGACGGGCCCCATTCCTGCACCCCCAAGACTCGACGCGGCTGGATTAAATCATAAACTTGCATCATTATAAACTACTCAGCGTGATCGACTGCGTCAATTAAGCTGATCGCGAGGTTATTGCGGCTCATTTCTTGACGCTGAGGTAAACTTCGACGTAATATCATCCTTAAAATATCATCTTCATGCACTTATTTTTAGCTAGTGAATTTTTTGTACTTTTTCTCTTTGTAATCCTATTGCTGAGTATAGGCTTTTTACTTTTCCTTTGTTTCCGCTATCAAGGTCAGCTCCAGAAAGGACAAGGTGAATTGAGCGAACAGGAAGCCTGGTTGGCACAAGGCGGTCGAGTCTTGGTCTTTGTGCTGAATTCCGAGGGGAAATTCATCCGAACCCTAGGTTCTTTAGATAAACTTGCCAAGTTTCCTCAACCAGGGGAACTTATCAGCGATTTTCTGTACTCTGACCCCACTCAGCGAGAAGAATTTCGTCAAGCTCTTAACCTTATCGTTCTCAAAAAAGCTAGCCCTGAGGTAGTGTTTGACCTCATGGATAAAGAAATTGTACTGGCCCAGCGACATTTTCAAATCCTTTACCGTGGCCCCACCTTCAAAAATGAGCTTTATCTTCTACTCCGAGATATTACTACGGAAGCAGAACTTGCTGAAACGGAAAAAAAGGATTTTTGGCGCAAGTCTGTTTTAAATCTTGTCATGACCCAGCGTTCTGCCTTTGCTGTATTTACCGCGAGTGTCCAAAACCTCTTTCTGAGACTTTCTCAGCTTGAAGATGAAGGGCCAACCCTAGAACAGTCCTGGTCAGATTTTTTGCGGCTTCTTCATACCATCAAAGCGGATGCTCGTTTTTTTCAATTTCAAGCTACGGCAGAAGTCAGCCACCGGTGGGAAACCTTTTTATCGGATCAGCTTGTTTTGCAGGAAACTCCAGATCCAGCCACTTTTGAGTTAGAATTCAAAAAAGCGTATTATAGTGAATTAAAAATCATCACTGATAATTTAGGTGAAACTTGGCTCCATCAGGCCGATGCGGTGCAAATTCCCCGAAAACCTTATTTATCTCTTATCAAGTACATTCGCCACCGTTACCCCCAAGATAAGAAATTAGGCCAATTTCTGGATTTTCACCGTCAAGTTCCCTTGCGTAGTCTATTTCAAAAACTCCCTGACCAGGCCAAAAACCTGGCACAAACCCTGGGAAAACGTGTCGCCCCGCTGGAGATCCAGGGTGGAGATTTTCTCATTATTCCCGATAAACTTGAGCCCTTCTGCCAAACCTTTATTCACTTGGTACGAAACAGCCTGGATCACGGCATTGAATCCGTTCGTGAGCGTGAAACCTTAGGAAAACCGCTTGAAGGGAAAATTCACTTAGAAATTGCCGACACGCCACGTGCCATTGTCTTTCGGTTTCAGGACGACGGCCGAGGAATTTCCTATCAAAGGATTGTCGACCGAGCTCGAGCCTTGGGTTGGTTAGATACCCCACAACCCCTAGATGAACAAGGACTTTTAGGTTTTCTCTTTCGTGACGGTTTTTCCACAGCTTTACAAACCACCGAAATCTCTGGTCGTGGTCTAGGACTGGCAAATGTTAAGGCAGAACTCGACAAACTTCAGGGTTCCATTCGTGTTTTGACCCGTCCTGGACGAGGAACAACCTTTGAAATGATTCTCCCTTGGAGGCTACATGAAAGCTGAATATGCCAACCCCTTTATTAGGGCAGCCAGTGAAGTTTTTGCCCATGAAACTCATTTGCAAATGACACGAAAAGGTCTAGAATTGAGAAAAACTCCGGTTCCTTCCCGGCCCGTTTGTATCATTTTAGGAATCACCGGCCCGATTCGGGGTCAAGTCGTGTACTCCCTGGACGAAGATTTTGCTATAACAGTGGCTCGACGCATGTTGCCGGGTAAACTCCCCGCAGAAGTCAAAAGGCTGACCAATAGCGCCATTAGTGAAATTGCGAATATGATCACCGGAAAGGCAAGTATAGAGCTTGCTGGTGAAGATAAGACCATTGAATTGACACCACCAGCCGTATTCACGGGAGAACGTTTTCACATGGATTTCTTAAGCATTCCAACCATTTCACTTTCTTTAATTTCTGAGGCTGGCTCACTGGAAATCAATATTGCCTTAACGGAAAGCTCGTCATGAAACTTAAAACGGCCTTAATTATCGACGATGCTGCCGTCATGCGCCTTAGGTTAAGAGATATCCTAGAACCACAATTCGAAGTTGTAGGAGAAGCAGAAGATGGGGCTCAAGCTTTAACACTGTATGAAAATTGCCGACCAGATTTTGTGACTTTGGATATTACTATGCCCAAAGTTGATGGTTTGACGTTTTTACAGAACTTACTCAAAACTCATCCCGAAGCAAAAGTAATTATTGTGAGCGCTGTGGGTCAAAAGCTCACAGTTTTCAAAGCCCTGACACTGGGAGCCAAAGACTTTGTCGTGAAACCGTTTGATCCGGAACGAGTCAAAACAGCTGCCAACCGACTTTTTAAGTAAGCTTGACAGTTCAGGCGTCCCTCGCTAAATTTTCACTCTTTGAGGGAGGCCCCAATGAGTGACAACCGCGTTTTTGTTTTTGATACAACCCTCCGTGATGGAATGCAGGGAACCGGGATTAATTATTCCCTCAAAGATAAGTTGGATATTGCCCGAAGGCTAGATGAGGTCGGCATCGATTACATCGAAGGCGGCTTTCCCCTTGCAAATGAAAAAGAAGAAGCCTTTTTTCATCAAATACGAAAAACACCTTTGTCCCATGCCCGTCTTGCGGCTTTTGGTTCGACTAGAAAACCTAAGGGACAAGCGTCAACAGACGCTCACAT
>DAIDJJ010000196.1:0-4154 GCA_027451385.1 Spirochaetales bacterium | reverse complement strand
TCTCAAAATGAGTTCGGTAGAAACTGTTAAAAGACGTTCAAGGGGACGAAAAAATCTGGAGAAGATTCGAACAGGGTGGACTAGCCGAGCGGCCGCCTTTTCGGGGTTGCTTAAAGCTACCCGCTTTGGCACTAATTCCCCGACGATGATCGAGACAATCGTGATCCCGACAACCACTGTGATCAAACTCACGATTGCGGCATAAGGGGCTATCCAGGGAATTGTTTTGAGGTCATGGGCTAAAGATTCAGACAGCGTTCGTTCGCCTAAGGCCCCTGAGAGGATGCCAATGAGGGTTACGCCAACCTGCATGCTGGATAAAAACGGCCCCGGATGGGCTTTTATCTCCAGCACGCGTTGACTGCTGGCATTTCCCTCAGCGGCCTTTTGTTGAAGACGGGCTTTTCGCGAGGCCACAATGGCAATCTCGGACATCGCAAAAAAGCCGTTTAATAATATGAGGGCAAAAATCACCAGAGCCTGAAACCAAAATGCATTCAGCATGGTTCAACTGCCCAGGAGTTAAACTCCGGCTTCAAGGACCTGCAAGGAAAGGTCGGCTTCGTAATCCACACCGGGAATAGCAAAGCCATTCAGCTGAAGAAAATCTTGTTCAAAACCAGAAATATCCGCAATTTCTTTGAGGTTCTCTGCCGTAACTTTGTCCCAGAGTCCTGTGATTTCGGATTGTACATCAGGTCGCATTTCCCAATCGTCGAGGCGAATGAGACCTTGCGAATCGGTTGGGACGGTACCAGCACTCAGACGGTCTCGGAACAGTCGATCTATCTGTTCAATACAACCCTCGTGGATTCCTTTGGCTTTCATAACCTTATATAGTAGGGAAATATACAACGAAACGGCAGGTATGACTGAGCTGGCACGAGTGACCAAGGCTTTATTGACACTGACATAGGCCTTGCCGCCTACGGCTACTAAGGGACCTTGATTCAGAGCCTTGACTGTACCTTCTAGGTGTTCCTTGGCTTTGCCAATAGTTCCCGAACGGTAAAAGGGGTAGGTGACCTCTGGGCCAATGTAAGAATAGGCCACAGTCCGGAACCCCGGGGCTAATAAGCCGGCTTGGGACAAAGCTTCGATCCATAATTCCCAGTCTTCGCCACCCATAACCTTAACGGTTGCGGCGACTTCTTCAGGAGTAGCAGGGGACACTGTGGCGATTTTAACTTCGCCTTTAAAGGGATCAATGGATTTTGCCACATAATCTTGGCCAATAGGTTTGAGCACTGAGCGGTATTGAACACCGTCTTTAGGATCGGTTCGTACCGGGCTGGCTAAGCTGTACACCAGCAGGTCAACACGGCCCAAGTGAGTGCGAATGGCGTCAAGTACGGCCGTTTTTGTATCTTGGGCAAACGCATCGCCATTAAAGCTTTGACTAAAAAGGCCGGCTTCTGCTGCTAAGCGGTCAAAGGCGATGGTATTGTAAAATCCAGCTGTGCCTGGTCCTTTTTCACTACCGGCCCGTTCAAAGGCCACCCCAATCGTTTTTGCCCCACCGCCAAAAGCGGCGACAATGCGACTAGCCAGTCCATAGCCGGTTGAGGAACCTATGACAAGGACATTTTGGGGGGCATTTGACAAAGGTCCGTTTTTGCGGACATAGGCAATTTGCCTTTCGACATCGGCGGCACAGCCCACCGGATGTGAGGTGAGACAGACATTATTGATGATTTTTGGTTTGACAATCATAGTTGGTTATTATGTAAGCAAATCTCACGAGGCGTCAATCCGGTAGGGTGAGTTGCTCCATCCTCGCGAGCCGTTCCAGGGCTTCGTCCCTATGGGCACCACACATGGCTTCTTCGGCTTGCAAGGAGGAACAAACTGCAGGACGACGGGGGTCACCCCAAAGCCGGCATAAAAATTGACTGTCGAGGTGCTGACAGGGGACACCCGCTGGTTTTTTCAAAGAAGAGATGGACGGGGCTATGCAACAAGCCCCGCAACCGGCTCTGCAGGTCATTTTTTCAACGAAGTGACGACTCGCTCCAGAACTTTTTCACGGTCCAGCGGTTTCACAATATAGTTCTTTGCCCCTTTGATCAGGGCATCTTTCACAAGATCCTGCTTCCCTAGGGCGCTCACCATAATGACTCTCGCCTTAGGGTCAAACTCCATAATTTTTTCAAGGGCAGTCACACCATCCATTTTGGGCATGGTAATGTCCATGGTTACCAAATCGACGTTGGGGAACAACTCTTTGTACTTTTCGACTCCAGCTTCCCCGTCGGGAGCCGTGGCCGCGACTTCAAAACCTTCGGAAGTAAGAATCTGACCTATCTGTTTTGTGACAAACATCGAGTCATCGACGACGAGAACGCGGTAGGGAGTACCGTCATCCTTTATGCCGTCCGGCGTTTTTGCGTTGATGGTTGGAAAATCCACCTTGTTCTTCATGCTTATCTCCTGAAGAGCGGACTAATCTTAGTGTAATGTCAGTTGAGAAAGGAATCAAGGACTGGCTTTGCAGGTTATTCCCTTCATGGTATGATTTCTTCATGCGTTTGACAGTACCAGCCAATTATGACCTCGAAATTCTGCCTCAACTGAAGGATGCGGGAGCCTTTGAGATTTATGGAAAGTTACCTTTCGACTCGGTGGGCGGGGGACGTCCCTCGTTTATGGCAACCCGATTATCCAAAAAAGGTCTTGCGGAGTATATTCGGGCAGTTCATGCCGCTGGGTTAGAATTCAATTATCTTTTGAATGCGGCTTGTTTTGGCAACGAAGAATGGACTCCCCGATTTCATCGCCAATTGGAGTCTCTATTAGGCTGGTTGGATGACTTAAAGGTCGAAACCCTCACCATAACAGCCCCCTATTTGGTTCAAATTGTTAAAAAACGCTGGCCTCGTTTCAAGGTCAAGGTTGGGATTTATGCCCAGGTCGATACGGTCAAGCGGGCTCGCTACTGGGAAGATTTAGGGGCAGATGCCATAAATCTGGAGTCTTTTTCGATCAATCGAGATTTTGAAAAACTTTCGGCTATTCGCCAGGCTGTGAAAGCCGATTTGGTGTTGATTGCCAATCACTTTTGCCAACCCAACTGTCCCTATCAAATTCAACATCAAAATGGTCACGCTCATGCCAGCGTCACGAACCCCAAATTTTACATCGATTATCCGATTATTCAATGTCAAAAGAACCGTCTTACCCACAAAGAGCTGTTTATTTCGGCGGGGTGGATCCGTCCTGAAGATACCTCTCGTTATGAAAAAATTGGCTATACCACGTTTAAACTGTTAGAGCGAAATATTCCTTCGTATGCTTTAGTTCAGAGAGCTCAGGCTTACCACGACCGACGTTGGGAAGGAAATTTAGCAGACTTGCTTTTATCTTGGGGATTTCAAAAACCTGCTCCCCGGTTTGAACGCTGGTGGTGGCTCAAGACCTTCCGTTTTTGGAAGATGCCGTTAGGGCTATCCGGCTCAGCCCTCAAGTTTTTAAAAAATCAGGGGATTTTCTTCGCCCAAGAGAAAAACCCCATCCACATTGATTCCCGCAAGATTCCGGACAATTTTTTGGATCATTTTGAAAAAACAAGTTGTTTGGACAAGGAATGTGCCAAATGTGGGTATTGTCAACGAATTGCCGACAAGGCCGTCAGTATTGACCCCGCTTTTTTAAAGGACATTTTGCCTGTTTATGACCAGCTAGAAGGTAAACTCGTGGGGGGCCAAGCGTGGGGCCTTTCCCCCCGATTTCACGAATGACCTAGGGAATAAAATGTTTTACCCAGCCCCAAGCAAACTGACCTGTGGCTAACAGTAAACCAAAGGCTAAACCTGCCGTTACCGAGGACATCAGGTCTGTTCGCATCGAAACTTCGGCTTTTTGATTCGAGGCCTTTGCCACCATTTCAATTAAAATGATCGTGATAATCAAGGTCGCGACTAAAGCCAGCAAAAGGTAAAAGCGGCCATGTTTTTGCAAGGTACTGAAGGCCCAATCTGAAACGATAAAGATGACGGACGATAAGATATTCCGAAAAAAAGAACTGACAAACTGCCGGTTGTTGATACCTCGATGAAAAACGGCTATGGCTAGAAAGACAAAGAACAGGACTAAGGCCCCAATGGACACCCCTGTCATGAGTTGAACCGATAAGGTGGACGTCGCAAGGGTAACAT
>DAIDJJ010000195.1:0-4202 GCA_027451385.1 Spirochaetales bacterium | reverse complement strand
TTGCTATCCTACATGGTTTGTTGACCCACACGTCGTTTCAAAAAAATTGGCGGTGGGTTCACGATTCTACGATCTTCCCTTCAAACCTCTTTTTGGTCCCTGCGGTAGGGCTCTTGTTGCTGGTGCGTTGGTTTGCGCCCCGCTTGAGTTCCCCTTGG
Organism: Spirochaetales bacterium; assembly: GCA_027451385.1. Classification (GTDB taxonomy): domain Bacteria; phylum Spirochaetota; class Spirochaetia; order JABEVK01; family JABEVK01; genus JABEVK01. Next base: position 4,044 of record DAIDJJ010000195.1, on the reverse strand, counting down.
TTTGAGAAGGCTCCAAAAAGCTTTCACCGGGTCGTCTTTCTTGTGCTGAGTATTTTTCTTGCCAATGCGTTAAGTCAGGCCTCGGGGGGGTGTGTCTGGTTTGTTCTGACCGAAGGGTGGTGGGTTCGCTACGGTCACGGCTGGTTGATGCCTAACCACCAGCCGGTTCCCGAGGTTGTCGTTGCAGGAATCGATATCTTTTTTAGTCTTCTAGCCTTTCGTGTGAGTTACTGGTATTACCGTTTATACCTGTTGGGAGCTACCAGCTCCCGCCGTCTCCGCCAAAGCCTCCACTATCGCCTCCTCCAAAATCGCCACCTGAGCCATCCCATCCCCCGCTATTATCGTTCCAAGAGCCTTGCCTTAGGTCGTCATCATCGGTAAACGAATTGTTATCGATAAAGGTGTTGTTTTCGATAAAGACATTTTGGGGCTGAAAGGCGTGGGACCATAAGTCCATTAAAACGAGGTTCTCAAGTAGAAAAGAAGAATTGTACCCCGAACTGCGGTACTGGGCTTCGAGGGCCGCTAAGCGTTCTTGTTCGGCGGGAGACAACGACCCTGAGTTGGCTTTGAGCTGTTCAAAACGCTGTTGAGCTTCGGCTGCGCGACGAGCTTGTTCTTCGGCCAGTTCTTGAGCCATCTTACAGGTTTGATACGCCGCTTGAAAATCATCCTTGCGTCGCCGATAAAAGGCCAAACGCTTGTTCAACCCAAGGGGAAGGGCATTGTGCAAATCCTGTAGCATTTCGAGGGCATCGCGAACTTTTTCTTGAGCTTCCACTTCGGGGTACAGGACAAACTCAGGGCGTCCACTAGAAACGACAAATTCAAAATGCTTAAAACGTCGCCACTGAGGGGCTATGATCAAGAACCCCAATAGCACAACGGCGAAAAGACCAAAAAATATCCAAATCGCATTAGCACCGTCGGAATTGTTCTGGGTACTGGGGGAATAGGGGGTTGAAGCTGATTGTGTTGAGGTGGTTGTCTGCGTTCCTAAATGCGCTTGGATGGCATGAACGGCCTGTGTGAGACCACCATTCCAATCACCGGCTTTGAAGGACGGAACTAAAATTCCTTGAATCACTTGCCCCGCATCTTGTGAGGAAAACTTGCCGTGAATGGTATGAGCCGTCGAAATGTATAACTGGTGCTGGGAAGGTACGACGGTGATGACCACGTCCAAGGCTGGGTCACTAGTTCTAGAACGGGCCGCCCAAGCGTCCGAGAAGGCTTTGATGGAATGGCCATTGGTAGAAGCGGCAATGTGAATGGCAATGGAGCCATCTGAGGTCAGGCTATTGAGCCCCGCTTGCTGGCTCGGATTTAAAAGCCCCACTTCATCAACCACAAGGGCAGAGAGGTGTGCGGTAAATAAAAGTCCTAAAGTCACCGCAAGAATGCTACTGACACGTGGAAGGGTTTTCATGCGCGAAATTTACGCCTGGTTGAAAAGATTGTAAAGGGCTGAACCCGAGGTGCTGCTGAAAAATATATACAGCCTCAAGGGTAACTTGTTAGCAGAATCTTTTGAAAAGGAGATACCATGCGGTTGATGACTTTGGTGGGACCTGCCGGTTCCGGTAAAACGACGACGATGATGAAAATGGCCTTTGCGTCTTGGAAGGATCAAGACAGTGTCCTCATTCATACAGACAATTTTCATTTAGGGAGTAGAAAAACCTATGAGGGCCTAGACGACCTTTTTCCTTTTCCTGTTGCCGGGGCTGAATCTGATACACTAATGAACCTTGTAGCAGGCTATCAAACGGTTCAGGATGTTTACGTCGATATTGGGTTTAATAGCGACAATCAAGAAGACTGGCGTCAATTGATGACTCAAGTCGCCAAACAGACGAGTCGTACCTTGACGGTTCTTTTGTGCCTTTCTGCGGGAACGTCTTCTTCAGCGGCCCTGCATCAAGCCCAGTACTGGAGCTCCTGGAAACCAGAAGCCCTTTTGGTGACCAAGGTTGATGAGGCCCCCTTGGGCTCAGCCCTCGAGATCGTGAATGCGCTCAAACTTCCGCTGTGGGCCGAAGGCAAGGGACAAATGATTCCGGGCGATATTTTGTTTCATCATCCTAGTCGCCCTGTGGTAAAAAAGCCGTAAAAACCAGACCGGCCACAGCGGCAACCAGTAAGCTTACACCAGTTAGAACAATATTTTGCTGTTCAGATGCTACAAGAAAACCTCCTGGCAGGTCGTTGATGCTTTTCCAGCCGTACCACAAGGTTCCCGCAGTTCCTGCGGCAAGGAGCAAGCCTGAAGAAATCTGCCAGGGGAGCGGATTTTTCCGAACGAAGTCGCTGTCCAGCCAGGCTTTCTCACGAGGCGGTCGGGGAACATACGCTGTTTCAGGAGGTGGGGGGGGAGCTTGACCCGGTAAAACAACGGTGGTGAAGAAGAGCATCAATAGGAAAAACATTTTAGGCCTGAATTTTAATGTCATCAGTTTACTCCTTAGACTCCCTAGGGCCCCTGGGGCCCTTTAGGGGCGAACCAGGTAGAACTCTACCCGTCGGTTTTTCCAGTTTTCGCGTTCATCGCTGTAAGGAACTAAGGGGTCCTGTCCACCTTTGCCAACCACGTGGATGCGGGATTTTTCTACGCCCAATTCTTCTAACGAAGCCGCGACAGATTGAGCTCGTTGTCGTGACAACGGAAGAAGCTGTTGAGTTTCTTCGAGGGCGGCGGCCTGAGGGTCTTGGTAATGAACGGCGTTGGCGTAGCCTTCGATGCGTATGGTATACCGGTTAAACTTGTGAAAAATCTCGGCTAAACGGCGTAAAATCCTCTGGTTTTGAACTAAGAGTTCGTGACCCAGGCTGGTGGTGAAGTTTGCCGAGTCGGGGGGAAAGTGAATCGTGGGGATAAGGATTTTTAACCCCTCGGCGGTTTTTTGCACAAAAACATCAGTGGTGAAGTTGGTGCTGGTCTGACCCTGGCGGTCTCGACGATCCACCCAACCTAAAATAACTTGGTATTCGGTAGCCGCTAAAAGGCCTTCATGAAGCGACTGTTGTGTGGTCCAAATAAGCTGAGCTGGGGGCTGAGTATGCCCTGACCACCGGTGCAAAACTTCTCCTCCTGGGTCACGAATTTCGAGCCACCACCGGTGCAAACTACCGGGGTTCTGCATCTGAATCGTGATCGGGAGAGGTTGCGAGTTGTCATCGCCCAGGGTATAGAGTGCCCAAGGAACGCTGACCTTGGCCTGAATCCGTGGAACGGGTATCCACGTCAAGGTTTCAGGCGCTACCGGCCAGTCCCGTGCGAGATCGTCCGTGACTCTAGCTGTCACCTGGAATTTTTGATCGGCGAGGTTCTCTTTGTCACGCGGTCCCTGCCAACTGAAAGGAGGTGGGGGGCCTTTTCCTGCCCAGTGATGTTCTAGCCTTTGGTGAGAATCCCGAATCTCGACTTGCCAGGATTGAATGTCTTCTGGGTCATCGCTGGCTAGAACGAGAGAGTACCCCAGAGCGGGCAAGTTTTCAGGAGTTAATTCGTAGGAGGGAACCTCAAGACGTGGGTTAATCTGGAAAGGTAAAATGAAGGTCTGTTCGTCCCGAAGCCCCACCAGAACCGAGAAAGTTGAGGAAAGGTTAGAGCCCGGAAACGCACGATATTGGGCGGCCAGGGCCAAGTAATGTCCGGCATTCAGCCTCCATTCGCTCGCCAAAAGAATTTGTAAGCCTGCGGTCAGGGGGGTGGAACTGCCAATTTGTCCTACGCTGTCGACTTCGGGAACAAGACGGCACCAAGGTAGGTCGACCTCCCAGCCTACTCCCCCTGAAAATACCCCGGCGATCGAAGTCTGGGGCGAATTGCTGGTGGCATACCCCCCCGCGACTTGCCACCGAAGAGGGAGCCTGGAATGACGTAGACTAAAGCCGGAATCGAGTTCGGCACCTTCGGCAGAAGCTTGAGCCTGCCAAAAACTATCCAGGGATAATTGAGGGCCAGGGTACTGTTGGGCCGAAAGAGGCATACTAGGATACATATTCAAAAGTCCAAACATGACGCTGAGTCCCTGAAAG
>DAIDJJ010000194.1:0-4219 GCA_027451385.1 Spirochaetales bacterium | reverse complement strand
CGGACAGTCAGGGTGAACGTATCATGAACTTTTTCTGCGTAGTCTAGGGCCGCTGTCCAAGCCTGTGCGGAGACATCCGGGATGGGAGGAAAACTCCCTTCTGTCCATGGATAGGGGTCACACCCTGCGGATTGCCCCATAAACCGAACCACAGCATACTTAAAATAAATACAATGGACAAGATTATCCCAAGCGGAGTAACCTTCGACGGTGTTGCGATCTGCCGCTTCTTCCGGGTTCAGTTGTTTCAGAGTTTCCATCAAAGATTGACCATTAAAGGTATGGCCTCGAAACTCGCGGTCAGCCATTTCTACTAAAAGCTTTAAGTCTGGGGTCACAAGCCCTCCCCCTCATGGTATTCTGCCAGAGCTTATTATGCCCTGACAGAATCAACTCGGCAAGACCTGAAATCTCGGCAAGACCTGAAAATCAGTTTAAGGCCTTAAAATCTGTAACCGACAAGTAGTCCACCATCAAAAGCGAGATTAAAGGGATAGGAATTGAGGTCAACAAGACTACTATTAGGCTGGTTCACGTAAATTTGCTTTCCCGCAGCAAAGTTAAGGTCAATATCAAACTGACCAATATTCCACTTGTACCCTAAACCGCCTTCAAACGGGATACTTCCCAGTGTGACAGAGCCTGTGCTGTCAGATAATGTTGAACCGACATACCCTGTTTCAAACATTAAATAAAACCCATCACGATAGTATGCTGGATACACTCATACATCTGCAAAAAAGCTATCTCCGGTTTCCGACAACGAGGTGCCGGCCAAGGTGTTTGAGTTAAAACTTCCTTTGATTCCCATGGAAACAAAGCCATCGGGAGTAAGGTTCGTCTCGAAACGCAGGGTATAGTACCCCAAAAACAAACCAATAAAGTTTGTGTCGATTTCACTCGCCTTCTTTAAACCTTCTGGAACATTTTTCCGTGCGTCTTGGGCAAATGCAAACGTGGCCGCAAAGATGAACAGCAACCCCAAACCTAGAATTTTTTTCACATTAACCCCTTTATAATTTAACTCACAAGGAGACTAGTTTAATAAGCTTAATTTGTCAATTTTTCTTTTCTAGCCCTTTCCACCAATTCTTTTCCTTTTTCAAAGGCCTTTTGACAATCCAAAGGAAATTGTTCGGCTTTGACGCGAGCCTTGTGTTCAGGATCAAAACGCGAGGAAACGTAACGGGAATAGTCCTCAAACTGAAACGTATCGTTCACGGTAAGAACTTCAGAGGTTCCGCCGAGCATGGTCATCCTCTGTCGATAGCTTTCAAACAGGACGGGATAATTTTGTTGCACCATGAGGTTTTCGGGTACACCCATGGTGTAAATGGACAAAGAGTTAACCTTGCCTTGAAATACGGATCCATAGTCCGGTGTGTACGTGAGGGGGGCAAAAAGCAGCCTTTCCATTAAGGAACGCATGGCCCCTGTGACATTCCCAATATAGATCGGAGAGGCTAAAATCAGGGCATCGCAGGTTTGGACAGCCTCCAATAAAGGCGTCAACCCGTCGCGCATCGCACATTGTCCAGGGCGGGCATACCCTTTTCTTTTGCAAGCCAAACAACTGGTACAACCTTGATACTGTAAATCGTAAAGATGAAAGGTCTCCACCTCAGCCCCAGCCTCTTGGGCTCCTTCCAGGGCATGTTTTAGCACCGTTCCCGTGTTCCAAGTTTTCCGTGGTCCGCCATTTACAGCAATGAGTTTCATGTAGGCTCCTTAGTCAGTACTATAGGAACTATAAACTTCCCTGAACAGCCTAAACCGACCAAAGTCAATGAACTGACACCAGAGGATCAACCCACCCTACTAAGCACATTAACAAGTTGAAAACTACTGGACACCTAGCGTTAATGTTGCTGGTGGTACCATGATGGCAGTTTTTATAGTCTGAACAATTCGACTACTATTGTCTATCGATTGCTGTGTTATGGGTTGAACTAGGGTATTGCCATAAGCCGTTAACGTATCCGTTAATTGGTCCTTTCCACTAGGAGAATTGGAACTTCCTTTAACATTAGGACTAGCAACCAGAATTGGTTGTGAAACAGAAAGGTTGTGATTCATGGAAGAAAACTCTCCTGAGTTCACCAACATTGATATTCCATACGTGTTGTTCAGTTTAACTTGCCCGTGATTTACCAACAAATTCTTTCCATCAAAATCAAACCCAGTACCGCGAACAGAAGCAGTTGCAGAGGGACCACTCACGGTAAACAGGTTGTCACTACGGTGTTCAGCTTGTTTTACCTCAGCATGCACTCGACCAGCTAAGAGAAATAGTCTGATATGAGCCCCTGAAAGGTGCTTGCTCAAGGATTGGATTTTGAGGCGTGTTAGCGGTCGAACGGTTATTATGGACCCTTCAAGGTTAATCAAAGCAAAAGAACGAAATCCTGTTGAGATAAACGCACCTGCGGGAACGGTAAGTCCTGGTGTTGCTGGAGACCAAGACATTCCGGGCAAACGATAATCCACTTTGCCTTTTACAACCTTAAAAGTGGCTGTATCAGCATCTACTAAGGCGGCCCCCAACAAGAGAAAGCAAAGAATACTCAAAAGTCTCATGACTACCTCCTTTAGAATTTAAGGCTTGCCGACAAAGCAGATAACCAAATGATATTTGTATCCAAAAAAGCTGTATGACTAGGAAGAAAACCAGCTAGTGTTAAGGAAAAACTCCATTCACTCGTTGGAGTCCACGAGGCAAACAATTCCGCCTGGCTACCTAGATAGGGTTGAGTGTTAGCTGGATCAAGATAGGAAACATACGGTTGGTAATTTCCATTCCGGCTGGCATTACTGGAGTTTTGACTAGAGTTTCCCGTTTGAAAAAGCGAAGAGATTTTAGCTCCACCTGTAAAGCGAAATAAAGGATGAAGAGTTACCCCTAAAGCCCCTTCAGCAATATTCCATAGTGATAATGAGGTTAACACAGAAGAAGGACCCAAAAGAGTTATAGGAACAAACCCATCACCTACGCCCGATGTCAACCCTTTTGTATAAAGTCCTTCCGTAAAAAGCTCCCACTGAGGGTCTGTGAAATTCCAAGCAATATGAAAGCCGCTCATCAACGACCAAGAGTTACCCTGTGGTCCCGATAGGAGATTGGCGGTCGAATAAGCCCGATAACTAAAAGGTTCAATGGGGCCCGAAAGTTCTAAGGAAAAATAAGAAGTCTGAACTGGATTCAAAGTCCTCGTGTCGTACTGTCCAATCACCTCTAAGGACAGGTTTTGGCGTTCAAAAAATTGTGCGATATCATAATCAAAAATGCCTAGCACCCGCTGAGGACCACTTTGAAAAAGTAAAGGCCCCCCCAAGGAATAATAGTTGAGTTGGTCTAAATAATCATTGGTGGACAGCATAATTTGACTATCTTGAGCTTCGACTAAACCTGTATAAAAGCCTTTTAGTGCCACATGCATGGACCCTTGCCGCCAACCTAGCTCGGCACCATCGACAAGAGCATTGAATACCCACCCAGTTAAGTCTTCTTGCGATACTCTTCCCAAAGTCCAGTCGAAAACTCCAAGTTTATCCACAGGAATAAAACCTTGGAATGAGAATTGTAGAACATCCAAGGTCAGATAGGGATTAGGTAAGGTCGGCGGTATGTTGGGTAAGTTAAAGGTGTTAAGATAAGAAACTGATAACGACGAGCGAAACGAAGCCTGGTTTCCCATGGGGGTAGAAAGGGAAAATACAGCGCGATTGGATTGCATATCTGTTAAGTCAGAGGCACCTGCATGGGTAATTGCCGACACATTTTGAAGCCTCAGCCCCCAATTCCAACCAAAGGCAGAGGCACCGCTAAAAAAGAACGAAATGATAAAAATCACATAAAAGGGGTTAAGCAGGCTCTTTCTCGAATAGTCGTATTTTGATGTTATGGAAATCTGAGACATCAGGGATGCTTCTCCTGTACAGTGACGTAACTGTCCATAATTCTTCCTAAAATTTTTAAGGCTTCTGAACCAAGCAAAGTTTGGTCAGGGTCAGAGGCTTGCGGCAGAAAGCCTTTAAATTTTAATTCTTGAAAGGCATAGCGAGGGCAAGGTAGAAGCGAATACCACATACCACCAGAAAGTTTGAAGGCTTTCATGATCAAAAACGCATATTGTGAAAGACTAATAGTGACTTGAGGGGGTGTCTGAACCCAGCCTAATTTTTTTACTAACGATAGACATTGCTGTGGAGACGCCGTATC
>DAIDJJ010000193.1:0-4281 GCA_027451385.1 Spirochaetales bacterium | reverse complement strand
TTTTGCAGGATGGCCACGAGCTCATTAAGATTCACCCGCCACGCGATCTCACGTCCTGGCGAAACACTCAAGTAGGGGACATTGTCCGTAACCGCCCTGTCATGCTTGAGGACCTGAGTCGTAATGGTCTACAAAAAGCCTTAGAAACTTATCCGTATTTACGTTTTCCTGTGAGGACCGGTGATCAAGTTTTGGGGATGCTGACCCGTGAAGCCGCTCAGCGAAGTGTGCAAACTGGGGAACCGCCGCCCTTGGTTCCGCCGGTCTTCTGCCGCAAGGACGAAACCGTCCGTGCTGTAGAAGCCAAATTCTTGGATAACCCCGTCGGGACGGTTTTAGTTCGTGAGGCGGCGAATGGCCCGGTCGTAGGGGTGTTAACCCTGCACGATTTGATCCGCGTGCAAGCTTCACTAGAAGAATAAGGGGCGCTGGAAGCTTAACTTTAGAGTTTAGTCCCGCAATTAAAACATTCGGTGCGGAAGCTTGAGTTTTCCGCACTGCATTTGGGGCATTTCACCACACCCACTCCATTGGGGGCCCGATTAACTGGTGAAGCAAAAAAGGGAGTTTTAGGGGGTGGTGGCGGAAGTTGAGGTTCAGGCGTAGGCGGAGCTTCGGGTTCCTCTTCTTCAGATTTATCTTCTTCGGGCTCACTTTCGCTTGGTTTTTCTGAAGGGACGGAAACAGGGGCGACCCCGCCCGATACCGTCCCCACCGTCACATTGATCGTGGGGCCTTCCTTTTTGTCGGGTCGGCCCAGTAAACGCATGGATAGCCGGTCAAAACGGCGGATCAACACCGAGAGTTCCCAGAAGATCCCTAATAACACCAAGACGGCTGCCGCTAAAAGATAGGTGTTCATATGCTCTGATTATAATCGAGATCCTCTGAGAAAGGGAGTTCTTTTTTACTGTTAATCCCAGTCTAAGCCGCCGGTTTGATATTCGGTAACCCGAGTTTCAAAGAAATTCTTTTCTTTAGAGAGGTCGGTGGCCTGGCTCATCCAGGGGAAGGGATTCTCGGTATCGTAAACCTTTTTTAAGCCGATGCGCTCTAAACGACGATCGGCGATGTGTTCAACATAATCGCAGAACTGCTGGGCATTGATTCCGAGAATGCCATCAGGACAAGCGTCCTTGGCATAAGCTTTTTCAAGCTCGACCGCCTTTTTGATCAAAACGGTGACTTCTTCTTGAAAGGCTGGGGTCCAAACCTGGGGGTTCTCGGAGACAATGGTGTTGATCAAGTCACAGCCAAAGTTCAAGTGGATCGATTCATCCCGCATGATGTACTCGAATTGTTCCCCAATACCGACCATTTTACGTTGACGCTTGAGTGCCAGCATCATGGCAAAACCGGCATAAAAGAATATCCCTTCCATAATGACGTAGTACCCCACGAGGTCGTGGACAAAGGACTGGATATTGCTGTCTCCCACGGTGTTAAAGTTAGGGTCGAACACGCTCTTGGTTAACTCGACGACAAAGTCATCCTTACCACGAATCGAGGGAATGGACTGGTACATGGTGTAGATCTCTTCGGGGTCGAGGCCAAGGCTGTCACAACAGTAAATGAAGGTATCGGTATGAATTGCCTCTTCAAACGCTTGACGAAGAAGATATTGCCGACATTCTGGGTTCGTGACATGGTTGTAGACGGCGAGCACAATGTTGTTCGCCGTAAGACTTTCTGCGGTACTAAAAAAACCAAGATTCCAATAAATCAGACGACGTTCTTCTTCCGTCAAAGCGGTGGCATTTTTCCATTGCTCAATATCGTCTTGCATGGGGATTTCTTCCGGGACCCAGTTGTTGGCGACACCGTCTTTATAGTGTTGGCGGGCCCAGAGGTAGGTCATGGGAAGGATTTTATTGGGGTCAGTTTTCGAATTGTTGATGATGCTCATAAGGTAAAGAATACTAGGAGTAGGGCCTTATGACAAGACAGCCGCTAGCTATAGGGGGGTAAGCGGGGTCGGAAAAAAGCTAGCCTCGGGATCGGCGTGCCACGGTCCCCAAGCCCCCCCGGCTTCAGGGAAAATTTCTAACTCAAGGGCATGAAGGTACATTCGAGTCCATCCCTGGCGAAGCTCGGCAGGGCCGTATAAGGGATCTCCGACGATGGGAAAGCCTAACGCGGTCAGATGCGCACGAATTTGATGGCGTCGGCCGGTGTGCGGTTGAACTTCGACAAGGGTATAATTTTGTTCGGTTCGTAGACTGCGCCAGGCTGTTTGGGAGGCTTTGCCCTTGGGGTCAGGGGCGACGCGACCTGAACCAAACTCCCGCAAAGGCGCCTCGCATAAACCTTGGCCGGTGAGTGTGCCATGAACCCAGGCCCAGTAGGTTTTTCGTGTGGCTCGTTGTTCAAAGGCTAAGCAAAGCTGGCGGTGAATTCCGGCAGATTTCGCAAAAATCACCACGCCGCTGGTCTCTTTATCGAGCCGATGGACCACCCACAAGGGACCAACCTGACGTTCGCAAAGCTTCCATAAACAGGGGTTCGTGGGGGTTAGTCGTTCAGGAATGGTAGCCAAGCCTGGGGGCTTATTCACGACCAGCCATTTATCGCTTTCTTCGAGAAGTGTGAAATTGGGGCTTGAAGGGTTTTCTGAGTTCATCGGGGCTGTGACTAAAGGGTTAAAGGGTCCAAATCCCCAATGGTTTCAAAGATGTGATCTGGTTTGTAAGGAAACTCATCCAGAGTATGTCGAGTTGAAACACCCGAAAGTACCAAGCAAGTCGTCATTCCGGCTTCAAGACCGGCAACGATGTCCGTGTCCATGCGATCCCCAATCATCACTGTCCCACTGGCATGACTAGCAAGGATTTTGCGGGCAATGAGCATCATCAAGGCGTTGGGCTTGCCGATGATATAAGGTCTTTTTCCGGTGGCGGCGGTCAAGGCTGCTAGTAAACTGCCGGCGGCAGGCTCAAACCCGTCTTCGATCGGATCAATGATATCGGGATTGGTACCGATAAACTTGGCTCCTCGTGCCACAAGGCGGGCCGCTGTCCGTAGCATCTTATAATCAAACTCGGCTGTTTTGCCCACTACAACATAGTCAGGGTCGCGCTCAGTTAAGGTTAAACCTTCTTTTTTCAGTTCATTCACCAAGCCTGAGCCACCGATGACATAACAACTGGCTTGAGGTTTCTGCGAGGCTAAAAACCGGGCCGTGGCCATGGCTGAGGTGAGAAAGTTCTCTTCTTTAAGACCAACGAGACCCAACCCAGCTAAACGTAGCACTAAGTCCGCAGCGGTTTGTTCGGAATTGTTGGTTAAGAACAAAAAAGGAATTCCGTGCTGATGAAGACGTTGAACAAAGGTGTCGGCACCAGGAAGCAGAGTTTTTCCACGGTAAAGGACGCCGTCCATGTCTGATAAAATCGCTTTCATTTTGTTTTGAATTGCTCAAGTAAGTGACGCACGGCGTCAAAGCCCAGTTCTTGTTGTTCTGTGAGTTCTTTGGCGGCTTGAAATTGCGTGGAAAGTCGTTGAAAGTTTTGTTCCCAATCTTCTAAGGAAAACCGTGACGACGCGGAAAGGTGCTGAATCTCTGCCAGAATTTCGTCAAGCAAGACAAATTTTTGTAAGAAATCTTTTGAACCTTTTTGGGCCTCACTGAGTGACGTTTGTAAAGACTGCCATAAGTGATTTTGTTGGGCTTCTTCTTTATTAAACGCAGAAGAGTGTTCGACGACATCCTGAAAGTATTCTTTAAAACCTTCTAGCCCTTCCAACATACCTGTTGCTACCGTGTCTGCTTGCGACACGGCATTTTGGGCAATTTCAACATCTTTTGAGATTTCGCCCAACATTCGAGTAATGGCGGCGGCAGCTTCATTGGTAGATTCGGCGAGTTGTCGAATTTCATCGGCTACCACGGCAAAACCTTTTCCATACTCTCCGGCATGAGCTGCTTCGATGGAAGAGTTTATCGCCAGAATATTGGTTCGTGCCGAGATCCGCTGGATAGTCAAAACATTTTTGGCAATGGCCAAATTCGATTCATTAGCCCGTGCAATTTCGCGGGCAGAATTCTTAATTTGTTTTTGAAAGTCCTCGACAGATTTGAAGTAGGTTTCAAGGTCGCTAAGGCGTTCATGGCTTGTATGAAAATAGCCGCTAATGGTTTGAAAGATTTGTTCCAGTCCTGACTTGGCGCCTTGCGCTGTGTCTAATTCTGCTTCCAAATCTTTATATACCGAAGCGGAAAACTTCTTCAGGTCTCGAAGAAAACCTAGGGCTTGTTCGAGTTGAACTTCGAGGGCGCGAGAA
>DAIDJJ010000192.1:0-4295 GCA_027451385.1 Spirochaetales bacterium | reverse complement strand
GTCGACGCCCATGACCCAGAACAAGGTGCTTAACCAAATCTTCAATACCTCTTGAGCCATCCACCACTAAACTCGGGATACCAGGGACTTGAAGTCCTAGGGAAACTCTGGGGATTCCGATAGGACTTTGAAGGAATTTCAGGACTTTGTTGGTATCGATAAATGTCGAGATCGCGGCAGTCAATACGACCACTCCATCAATTTGATGGGAATCAGCCAAACTGTAGATTGTATTAGCTGTTGCTTCAAACCCAATGGGCGATTCTATTCGTGAACCCAATATCGAGAGGACTCCCATCTCTAATTGGGCTGCACGAGATTCAATGCCTTTCCAAATGGCAGTTTGATAATCATCATCCAACTCAGCCGCCAGCATAGCTATGGTTAAGCGTCTCTTCGGTTGAGTCTTCTGGGTACTAGTCTTGGTTAGGGGTGACACGTGGACTCCATACCTATGATGCGCCAAGTCGGACATTTCCTCAAGGTTTTTCTCAGGCACTCAAGGAAAAATCCGAAAATATCGTTATGAAACCGCTTAGGCTCTTACTCCCTTTTTGGGCATTGTTAGTCTTTTCCTGTGCTACCCCACCACCTCCCCAAGCCCCCAAAGAAAGCCTTCTAGACCTAGTTGAGAATCAAAATCTCGCCAAAATTCGAGAAATCTTCGGTTTGAATACCAATGTCGACAGTGTCGATACGGAAGGACGCTCAGCGTTGCACTTGGCAGCTGAAAAAGATCTTTCCGATATTGCCGCCGTTTTACTCTCCCGAGGAGCCACAGTCGACTTAACCGATCATGAGGGAAAAACCCCCTTAATGTTGGCCGTTGAGCATAACGCCATCAAAACGATTCCCCTTTTAGTTCAGTATAAGGCCTCACTTTTTATAAAAGATCAAAAAGGACGCTCGCCTTTTCAAACCGCGTTAGATCAAAACCTCACCCTTTTGCCCCTCTTAGTTACTAAAGACAATATTGGTTCAACCGACCAAGAGGGAAATACTCCCTTACATTGGGCAGCCTCACGAGGCAGCGTTGCCCTGGTTCAAAAGTTCTTAGCTTTAGGGGCAGACCCTTCTCAAAGGAATAAGGCTGGCTTAACCCCCGCTGACTTAGCGCTTCAATTTCCCCAAAGTGTCTCGCATGCGGAAGTTGCCTGGGATCTATTTCGCAAGGGAGCCCCCGTTCCCTTGCAAAATGACTTGGTGTATTTTGGTCGAGCGGGTATCGCGGATGATGTTTCGTTACCCTTAGATTTGGGGACAACGCCTTTACATTATGCCGCCGCCCATGGACAAACAGGTATCGTTGAGTTTCTCGCCAAAAAAGGGGCTATGATCGATGCGAGAGATTTTGCTGGGAATACCCCTCTACACAAAGCCTTAGAAAATGGTCAACTCAGCACCGCCGCCGTCTTGATTAAACTTGGCGCAGAGGTGAACTTAAGAGACTTTAATAACAACACAGCCCTCCACTTGGCCATGACATCACCTCAACCTGAACAAGCGGCAAGGTTACTGCTTGAGCATAAAGCCGACCCAAATCTTAAAAATAACTTTGGAAATACTCCCCTTCATCTTGTCGTCTCTCTTAATTTACCTGACTCATTACTCAAATTGCTTTTAGCTCATGGAGCCGATATCAATGCCCGCAACAAATTGGGGGAAACTCCGCTCTATGAAGCGGTTCAACGTCAAGAAAAACCCTTAGTCTTAGCACTTCGATTAGCTGGTGCCAACATCTTCGCCGTCAATAATGCGGATATGTCACCGGTAAAACTAGCTGTCCACCTCGGTCAAAAGGCCCTGTCTTGGCTCGTCGATAAATCCAACATTGGTGTTCAAGACGATAACGGCAATACGGCCTTGCACCTTGCCGTGATGGAAGGAAACTATCTCGAATCGGTAAACTACCTGCTTCAGCAAGGAGCAGACCCTAATGTCCGAAACAAACAAGGACAAAGTCCCCTTCATCTCGCCATTACGCAAGGCAATCTTCAAGAAGCGCAACTGCTCTTGTCCAAAGGAGCTGATCTATTTTTGGTTGACAATCAGTCGGTGACCCCACTCCAACTCGTATTTCAAGCACCTTTAGACTTCCAAGAACGCTTTTTTAGTCCTACAGTTGTCAATTTGCAGGATTCCTCGCTCGACACCCCCCTGTTTTACGCCATTGATGAGAATTTACCGCAAGAGGTCTCCTTGTTACTACAAAAAGGGGCCAGTTTAACAATGGCCAACTTACTTGGGAATACACCCCTCCATGAAGCGGTTCGACAAGGTAACCCCAACCTGGTAAGCCTCCTCTTAAAGGCAGGAGCTGACCCTTCAGCTGTCGATAAGGCCGGAAACACACCTCTCCAAGACTTAATTTGGGTTTCAGCGGATCAAGCAAAATTAGGAAATCTTTTACTTGCGGCAGGGGCGAACCTCGAAGCCAAGAATCTCGAAGGCCGAACCGTCTTAGACCAAGCCGTCCGTCGAGGGGAATCGTCACTGGTTCAGTACCTTTTGAGTAAAAAGGCCGATCCTAATGCCTCAGACCTCAGCGGACGAACTCCCGTCTTTGAAGCAGTCCTTAATGGTCAGTCAGACCTTTTGGCTGAACTACTAAGTCACGGGGGACGTGTTTGGCAAAGAGATATCAATGGGGCAACTCCCTTGCATTTTGCAGCCTCGCAAGGAAATGAAAGTGCTATACGGTTATTAATTCAGCAAGGTGCTGACCCCTTTGCAGAGAATCGGGATGGAGCTTCCCCGACTTCCTTGGCCCTTCGTTCGGGGCCAACCGCCTGGAAAGCCTTCTTTACGTCAGATAATGTCAACAATCAAAATAACTTAGGACGTACGGCCCTTCACTTGGCAGTCCTGACGGGAGCCCCTCCCGAAGCCCTCAAAATGCTGTTAGGCTTGGGTGCAGACCCAGGAATTCGAGATAAGAACGGTCAAACTCCCTTGGATCTGGCTAAAAAGCTGAACAAACAGGATTTGGTCGCCGTCTTAGAAGAAGCCAGTAGTACGGGCGCACCGGCCCCCGTTACGGGTCCAAGTTCGTCCAAGTAGTACCTGTCCAGGTTCTAAAAAAACAGGAATGTCGGTGAACCCCACGGGCATTCCTTGTATGACAGACTCCCTCACCTTGAAGCGTCACGAGAAATACCAAGCTATCTTGATCGCAATCCATGCGAATTTCCCGAATTTGCAAATAGTCACCGCTGGTAGCTCCCTTGACCCATAATTCCTCACGGCTCGTGCTCCAAAATGTGGCTAAGCCCGTCTCAAGGCTTTTTAACCAAGCTTCTTCATTGCTCCAGGCCAACATCAAGACCTCACGGGAGTCAAAATCTTGTACTACGACAGGTAAAAGTCCGCCGCGCTTTTGAAAATCCGGGGTATCCTCTGAACTCAACTGATTTTTATTCATTTTGCCTTTCCCTTAAGCGTGATTTCCATAATTCCAGTTCGGCTTCCAACCGCTGAATTTTCTTAATAATCTTTGCCGTTTCATCATCCTTTACCGTTTTATTTGCGGCTTCTGAACTGGTCGAGACGGACTTTCCGGCCAAAAGTTGGCTTTTGATTTGGTCCAACGAAGCTCCCGCTTGAAGTTCTTGCGCGATTTCCTTTCGCTTTTCAGGATTACGTTCTGAAGCCAGAAGTTTCATGGCGTCAAAGCCGTAATCCGTGGGAAGATCCCACTGGTAAGCCGTGACAGTAGTCTGAGCCGTGGCCCTGGGTAAACCTAAGATACGGTCACGGTAATCTTCAAACGGAAGACCTCTTTGTTGGCATAATTCAAAGGCCTTGGATAAGAGCTGACCAAACTCTTTCATAAGTTCACCGTGCGGTTTCAAGTAGTTTTCTTTGAGCTGACGAGTCAATTCCATAAAATCTTTATCGGTCGAAAAAACATCGTGATACCAACCTGCCGCTTTGGCTTGCTGAAGTAAGTCGTGAAAGATCGACCAGAAAAGTGTGGTATGAGAACGAGCGGTTCGGGGTTTCTGCGGAGAACAAAAATGCACGTGATGAGCAAACTCATGGACAGCAGTGTAAAGTAACTCTTGATCTGTTTTAAAGTTGCGATTATGTAAGAGGATTTCGGCCGAATCTGGTTTGTACAATCCATGCACTTTTCGGCTAGACTTACCGGTCATGATGACTTGAAAATCAGGCACCTGTGGCCGTAAAGATAGAAGCAATTTTTTGATTTGCTCTTGATTCATGCTTCACTCGTCTACAACATAATGATTTTTCTTTTGTACCGCAACAGCTGTATATTTTAGTTATGAAAACGA
>DAIDJJ010000191.1:0-4338 GCA_027451385.1 Spirochaetales bacterium | reverse complement strand
ACCACAACGGCGGCTGGGACAAGCCCGTAACCGTTATAGAAAATACCACCGGCGATAAAGTTCAAAAAGTTTCTGATTAAAGGAACAATGACAATTAAGCCAAACAAACCAAAGATAACGGAAGGAATGCCTAAGAACAGCTCAATAGCTCGCAAAAGCGGATACTTAAGCCATTTGGGGGCAATTTCAGAAATGAAGACGGCTACACCTAGTGAAATAGGGACGGCAAAAACCAAGCTTAGGACAACCAGACTCAAAGAGCCAATAATGAAATAACTAATGCCTAAGTGATTTTGAGCATCCCAATTTGACGAGAGGAAGAAATCTGCGGGAGAAATATGGCTTTGGGAAAAGGTTTGAAACGACTGGGAACCAACAAAATAGTAAACGAGAATCAGCAGAAAAACCACGACAAGTGCGCTGAACGCAAACCATAGATGCCCTAGAAACTCCGCTGTAGCACCCCGTCTGAGTTTGGGGTTACCCGAACTTCGGTTTGTAATCATGGCGACTCCTCGATTCTTCATGTTCTAAGACAAAGAGGTGACTGCTTTCGCGGTCACCTCTTGATTTACTCAGCTATACCACCGGTACTCCGGCTTACATAGCCCCTGCGGGGAGGGGATGGGTCGCCAAAGCTGCGGCAGTCAATTGGTTCACCTGAAGGTAGCCCAGTTTGGGGAGCAACGAGCTTTGTACATCAGGTTGCACCACGTAGTTCAAGAAAGCTGCTTCAGGGCTGTTCTTGGCAGGAGTTCCCTTGGTGTAAGCGTGTTCAAAGCTCCAGAACTTGTAGTTACCAGAGTTGATGTTGTCAGCGGTAGCACCGTAACCGTCGATACAAATCGGGTAAATGTCAGAGAATTCAGGGCTAAGAACGAAGCCGGTCGCGACATAACCAATGGCACCTTGACCGTTATTGATCGCAGTGGCAACGGCTCCCGTTGTGTCTTGCTGAAGGGTCATGCCAGCGTTTTCGTTCACGCCATCCAGAACGTATTTCTTGAAGGTCGCACGGGTACCAGAAGCCAAAGGACGGTTAACCACGGTGATGGTTTCATTGGGTCCGCCAACTTGAGCCCAGTTGGTAATCTTGCCAGTGTAAATATCCTTAATCTGGGCAGAGGTCAGGTTCCACACGGTGTCTTTCAGATCTTTCGAAACAACCAAGGTGAACGCCACAACGGCTACACGGTGGTCAACCAGATCTTTGAAAGCGTCAGGGGTTGAACTTTCTTGAGCAAAAAAATCGGACATGCCAATCTTCACGCTACCAGCTTCGACGTCTTTTAAACCATTTCCGGAACCATTGGCAACGGCGGTGGTATTGGTGCCCATTCCCTTGTCAAAGTACTTGGAAGCAGACTGGAAGAACGGTTGCAGAGCGGAAGAACCATCAATCTGAAGGCTTTTGCCTTTCAGACCAGGAATCGCTTTCGGAACAGAAGGTTCTGTGCTCGAAGTCGCGGGGGTAAGGTCAGCGGCAGTAACATGAGCGGCCTTGAGGGTCGTGCTCGTTACTTTCGGCTGGGATTGAGAATGACTACAACCGGCAATCGCCAGGGCCGCGGTCAGCGAGAGAAGGGCAATGATCGCTTTTCTCACAATACGTCTCCTAAATGTTTTTTTGTATCCAGGCTTGCTGGTACAATGCGATAATCCCGGTGTTTCATAATAACTTTGTAAGGGAACTGTTAGGATTTCATTAAACGAAACCAATTGGGAGGATTATAGTCCTCTTCAGGCAAGGGACGTCAACCCTTTTCGGTCAAGGTTCTGCCCTAAGCTCTGGCCCAGCACGTTGGTCTTGGCTATACTTTGGTTATGAAACTATATAGTTCTTCCCAGCTTATCCGTACAGCGATTGGATCCGCCGTGGGTGCGGCTGTGTTATCAACCGTAGCTGTTTTTTTTCTAATGAGTTCTAAACCTTCCATGGTTGCGTCTTCCCAGCAGAGCGTGACCTCCGATTCTTTGATGCCGGTTGATACCGGTCCCCGAAAGTACGATAGCGACGAAAAAGAAAATATTGATATTTACCAAGCCGTCAATGAAGGTGTCGTCAACGTTTCTACCGAAGTTTTGGGTTACAACTGGTTTCTTGAACCGGTTCCACAATCAGGGGGGATAGGTTCTGGCTCAATTATTGATAAAAGAGGCTATGTTTTGACGAATCATCATGTCGTTGCCAACGCCGTGAAAGTTTACATTACTCTTTACGATGGCACTCAATTTGAGGGGCATATTGTCGGACAAGACGTGGAAAATGACTTAGCTGTGCTCAAGTTTGACCCCAAGGGGCACGAGCTGACTGTGGTGCCGATGGGGGAAAGTGCGGATTTAAAAGTCGGCCAAAAGGTGCTGGCGATTGGCAATCCTTTTGCTTTGAATCGAACCATGACCCAAGGCATCGTGAGTGCATTGGGCCGCCCTTTAAAGTCTGACACAGGTTTTATTTTACATAAGTTGATTCAAACGGATGCGGCTATCAACCCCGGCAATTCGGGTGGTCCTTTGTTAGATTCTCAAGGAAAGATGATTGGGATCAATACGATGATCTACTCGCCAAGCGGCGGGTCGGTGGGGATTGGTTTTTCGATTCCTGTAGATACGGCGAGAAGAATCATTCCCGACTTGATCAAGTACGGCAAGGTGATCCGGGGTTGGATCGACATTAAACCCGTTCAGCTGTTTCCCCAATTAGTACGGTATGCGCATTTACCTGTCTCCCAAGGAGTGTTGATTTCTAAGGTGACTCCCGGCTCTTTAGCCGAAAAAGCAGGGCTAAAGGGAGGAGACCCCAATCAGGCTGTCAGGTACGGCAATGATATTCTGTATTTAGGTGGTGATATCATCATTGCCATCAATAACCAGAAAATTTCGTCGCTGGCGGATATGTATGGGGCGTTAGAATCGACTAAGCCTGGTCAGGTGGTGCAAGTCACGGTTGAACGAAATGGCGAAACCAAAACCTTGAGTGTGACTCTAGATCAGCGTCCTGACAAAACTCAGTGGGAGTCTTCTTGAAATTTCACGTTGAATCCCCCTTTGACCTAGCGGGTGATCAACCCGCTGCTGTTGAGGCTCTCGTCAAGGGAGTTCAGGCCAACTATCCTTTTCAGACGTTGAAAGGGGTAACGGGTTCTGGCAAAACTTTCACAATGGCCAAGGTCATTGAAAAGTTACAGCTCCCCACCTTGGTGATGAGTCACAATAAAACCCTGGCGGCTCAACTTTACCGTGAGTTCAAGGATTTTTTTCCTCATAATGCGGTGGAATATTTCGTCTCTTACTACGACTATTATCAGCCTGAGGCCTACGTTCCCTCAAAAGACTTGTACATCGAAAAAGATTCTTCGATCAATGAAGAGATTGATCGACTTCGGTTGGCGGCAACGACTTCCTTGGCTTCACGGCAAGACGTGATCGTGGTTGCCACTGTATCGGCGATTTACGGTCTGGGTAGTCCGGTTTCGTATTTGGATATGCGCCAAGATCTGCACGTGGGCCAAACCCTTTCGCTGGATACCTTTAAACGCGTCTTAGTCACTTTGCAATACGACCGCAACGATGCGGTTTTAGAACGGGGTGTGTTTCGAGGACGGGGAGACGCCTTAGAAATCTGGCCAGCGTATATGGAAGAAGCTTTTCGAATCGAAACGGATTGGGGTACCATCAGTCGCTTAAAACGCTTTGACCCTTTGACGGGAAAAGTGTTGGAAGAGCTCGAGAACTGTACCATCTTTCCCGCAAAACACTTTGTGATGCCCGAAGACCAAGTGCGCTTGGCCTTGGACCGTATTCGATCCGAGTTACGGGATCGGTTAGACTTCTTTGAGGCGCAAGGTAAACCCCTCGAAGCTGAGCGTCTCAAACAAAGAACCGAATATGATTTAGAAATGCTGTCTGAAATGGGATACTGTTCGGGGATTGAAAATTATTCGCGACAGCTTACCGGCCGTAATGAAGGGGAAAGACCGGCGGTTCTTCTCGATTATTTCCCAGATCAGTTTTTGGCGTTTGTGGATGAGTCTCATGTCTCGTTGTCGCAAATCCGTGGAATGTCGGCAGGGGATAAGGCCCGGAAGCAAACCTTGGTCGATTTCGGGTTCCGGCTTCCTTCGGCCTTAGACAATCGTCCGCTTTTTTACCCCGAATTTGAAAGTTTGCTGTACCGGACGATCTATGTCTCAGCTACTCCTGGACCCGAAGAATTGGGCAAAAGCCAACAAGTGATTGAGCAAATCATTCGTCCCACAGGACTTTTGGACCCTGATATCGAGGTTTTACCAACGGAAGGTCAAATTGAAGATCTTTACGGTAAAATCCGGGAACGTA
>DAIDJJ010000190.1:0-4361 GCA_027451385.1 Spirochaetales bacterium | reverse complement strand
CACAAACACCCTTCACAAGGGGAATGAGTAAGCTGTCTTCCTCAGGAAAGGTTCCCGAGTCCACCCATGAACCCAGTTGGTTGCAAAAAATACGGCGAAAATACTCATGACGAGCTAGGGACAAAAGACTTCGGGAATCGGTCAACATCCCGACGGAAGTCCCTAATAAGCCTTGTTCAGCCAAGACATTCAGCTGTTGTTGATTTCCACGTAAGTTGTCGTTGAACCACCAAGCGGCACCCAGTTGCACCTTGCCCGGTATACTGTGAGAAAAGGCTCCTGCCAGAACTGCCAGAGGGGTGGCATCCGAAGGATTCAAATTGTAAAGGATGGTTTTGGGAAGTTGATCTTTATTCTCTAAGGTGTTGAGAAAGCGACCAAGCGAAGAAACGTCTAAAGGCCCAGACATGACATCGTAGCCGGCGTCTGTTCCCTGGTGCCTGAGCCCACGTGAGTTCACATTGCGCAGTGCCCCCAAGTGGAGTTGCATCACCCAATCCCGTTCCTGGTAGCGTTGTGCCAGTCCCGTTAAAAGAATACTGCGGGCCTCTAACGTCTCGTTGGGGGTCAAATCTTCATTTTTTAACAAGCGATTCAGAATACTTTCACTGCGGGCTGACGGTTCCAAATAGGCTGTATCTGGCAGGGCATGGTCTGCAGACCGGCAACCTAGGTGATGAAAATAATCCATACGGACTTCTAAGGCATCCCAAAGGGCTTCGACGTTGTCGATGGTGATGCCAATTGCTTCAGAAAAAGCTTGGATTGAACGGCGAAATAAGGGGGCTTGCAAGGTCAAGAGCTTATCGGGACGAAAGGTTGGCCGAACAGAAAAGCTTAGCCTTTCACGAGCTAGGGCTTTATGAGCTTCAAGCTCTGAAGCCGGGTCATCGGTGGTCCCCAGGGTTCGGACTCCAAAATTTTCGACAAGTTTTCGGGCCGAAAATTCCTTTGAGGCCAAACGTTCTTTGGCACGAGCAAAGAGTGACGCCGCAGTTTGAGGTGTTAAGAGCTCTGGAAGGCCGAGGGCTCGCAATTCTAAATGCGACCAAATAAAGAGCGGACTGCCCGGGGCCAAAGCCAACGTGTGGGCCCAGGCTTCCAGCTTCTCTTCTGGAGACGCGTCACCAGTGATCAATTGTTCAGAAAGGCCAGCTTGTCTCATAGCTCGCCACTTGTAATGATCCTGTTCCAACCAGAGGGCGGTCAGGTTCGGAAAGCAAACATCGTCGCGCAAAACTTGCGGGTCTAAGTGATTGTGAAAATCATGGATGGGGAGACCTTTTGCCACATCGTGAAAGAGCCGTCGTGCTGTTTTTCCCTCTAGAAGAAAATCTTCGTTCAAAAATGGGATAGTTGCCAAATCTGCCTCCCTTGAGACCGTCCAAGAGGACGGCTCCCGCTTACTTTTATCTTACAGCATGCTTTTAAATATTGTCGGCCAAGAAGCCCCCGTCAACAGGAAGCGTAATGCCTGTAATAAATCCGGCAGCTTTTTCACTACTCAGGAAAAGGGCTGCCCCCTGACACTCTTCTAAGGCACCAAACCGGCCAAAGGGAGTTCTATGAATGATATTTTGGCCTCGGGGTGAAAGTGTTCCATCTTCCTGGAACAAAAGCGCCCGGTTTTGTTGGCCCACAAAAAATCCGGGTGCCAGAGCATTCACCCGAATTCCGGCTGGACCAAACTCTTTGGCAAGAGCGGTGGTCAAATTAAGGACCGCAGCCTTGGCTGCATTGTAAGCCCATACTCCTGAAAGCGGAACGTAGGAACCCATCGAAGCCAGATTCAAAATAGAACAGCCTCTTTGGCCTTCCTCAGTCCAAACCTTGGTAAACACCTGTGTTGGTACCACCAAACCGGCCATGAGGTTGAGTTTTAAGACTCGATCAAATTGCTCAAGGTCGATATCAACAAAGGCAGATTTGCCTTGGTTACCTCCAGCGGCGTTGACCAAAACATTGGGAAGTCCAAGGGCTTGCCGGGTTTCGGTGAAAGCTTTTTGGACTTGGTGGGAGTCGCTGGTATCGGCGACGGACACCAAGAATTTGTCAGGTGACGTGAACGCCAAATATTTTTGCTGTAAGGCTTGCTTGGCTTCCTCCCGGTGGACCCAAAGCGCAACTCGGGCCCCGGCTTTCAAAAAAGCTTCAGCCAAACTTCCCGCTAAGGCCCCTCCTGCCCCCGTAAGGACCACAAGCCGATCATCCAAAGAAAAGACCTGATCGAGATAGCTCATACACCCCCCCCATCTATTGTAATCCAGTACGTAACCTTGTAAAGCCTGGGGAGTTCTTCTGGTAAACCTTGGAGGGATTTCGTGAGAACTTTGACAAAAGCTCGACAAAACTTGTTTCAGTTTCGCTTGAGTTCCTTAGTTGGCTTGGGGGCAGTTGTGCTCTTTGCCCTCCTTTCTTGGCCGCCCTTGGGGGAAGCCTCAACGGATGCTTCCCTCAAACCCCTTTTAGCCGTGTTAGGAATTCTGACTTTGCCAGCGTTGTTTTTGTAAAACCAGAGATCTTTCTTTGCAGCTAACTTACCTTGTGCAGCTAACTTACCTTGTGACTGTCGCTTGCGCTGGTTTGGCCTCGTCAAAGACCTGAGGGCCCCAACGCCACCGGCAATAATTATCGAGAGTGTCAAAACGGTAACCACGCTTTTTTAAAGTTTCAATCAACGTTTTGAGCGAATCTCGTGAAGTGGGGTGAGTGTCATGCATCAAGATAATTCCACTGGCCCCGTTGTGGGCACGGCTCAGAATTCTGTTGATGTCGCGTTGCATCTTGGCATCGTACTGTGGTGTAAAGGGATGGTAACGCGGTCCAGGTTCATACCATTCTCCTTTGGCCCAATCGATACTATCCGCAGAATCCCAACCAATAGTCCACATCATAACAAAAAATTGCCCATCTAAGGCCTTGGTCACTTTTCGCTTTTGAGCATCGGTATTCCAGTGACCCAGCCATGGCGAGCCATAAGGTGGTCGAAACAGATGTATCACCGGCATCTGAGGACCAAGCACCTTCTTTAATTCGTGTTCAAGCCAGTACAGTTGAAAGTGGATTTGTTGAGGTGTTAGCCGAGCTAAATCGCGGTGAGAGAAGGTATGATCTCCAATCACATTACCATCTGCGACAAGCTGTTTTAATACTTTGGCAAAATGAAACAGATAATCGTCATGAATGTTGGCATGATTTGGGTGATCTTTGTCAAAGGCATTCATAAAAAAGGTGGCATGAACCCCTTCTTCTTTTAAAATGTCCACGAGTTGGCCTGTGAAGGCCCAAGGACCATCGTCAAAAGTTAAATAGATGGTTTTAGGGGGAAGCGGGTCCCCAGGGTAGTAGCCTCGCGGCCACATACTAGGGTCGCGGTACGGACCGGGGTGTGGTATGGTAAGGGGGGCTGACTGAGCGCTTGCGGAAGCGACGGTCATAACTGTCGCCAGGACCGTAAAGCTGGTGAGAAGTAGCTTTTTTAACAGATGATGAAGTTTTTTCACACTGGCAGTATACTGATGCCGAGATTTTCACTCAAGTATACGGCTGAAGGACAGAACCTTTATGAAGCGTTTTATCGGGGCTTTAGACCAGGGTACCACCAGCACGAGGTTTGCCTTATTTGACCATCGCGGCCGGCTGGTGAGTTGGGATCAACGCGAGTTGACCCAGTACTTTCCTCAACCGGGCTGGGTGGAGCACGACCCTTGGGAAATTTGGGAAAACAGCCGGGATGTCATCACAAAAACCTTAAGAACCTCCGGCATCAATCCCGCAGAAGTGGCGGGCTTAGGCCTGACGAATCAGCGAGAAACAATTGTTTTGTGGGACCGACAAACCGGGGAACCCCTCCACCGGGCTTTGGTGTGGCAAGATACCCGTACAGAAGCTTGGTGCCGACAAAGGGTCCCCCAGTGGGGACCTTCCGAACAACGACTAACCGGTTTACCCCTTACTGCGTACTTTTCTGCCACCAAACTTGCTTGGTTGTTAGATCATCTTCCTGAAGCTCGAAAAAAAGCTCAGAACGGTGACCTGGCGGCGGGAACCATCGACAGTTGGCTGTTGTGGAATCTCACCGGCGGTGCCGCTAAACAAGTTCACTGTACAGATGCCACCAATGCCAGCCGCACTTTGTTGATGAATTTGCTCACCAGAGAATGGGAACCTCGTTTACTTCAGTTTTTTGATATTCCTTCCCAGTTGCTCCCCTCCATTTGTCCTTCTGCAAAAGTTTTTGGGCTTACAGAAGGCTTAGAGTTTGAATTGCCGGTTGCCGCTTTGTTGGGCGATCAGCAGGCGGCACTGTTTGGCCAAGCCGGCTTCTCACCCGGCGAAGCCAAAAATACCTACGGAACTGG
>DAIDJJ010000189.1:0-4397 GCA_027451385.1 Spirochaetales bacterium | reverse complement strand
AAGGTGAGGCGGTTGCTCGATCAAAAAGCACCTGATTGAAGATTCCCTTCCCAGCCTGCCGGGTATTCTAGATAGGATTCCGCAATAAGCCTGTTACCAGTAGAAGTGCCCCTAGAATGATTATGACAGCATTCCAAAAGATATATGAAAAGAATTTTGAATCTAAAAAGAGATTTTCCTAGATTTTAACAAAAAACTGACACAAATTCATGCAAATTGCTGATAATAATGCTAGGATTATTGAATTATTGGGAGGTGTATTTGTGAAAAGATTGCTCGGAATGCTGGGATGTGTCCTTTTATCGGCGGTAGCAGTTGCGCAAACACCTTCTGACCTATTGAAGGCTCCTGACATAGCGGCGATTCAAAGTCGTGGAATTCTTAGAGTAGCAATGACCCATGATGACCAGCCACCTTTTTATTCGGTGAATTCGTCAGGTGAGCTTGTGGGATTGGATGTTTACCTTGCTGACAAATTAGCAGCGGCTTTGAATGTAAAACCTGTTTTCATTCGAGATTTTCCTAACTTCAATGATGTCGTTACGGGGGTGGAAAAAGGTGAAGCAGATGTGGCTATAAGTAAATTGAGCCGAACGTTAAAACGAGCACAAGCTGTACGGTATTCACAACCTTACATCACTTTTCACCAAGCTCTTTTGTTAAATCGGTTACAAATTGCCAAAATAACAACAGAAAGTGGTATTAAAAGTTTTATACGTAACTTTCGAGGCAAAATCGGTGTAATTGCAGATTCTTCTTATGTAAGTTATGCCCATGCTAATTTTCCCCACGCTGAAGTGGTTCCTTTTGACACGTGGAACCAGGTTGTGGATGCTGTATTATCGGGAAAAGTGCTGGCCGCTTATCGTGATGAACTTGAATGCCGTGTTGTTATGGAGAAGTACCCCCAAGCGTCCTTGAACTTAAAACTGGTAGTTTTTAAAGATCAAACAGATCCGATTGCCATTGCTACCAATTGGCGGAATCAGCAGTTAGCGTCTTTTGTGGATATCTTACTCAATACTCTCAATTTACGCCTCGATGTTTCCAAAATCCTACATCAGGACTATCTCAAACCTTAAGGTGGAATCGATGAAAGCATCACTTTTGAAAAATCCCTGGATCATTTTATTGTCTGTGGGCTTAGGTGTTATCTTTGGCTTGTTAGCCAAAGACACTGCGTTATTTTTAGCCCCCATAGGCGATATGTACCTTTATCTGATACAAATGTCAGTCCTACCTATTTTAGTAACGGCGGTGATCTCTAGTCTTGCCTTAATACTACGTAACGATAGTGCTAAAAAACATTTGGGAAGAATGCTTATCGTGTTTTTATTGGCGCTTTTCGCTCTCAGTCTGGCAGGTGCTCTAACAGGTTTGTTGGGACAACCCGGCTCAGGTCTCGACGAAGGCACCAAAAAAACCTTGTCACAGGTCATCAATAAAAATGGCGAACAGGGGGTTCTGACCATGAATCTCAAAGGTTCGTCCACCGAAACCCCTACAGATCAACCACCGTTACTTGTCTTTTTCCAAAAGATCATTCCCTCAAATATTTTTCATGCACTGGGCTTAGGGAATGCCTTAGAAGTGGTATTTTTTGCCATCATCTTTGGCATTGTTTTAGGATTCATTAAAGATCAAAATTCTCAGTTGATTATTCACTTGTCACAAAGTCTCCTTGAAGCCTTTCAAAAATTAATTTCATGGGCGTTGTACGGATTACCTTTTGGTTTAATATTCTTGATCTCAGCTCAAGTCGCCAGCGTGGGGGTTCAAATCTTTTTGGCGATGATTAAATTTGTCCTTCTCTTTTACGTAGGTGGCCTTGCTATTTTTATCGTGGCAACTCTCGTGCTCTGGATAAGAAGCGGCGTAAAGAGCCCCATCGCTGTACTCAAAGCGATGCTAGACCCAATAATTATTTCCTTAGCTACCCGCAACAGCTTTGCTGCTTTACCCGCCAGCATCGTCAGCTTAGAAAAGGGCTTGGGATTTGATGCTACTGTGTCAAACTTAGTATTGTCTTTGGGGACTACAGTCTGTCGTTTTGGCAACATATTCTACTTTGCCTTAGCTGCATTTTTTGTGGCTCAAGTTTATGCCGTACCGGTTGGCTTGAATGAATTTACGATTATTTTGATTGGTGCCGTACTCGCCGGCACGGCAACAGCAGGTGCGAGCGGCGTTCTTACCCTGCCCATGTTGGGATTTGTTTTGTCTCCATTGGGTCTTCCTTTAGAAGCTGTCCTTGTCATTTTTTATGCGATCGACACCATTATAGACCCCATGCGCACCTTCTTGATTGTCTATGTTAATGCGGCAGCCACAGCTTTAGTGGCTCCTAAGGCCGAGCATGAAGCCATTCAAGCTTAGTATTCGAAATACTGTCATTCTTTTCAACGCTTTGTTGATTTCTTTGACTGTATGCGCTGTAATATGGGTGTATACAACTGGTTCTGATAAGTCGATCTACGCCCTATCGGACAGCTTGATGCTGGAAATTACTCGTTCTGCAGTCAATAAAACAGAAGCTTACCTTCAGCCAGCAGAGCGTGCCATTCAAGATTTAGGTCAGCATTATTTTGACCCTATGTTTGGAGATTTCAGAACCAGTCAGTCCCTGCAATTAAGTTACTTAAAAACCCTGCTTGCCTCAAATCCCGAGTTTCGTGCCGTATATTTTGCTGATACGAAAGGGAATTTAATCATGCAACGGCGTATGCCCGATGGAAGCTTTACAGAACGTTTCATTGAGCGCAAACCCGATGGTGTTCACATTTCGTGGGTTCATAGCAACACGGCTTATTATGCCGATTACCCAGACGAAGTCGATTCGCTTACCACGGGGTACAATCCTGTCGACAGACCTTGGTTTCAAATTGCCCAAGAGCGTAAAAGGCTAGTTTGGACTCCCCCCTATATATTTGCTACTGACCGTATGCCTGGACTCTCTTGTGTCTACCCTGTTTTTAATGTAAATGGCTCGCTTTATGGAGTCTGTGCCATAGATATAGGTATTTTGGACCTATCCTATTTCTTGAAGAACCTTTCGACGACACCTCATGCTAAAACTTTCTTTCTTGACAGTAAACGACATGTATTAGGGCTGCCTTTGGCACCTCATGAAGGAGTATCCGGCTTATTTGCCAAGGGCCCCCATGGGGAAATGATCTTGAGATCGATAGGAGATCTCAATCAACCGCTTTATGATGTTGCTTATACGCACTATAAAGCGTTAAACAAACCTCGAGACCCTTTCAGTTTCTTTTATCGAGGAAGCAGGTACTTCTCAACGTTTTCTTCAGTCCCTTCTCAAACTGGGCTAGACCTAACTTTTGGGATTATTCTTCCTGATGACGACCTAACGGGGGCTGTGAAAGCAAACAATTGGATCGCTATTGGGATTTCCTTAACTATGCTACTTGTTGCTGTATTTTTATCGGTTCTCTTATCAGCTGCCATCGCCCATCCCATGCGCCTTCTTATTGAAGAAATGGACAAAGTGAAAGACTTTGTTTTGGAGTCTGAATCTCAAGTTCACAGTATGATCCGTGAAATTGGTACCATGAGTGATTCTTTTGCCACGATGAAACAGGGTTTAAAAAACTTTCGCAAGTATGTCCCTGCCGATTTAGTTCATCAACTCATTCGAATGGAAAAAGATGCAACAATTGGAGGAGAAAGACGTGAATTATCTATGTTTTTTTCTGATATTGCTAATTTTACTTCCATAAGCGAACAAATGCCTGCTGAAGAATTGGTTGCTGACCTCTGTGAATATTTTGCTCTCGTTTCACAAACGATTGAGACTCACAAAGGCACCTTAGACAAGTATATCGGTGATTCAGTCATGGCATTTTGGGGTGCTCCAGAACCTGTTGAGAACCATGTTTTCCAAGCCTGTGCAGCGGCAATTCAGATTCGTAATGAATTACAGGTGTTATTTCATGTCTGGGAAAACCGCGGCAAGCCTCGATTTAATACGCGCATCGGTCTGCATGTCGGAGAAGTCATTGCCGGAAATATGGGTTACGAAAAACGTATGAACTATACGATTTTAGGTGACGGTGTCAATTTAGCAAGCCGAATGGAAGGTCTGAACAAGTTTTATAATACGGAAATCCTGGCAACAGGAGCCGTATTCGATCGTGTAAAAACTGATTTTGAATTTCGTAAAGTAGACCGTGTTGCCGTAAAAGGAAAGACAGAAGCTATCGATATCTACGAACTTGTTTCTGAACGAGATCAAATTTCACCCGCTCGGAAGAAGGTTTTAGGGTGGTATGAAACCGGCTGGGAGTATTACTCAAAAAAAGAGTGGAATCAAGCCGGACGTTATTTTCAACAGGTTTTAAAGTATCAACCACAGGATGGACCTTCGTTAACTTTGATAG
>DAIDJJ010000188.1:0-4413 GCA_027451385.1 Spirochaetales bacterium | reverse complement strand
TTTGCCTTCCGCATAAGATCACTGTTGACGGTTAGGTTTGTCGGTTTCCTTGGAGCTTTTTTATCGTATACAAGCGCATTCATACAATTCCTCTATGCGCATATTATATGCGCATATTGTAAATTGGTCAATTTTTCTGCCCGCAGGGTCTGTCTAACGCTGTTTTAACCTGCGTGGCGTTTGGTGCGGATTTTGCGTACGCAAAAGCCGTGACAAATGCCTAAGTCAGGTCGAAAACCATGTTCTACCAGGCACCGCGTCGATGTCGACCTCGGCATGGACGCCGGGGTCGACTTTGCAACCAGTTCTCGGATAGCCGATCTGGTACCTATTTTATCAACACTTCAATTCTCTCTATAACGTCTTGGAGTTTTCTTGATTCCAGTTTCTCGATAAACTCCGTCTTCCTTGCAGCCCAATTCAAGTTCTTTACTTGGTCGAATAGGATGGCACCTTTGACTTTCACAAGATCAATCTTGTTGCCCACCTTCCACCCCGCAGGGCGCAACTGGTTCGTCGGTAGGAAATCTATTCCAGCCGTGTGCGTTCAAAGTGGACCGAGTTGCCCAAGATAACCCGGTTCGCCCTTGAAGGCTGGGCCAAGGCCCACGAAGCCGAACTCGAAGTTGTCCAAAACAGCCTTGAGAGCGCCCAACTTCCCGAAGTGCCCGACTCTTGGGCCCGACTTCGCAGGAAAAACTGGGCCCGCCTGCTCAAGAAGGTTTACGAGGTCCACCGATTCTCCAAACTTGAACAGCCCGCTCCCTTTATGCCGGCACCTTTTCAACTCGTGAGACCAGCAACCCTCACCCGAGGTATGCCCCGTGCCCCCAAAACTACCGACCCGATTCTCGTTGGAGATTGACAGCCATCGTTGATTGCTCTCAAAATAAGTTCGGCGTTGCCGAGGTATCAGTAACCGATTCGGGATCAGCGGGTGGCTTTTTCACTGTCGCCGGGGGAGCATTTTACCCCAGTTGGCTGAAAACCACGGCTTGCGCCGGGATCACAGTTCCTATCAGTTACTCCTCCTTGGCCACGAAGGCTCCGAAGACCCAACCTTCGACACCCGGCTCCGTCATGATCTGAATCCAATGGCCCGTCTGACCGTCGATGGTCACCGATTCTGGAGCTTGCTTTTCCCACACCACCCGGTCCCCCTTGTTGACGTGACCGAGGACTGAGCCGTCTAAACCCGGCTTAGATCGGATGCGCACCTCATCGGAGGTGATTCTGGCAGTTTGCATGCCTGGAAACAGCGACTTCACATCCAGGCGTTTCACCCAGGTGCCACCATCCTTAAGGGAGGGATCGGTGAAATAGATAAAGCCATCGGGGGTGAGTACCGCTGAGAAGTTGGGCCAAACTCCATATTTGGAAGTGGTAATAATATCGTCGAAGATGCCCAGCTTCTTTGAACCCCAAACAATGGGGGGCTGCCAGTACTCGACTCCCGCCCAGGAGCCGATGGATTGTTTCGCCATCGAATTCACATTTCCACGAAAATAGATGCTATCGTAATAGCTGAACTTTCTAAAAAGTGGATTTCCATCGGCAAGAAAATAGAATCCATTCACCTTCTTGATTCCAAATTCATTCAAAATCTTGTCGTTATCTGACAGAGTTATTGGTAGACTATTCTTTTTGGTTAGATCTCTAATAAAACCCAAATAACCATTCTCATAAATAAAGAGACTTTTGCCGATTCTTGTGTAAGCATCAGGGTCATGAAATTCATCTTGAAAATCCATTGGATTTATAAAGTTAATCAATTCTTTCGAATGAATGTTATACATTGCTAAGAAATAGTCATCTTCAATATACACAATATCCCCTTCAAAAGTAATTTGACCTTGTGCATATCCATGGGCTGTATTACCATTGATCCCCAATATGTCTTTGATGAATGTGCCATTACGGTTGTAGAAAACCAGCTTTTTATTCCAGTCATCCAGAAAAACTAAATTTCCAGAGGGATCCAATCCCATTCCGTAGACACCTAAGGCGTAGTCCCCATCTTTTTCGCCTTCAAGACCGTCAATTAATTTTAAGGGCGGACCGATTTCACCCTTGCCTGATCCAAATTTCAAAAGAAAAACCTTTTCGATCTTCGGTGAAACAGAAAAGACAAAGTTCGTGATGAATAAAGTGAACAAAAGAAACAGAATCGTTCTCATTTCTACCCCTTAATTCAATAACCGAAATTTGAGAGAAAGCCCAAGAAACTCTCCGAAATCATAGTTCTGAGTAACTTTAGCCCCTACAAATGTGAAAAGCCAGAGGCTACCTGATGAGCCCATCCTTGCTCTTCTGGTTTAGTTAAATGGCCCTATAATACTAACCTTACAAGGCAATTTCATTTAATTTCCCAGCAAGATGTCCAAAAACAGGCTCCACAGTTCCCATGCACTTTGAATACTCGCTCCACCCATAGTCGGTGTCAATTCTTTTCTTCATCCTGGTCGTAAAGTTAACCCCATGACTCCCCATTTCTTTATTAAAGATTGTCACTTGCCGGGCTTTTGTCCCTTCTTTTCTCAGACATTTCGCTCGTAGTTCACATCCCATACTATCTGCTATATGACCAATTTAGGATTGACCATGGTATTGTCCATCTTGGCTATTAATTTAACAATAAGGTCTTCCCAGCGGGACAAATTAAGCTCTGACGTCCTTCATCATAGAAAAAATCCTTGGCATCAAAATACTTCTTACCTCGGGGAGGTTGCCATTCAGCAATCTTTTTTTTGTACTGACCTATACTGGAATTAGAGGACACTAAAATCCGGTACGAGGGGATAAAAGAAATGAGTGGAAAACAAAAATATAGCGATGAGTTGAAAGCCGAAGCTGTTCGCATGATAATTCGGGATGGTATGGCTTAAACTGAGGTTGGACGCAAACTTGGAATTTCACATAAAAGTATCAACACTTGGGTGACACAATATAAAAATCAAGAAAACGGAAACCTAGAGGGGACAACATCATTAGCCGAGCTAGTTGGTGAAGTAAAACGACTTCGCAAGGAATTAGCCGAATCAAAAATGAAGGCTGAGATTCTAAAAAAACGACCGCATACTTCGCCAAGGAGTCGCTTCCAGGTATGCGGTCATAAGCCAATTACGACTCCAGTTTCTAGTAGAGGTACTAACCAAAACCCTGGAATTATATGGTTCAATTCGGATCCAACAGGAACTAGCTGACCAGAGAGTTTATGTCGGGAGAGATCGTATCCATAGACTCAGAAAAGAGTTAGGCCTTCGCTGTGTGCAGAAAAAGAAGTTTAAAGCCACAACTAACTCAGCCCACGATCTTCCTGTAGCACCCAATCTTCTAGATCAAAAGTTTAGCGTCGATGAGCCAGGCAAAGTGTGGGGCACTGACATCACTTACATTCCTACTGAAGAAGGGTTGCTTTATTTGGCTGGTGTCAAAGACTTTGGCTCCATGGAAATTGTCGATTACGCTACGGGTGCGCGAATGACTAAGGAGCTTGTTCAAAAGGCTCTGGAAAAAGCTCTCCGTTATCGAAAACCCGAACAAGGGTGCATTCATCACTCGGACCGAGGAAGTCAGGTGTGCACACCTACCAAACCATGGTAACCAAGGCTGGTATGAAAGCCTCAATGTCACGAAAAGGCAATTGCTATGATATCGCCCCAACAGAAAGTTTCTGGGGGACACTCAAACAAGAAATGGTCAATCATCGCAGGTTTAAGACACGCCAAGAAGCACAAGCCGCAATCCAAGAATGGATCGAGATTTTTTATAACCGAATCCGAAGACATACAAGTTTAGGAGGACAAGCACCGGCTCGTTGGGCCGAAAATTATTACAGTAAAAAGAAAATAGCTTAGGATTTTACTGTCTACTATTGCCAGTAGTGGTCAATTTTGGAAAATTCAACAACTTTGTTGAGATTACAACTTAAAGTGGAAATCGGTAAGGAAACAGACGAACCTACAGCGTTCTATATGAAACGTCTACGAAGATGTTACAACA
The DNA here is from genome assembly GCA_027451385.1 of Spirochaetales bacterium. Classification (GTDB taxonomy): domain Bacteria; phylum Spirochaetota; class Spirochaetia; order JABEVK01; family JABEVK01; genus JABEVK01. The sequence goes on along the minus strand of DAIDJJ010000188.1, from coordinate 411 downwards.
ACTTTTCTGAAGTTTCGACGAAACGTCACTAGAGCGCTCCTAGACTCGGACCGTTCTTACGTCCACAGCTTCCGTGTACCTGCTAGTTGTCTTTCTACATGCAACCGCCATATCGTCGAAGAGGGCAACATTAGTACCTCCAGCGGGTCCCACAGAACTAGCGTACAGAATCCCACGGTATCCCTCCTTTTTGAGGAACTCACAGAGGAACTGGGTCGGGAGGTACTCTAGCTCGGCCTTCCGAGGTTGAAATGGCTTTGATAGGTCCTGTTCAAGACGTCGCAGAAAGAGGATGTCGTCAAGCAATTGCGGAGCCTTGAGGGTATCAAGCTGATTAAACGGAGAGACACGACTACGAAGCTCTCGGAAGTCGAGGAGGTCAAGGTCCTGGGTTAATTTGAAATGCCCTAT
>DAIDJJ010000187.1:0-4539 GCA_027451385.1 Spirochaetales bacterium | reverse complement strand
TTCTTACGTTTGGTCCTTAAATGGCGTCGTGATTCCCAACCAGACGTCTTCGAGCCTGACGTTTGGGTCTAACCTGACCCCAGGCATGTACTGGCTCAGCTGTGTCGCGACAAATTCAACTACTGGGAATCTCAGCACCAGTGGTTCCGCAACGATCCAGTTCTCGGTCAGTGCGGCCCCCGTCACCCAAATTATCCAAACGATTGCAGGATATGGTTTGACCTTAGCCTTAAAATCGGATGGTACCCTGTGGAAATTTGGCAGTGGAGTTAGCTATATGGGATCAACCTCTTCGACAACCCAACTGATGACAAATGTCCAAACCATGGGCAACTATTGGAACTACTATTTAAGTTCTGGTTTTGGCAACACTCAGCCCGGCATCTTGGTCCTCAAAACAGATGGTACTCTCTGGACCATTTTGAACGGAAACACCACACAGCTTATGAGCGGTGTTCAAGCGTTTTCTTCTGGCAGTGACGGACATACCCTCATTTTAAAAACCGACGGTACCGTTTGGGCCTTTGGGAATAATTCAAACGGTCAAATCGGGGACGGCACTTCGACTACCCGAACCACCCCAGTGCAAGTCCTTACTGGGGCCATTGCCGTGGACGCAGGCAATGCCACTTCGTTTGCCATCAAGAGTGATCATAGCTTGTGGGCTTGGGGATATAATATGTACGGTCAACTCGGAGTGACTGGCAGTTATTCCGTACCTGTTTCGGTACTCAACAATGTGGCCGCCGTTTCTACTTCGCAAAGCTCGAATATGTACTCCTACCAAACTTATACGCTGGCCCTTTTGACAAATGGCAACTTAATGGCCTTTGGGTACAACGGCCAAGGACAGTTGGGCAACTCGACTACCACCAATTCTACGACCCCGGTATTAGCCGCCACGGGCGTCATCGCGATGAGCGCAGGGTTAAACTTTGCGGCCCTAGTGAAAAACGATGGAACCCTGTGGACTTGCGGCGACAATACTAAGGGAGAATTAGGCTTGGGAACGAGTGATACCAATGTGCATTCCAGCTACCAACAAGCCGCTACCAACGTGACAAGCGTTTCTGCCTATACACAACTTGCCGTCATTAAAAATGACTACAGCCTGTGGACTTGCGGCACTAACACCTATGGCGAGCTGGGAATAGGGGCTTCGGATAGCAACCCCCACCCGTCTTTGCAACAAGCTTACTTACCCTAAATGATTTGGAACTTGTGAGTTGATCAGGTACTCGTGCTGGACTTAACCCCCAACACGAGTTTCCCTGGGACGCCCCCCCTTATGACTTGTTCAAAGAATACTTTCCCAGCATAGTCACCTTATGGGGAACACGGATTCACTAAAAACCGCACAAAGCATCGTTTGGATGTTGGAACAACTGGCTAAACGGCGAAGGTTTACTTACGAAGAGTGGTCGCGAGAGTTTAACCAAGATCAAACTTCGAAAACCAAAAGCGGTGACCGAAAGTTTTTTAACCACCTCAAATTCCTCCGAGAAGAAGCCCTCCCGGCCCTCGCCTCCTCTGAAATGCTGGTCGAGAAAGAACCCGGGGATGAATGGTACACCCTCAAAGCGGCAACCGCAGTGGACTTGCTGGAACTCTCAGATACCCACTGGGCCGATTATTTTCCCATTGTTCATGGTCTGAATCGTCATAAAACTTTAGTACCGTTTCCGACCTCCACCATTGAAGCGACCCTGCAAAAGGCCTTCGACATCCCAGAAGAACTTCTAGGTCGTGTTATCTATAAGAGTTCGTTTGACTGGAAACTGGACCGAGAGCACCTGCGAAGCGTCTTTGATGCCATTTATCAAAGAAAGTACCTGAAGGTTATTCCCCAGCCGCCTAGGTTACCAGCCTCGATCGTCCCGCTTTTTTTGATCAACTATGACGGAGGGTGGTTTCTGGTCGGTGAAGCCGGGAAACAGATCCAACAATATGCCCTGAGCCGCGTGTTGGAGGTGAGTGTTACCGAGGAATCCCACCCCGCCCTCTCCCAGAAAAGAATCAGCGAACTCCGAAAGAGGTATGCCGAAGTCTTTGGAATCAGCCTTTTCCCCAACAAAGCTTTGGGGGGAGAGCCTATCCTGGTAAAAGTTCGCTTTAAAGGGGATGCCCTTCCGTATGCCATGGCCCGTTTTGCCAAAACCTCTCAGGCGGATGATGAAACCTGGCACCAGTGCGAGCAGAGTGAAGACTCGTTAAGTGTCGAACTTAAAGTTAACGACTTTAAAGAATTGATCGGGGAGCTTTTACGCTGGGGTTCGGAGGCAGAAGCGGTTTCTCCTGAGTCATTTCGACAAGCGTGGTTAGCCAAAATTCATTCTCTTACGAAATTCCTGTAGTCTGCAAAATAGATGCAGTCCTCCTAGTACCTTAGGCTAGGATGACAAATGAGAATTACTAAGGAGGCTACCATGGATATGGAAGATTTTACCGAAACTGCGCGAAAGGCTATCGAAAATGCCATCAAAGAACGCGGGCATGTGAATGTCCTGATTGCAGGGCGAACAGGTGTGGGAAAAAGCACGTTGATCAATGCTGTATTTGAGGGTGACTTTGCCACGACCGGTCAAGGGAGACCCATAACCCAGGATGCGCGCGAACATTCGAAAGAGGGTATTCCTTTAAGCATCATCGATACTCGCGGCTTGGAAATGGCGGCGTACAAAGAAACCACTCAAGCACTTCAAAAAACCATCCTTGAACGGCGAAAAGATCCTGACCCCAATCGACACATCCATGTTGCCTGGATTTGTATTCATGAAGATGGACGGCGTGTAGAACAGGCCGAGATTGAACTTCATGAAATGCTCGCGGAATATATGCCAGTCATCGGTGTGATTACAAAATCAAGAGCTGACAAAGGTTTTCGGGACGAGGTGCAGAAGTTACTGCCTCAAACTCGCAACGTAGTCCGAGTACGAGCCTTAGAAGAAGAGCTGGACGAAGGGCAAATCCTCAAACCGATGGGTTTAGAGTCGTTGGTCGAAATTACTATGGAAGCCCTTCCGGAAGGAATGAGAAAGGCCTTTATCGCTTCACAAAAGGTGTCACTCGAGCTTAAGAAAAAACAAGCTCATAAGATCGTGCTGGTTGCGGCCTCTGCTGCTGCGGCGGCGGGAGCTTCACCTATTCCTTTCTCTGATGCAATTATTCTTGTTCCCATTCAAGTTGGAATGTTGGCTTCGATCAGTTCAGCCTTTGGACTTCCCTTGTCTACCGCCTTCTTAGGAACCTTGGTAGCCTCGGCCGCAGGAACGACGGGTGCCACCTTAATTGGTCGCACGATCGTTTCGAACATCCTCAAATTTATCCCTGGTATTGGTTCCGTAGCAGGTGGAGCCATCTCTGGAGCGACAGCAGCCGCCTTAACCACTACCCTTGGGGAAGTGTACATCAAGACGCTGACAGCTGTTATGACCAATTCGAAAGGTGAAATCCCGTCGAATGATGAGGTGATGGAAGAATTCAAAAAAAGGTTCGGAAAGAAGGAATAATTATTCCAGTTAAACCTGCCATTGATTCCGGTCAAAGTGGCTGGTTTGACTGGGAAATGTGTAGTTTAACTTTTGCATCTTTTTTAACTTACTAAGGTTTATCCATTTTTCGTAAAATCCTAAAATTTGACAGTCGAATAGCTTTTTTTAGAGGCGTCTATACCACGACTCTAATTTCTTGATATAAGATTTAATTGCAGTCAACGCATCTTTTGGCAACTCATCACCAGTACCACCATGAAATAACGCATTTCGACTTTGGTTTAATTGATAAAAAGCACTGGCAGATTCTTTATCAAAGAGTTTTGAAATTTTTTTCACAGTTTCATGGTCACCTATAACTTCTTCTAATTTAAGATCACCAATAATTACTTTTATTGCAGGAATAACTAAAGAACGCCGTTTTTTGACTACATTATCTGAACTTATTGGATCGTCTCCAATTGCGAATATCGCAATACTAATTGCTCCTTCGAGTAAGATTGAATAAGCATTCAAAGTTTTCCCATGATCTGCACACCAGTCAGCGGCTATAAAGATATTATTCCATGATTTTTCTTGAAATTTAAGTATTTGATCTGCAACTTTATCGAACAAATGAGAGAACGCTGGAAATTCAAGATTCTTTGTTCTTCGATACTCTTCTATTTTAACTTTGATATCATGAAATTCATAAATCTCCTTGATACTGTTTTTATTTAAAATGTTTGAAAAGAAATTTTCAATTCTTGTCGAAAGATTATTTGCAGCTTCAACTTCAGCATTTCGTCCAGTTCTTAAGATTTTTCTACTACCTTTTTTAATCAAGCTTGTAAAAGAATTTGAATTTCCAGAGTTCAAAAAATCTCGACTTGCGATTGTCCAATCCTGCAAATCAAGAAACTGATTAAGTTGGAAAATGGGAGCAATTTTTTCAGTTTCTTGGGAAGTATCTCGAGCTTCCCAAGCACCGTAATATATTCCATGAACTTGAATATTCTTCATTTCGCGAGCATAGGCAATTACAGTAAGAATCAACATTGGTATTGAG
>DAIDJJ010000186.1:0-4540 GCA_027451385.1 Spirochaetales bacterium | reverse complement strand
CGATCACTGTCCAGCACAATACCCATAGTATCTGGTGCTGTCACAACAGTGGTTTCAAGAGCGTTGAGCCCATCATTTTCAATAATAATCACTGGAAAGCACAAGTCTTTTGGTTGAGAAACCGTTTCATTTTGAAGCGACATGGCCACGGCAGTACGTACCTTCGACAAAGTAGAAAGATAGGCTTTAAGGCAATCCAAGAGCTGTCTAATTCTTTTTTTAGATAAACTTACCACCAGAGTTTGGGAAAGCGGCTGAGCTTCTGTTGTCAAAGTCAGTGATTCAGCGGGTTTCATAGAGAGATAGGCAGCTATTTTTTCCCTGAAATCACCTCTGACAAGCCCGAACACAGGTTGGTCTAAAGCACGAATGCGACGATCAAGATCCTGATTCAAACCGTTAAAAAGGTTTGCGTATCTTTCTTTTATTCGTTGAAAGTCCCGAGTGAATTGGACTTCCCTTTGTTTCGCTTCCTGATTCTCGCTGACTAGCAACGCCGTTCTGGCTTTAATATCACTGTTGAGAATGGTAAGTTTCTGATCTATTTCCGAGAAAATTAAATTGTTAAATCCTCGAATAGCAGATTCTGAGATCAATTCTGCAGCCGCACGCTTTTCCCCAATTTGAATACTTGCTCCCGTCCGTATTTGGGATTCCAGTTGCCCCAATTCAAGACGACAAGCCAGAATACCTTGATCGACGGGAGTCGTGTCCACATTGATAAAAATTGTAATATCTTCTTCATAATTCAAGGAAACAGATTTTGAACCGCCGGATTGGGAAGCTGGGTAGCTGAAGTTTCCCGATACCGTACCGCGTATTGTTCCAGAAAATTCCTGCTGATAACTCACTGTACAACCCCCTTAAGGGTCTGCCAGTCCGAAGCTTCAAAGAGCTCTTTCACCTGTTCACTGACTCGCTGGTCAAGGCCAGAATGTTCAAGCCTGTCGAAAAAGGCTTGGACGATTCTCTTTCTTTCTTCTTCCTCTGGGGGAACCCAGACTGTCTGTCCCAGATCAAGGCTGTTCACCCCATCGCTTAAGCTTCCGAAGAATGCAAAAGCCTTTTCATTTACTGGGAGACTGAGACGGTACGCATGCTGACCTTCAAAAGCACCATCAACCTCAGTAATAACAAAGGGAAGATTCACTTCACGAGGAACCTGAGTTCGGTTGGGTAACAGTATGGAGGAAATCTGACGGTTTAAAATTTGGGTTTTGGTGAGGTAATTCTTGATTGCCTCGAGCATTTTGAGAATCAGTCCTTTTGCTCGCCCCCTATCCAAAACTGAGACACCTCGAGCTCCCTCGTTCCCAACAACCAATGAAGCACCAACGTTGTAAAGGCGTTTTCGCATTGCGCTTTGAAATTCTTTCTCAACTAATTGGAAAACAGGACGGTCTAACTCGGCAATGCGAGATTTAAGAGTCTTATTTAGACTTGTAAAAAGCTTGTCATAGCGATTTTTGATCCGCTGAAAGTCCGCAACAAATTGTAATTCCAATAGCCCTGCAGCATTTTTTTCTGTGACCAAATGTGAACTTTTGGCATCAATACTGCTCTTTGCTATGGCCCTTTTCTGCTCCAATTGACTGCGAATTAAAGACAAAAAACCTGCTGTGATATTGCTACTAACCTTTTGAGCAGCCTCTTGTTCAGCGACAACCAGTTCCCTGGTCGACAAAATAACCGCCTCAGTGGTCAGGTTCACATTCTCAGAAATACTAAGAAGTGACCGTCCCATGGGCGAGGTATCGACATTAAAGTTGAATTCGTTGGAAGCCATGAGTTTTGGTCCTCTTCATCCTCTTCATCCTCTTCGTCCACTTCGTCTTCATCTTCCCCATTTGCTAGACTGTCAGAATCTTCATTATTTTCTTCCTCTACCTGAGTTTCAGAAGAATTTTCCATTTCTGGTGACTGTGCTGGGGATGACTTGGCTTGAGCTTCAGCCTCCATCGCGGCACGTTCCTCCTGTTCAAGCTCAGACTTAAGATTTTCGTACATGGCAATCAGGTTAATGAGGCTATCTCGTTCTGCCAAATCTTCAAGTTTGGGCTCGGGTAGAAGGGTAGAATTTTTCGCTATTTGATGACCAAGGCGTATAAGAACTTTTCGTCTTGAATCCCAGTTCTCAGTGGATAAAGCCTGAGCAGCATCGCGTGCCTCAGCATCTCTGAGTGAGGCCTCAAAAAATTCAATATGTTCAAAACTCTGAGCTAATTCAGTTATCTGAACTCTGAAGTTATCGAAACGAGAATTGAATTGTTCAATAAAATTGCGATAATCTTGGGCTTGAGCCATCATGATTCCAATATTAGTAGCTTCTTGATTTATCTCTTTAATCCGCGTGGGATCGGCACCACCTTCCATACTGCTGATGGTATCGCTCAGAGCCTTGAAAGTATTCAGATCACTAAGGTATTCGGCTGTAATTGACCGAATTCGGTTTGAGATCTCATTTATCTCTGCTCTGTTCCTTCCATAAAAATCATCCGTGTCCCGATGCCACTGATTCAAATAATCAATTTTTTGATTTTTGATATCGTTATAGACTTTAAGCCTTTCCAGGCGGTTTTCTTTCATGAGGTTGCTCACCATGGGCATAAAGATTTCTTCAAAAATCTGATGAACACCGTAGGGATTAGAGGTTCGAGAACCATCTTCTGCTACCCAGTTGTCAGAAATCAAATCGTAATGAACCCTTGAGCTTTTGTTCAAAATCAGAGGCTCGTAGGATTCAACGCTATCAGTGAAGTTGAATTTTTCTTCTTTTATTCGCCTAATGTTCTCGGCTTCCAACTCGGGACTATAGTAATTGAACGAACCTTTTAAAAAGGTTCCAAAGTAAGTTAAACCGTACTGGTTGACCTTTTCTAGGGATCTTGTCCTGCCTTCGGACACAAACTGAAGGGTCACCGCAGCCTTCTCCATCAACGATCTACAGAAGTCTTCAATACCCTTTTCTCCCCCCGAAGTTCGACTTTTACTCATTTCCGCTAAAGATTCAAAGCTGGCCAAGGCTTCCTGTAACCCGGAAGTGTCATAAAGCCTGATCTTTAGTTCTTCTGGAGCTTCGTCGTTACCTTGTTCCTTTAAGAATTCTGACAAGGGGCTATGCGGATCAATGACAGGAATTGAAACGGAGGTTTCATCCAGGTCAGAGAAAATATAGTTAAGGCGTCTAACATTCCTGTCAAGATGCGATGACCAGTCTCCTAAACTGATTCGAGGGATCGATGGGGAAAGAGACGATGTATCTAAAGACTCACAGTCCTCAGTTGAATCAACCACTGGAATTTTGGTAAGAGTCTCTTCAATGCCCGCCGCAGCACTGTTCAGACCTTCTTTATCTTTGATGTCATAGAGGGTGAATTTTTGTTTTGCCTGGGTACCGGTATTATCCATGAAAAAACTCTGTCCCTGAAAGGGAATCTGGGTAGCCACCGGAACGTAGGCAGTTCCTATTTTATGAACTTTGTAGTCACGTCGGATAGCGGTTTTCTGTTCGCTGAAGGTAGCAATCTTTTTGTCGCATTCCTCTTGAAACTTTGATTCTTTCTTTTTGCCCAAGAACATAAGCATGCCGAATACTGCCAATCCAATTAATCCGGCTAATCCTAAAAAAGCATGACCAAAAACCACAAGTGCTAATCCAACGACAACGGAAATTACCAAACCAATCAAGTTTTTCCGGAAAGCATCACTTTGACGTTGCTGACTAGCGGTTTTGTCAGCCAAAGTGTTTTCAATCTTTTTTTCAAACTCTATTTCTTGAGTGACAATATTTTGCGCAACACCTTTGAAATAATCAAAAAGTACCCTTGCTTGATCTTCGTAGATATTTGATGAATCCGAGAAAACTTTACCTTTCACATTGCACTCCTTTCATGATGTTATGCGGCGACGGAAACCGACTTCGACTTTCATTTCTGTAAGAAGATCATTAAGTTCACCAATCTGATCATTCATTCCACCAGTCTGATTACTTGCCATGCCTTTCAAAAAGCCAACTGACTCCCGCAAACGTTGTAATCCTTGAAGTATCTTTTCTTCACTAGCCTGGGCCTCAGGTAGGTCACAAGGGCTCACGTAACGCAAATCATCCGTTATTTCGGACAATTTACGCCGAACATCTAGGAAGGGGACGCCAAGTGTGGCAAAGTCTCTTTCCAAGGTCATGGCAGACGAACGAATTTCCTTAAGTCCATCTTTTAGGTCCGCTTCTTCCTTGGCGACCTGCCGCACTTTAAAGGTAAGCACACCGCTGAAAAGCAACAGAATAAGCGTGATACCAGTCGCGACAAGATAAACAGCTAGAAGATAGTTGAACTTAAGAGCCAATGGCGGAATGGCGAAGCGCAGGGTTATGATAAAGACAGCCACAGTAAAGACCACCGCCAAGGCTAGTCGGAGACCCGTCGTCACAGCCTCGGTATCATCACTTTTGTGAGACCTGAAAAAGGGTGCGATAGCGAAACACAATAAAGCCCAAGCCAAGCCAGCGAAGATGGTTGAGAGGAGTAAATCTCCTGTTTTC
>DAIDJJ010000185.1:0-4575 GCA_027451385.1 Spirochaetales bacterium | reverse complement strand
ATCCAGAAACTTTGTTCAAAATTGATCTTGAGTTTCTCATTCTCAAACCACTTTCGGGCATAAAGCAACTCTTCAGAATTTAGAGACTGAGTAAGCAACACTACAGGGGCAGAGGGGGAACCTTCCCAATGAGGCCAGGTTGTTCCAGGTATTCGTTTATGGGACCATTCTTGAACAAAGCTTTCCAGAGAGAACCCCGAATCGGCTGAAAAAGGGGGAATTTTATTTAGAAAGCCTTCAGTTTGAATTAGGGCCTGAACTTGATAAGTGAGTTCCCAAAGAACGGCCTCAGGGGTGCTAGATTGTAAATTCATGGGCATGATACACCACCTTATGCAAAAAAAGACCTTCCGTAGGTGCTGTGGGGCCGGCCTTTCGCCGGTCCTGTGAAGACAAAGCCTCTGCAAAGAGGCTTTCGGCTTGAGGTTTAAGACCAAAGTTCAACATGGTTCCGACCAGAGATCGCACCATTCTCCACAAAAAAGCATTTCCGGCAATCCTAAAGACGATTTTATCCCGCCAAGCAAACCAGGTTGCTTGGTAAATATAGCGATTTCGAGATTGACTGGGGTCTTGGGCGTGACTGAAGGTTGTAAAGTCCAGCTCGCCATGCAGTTGCTGAGCCATGGAATTTAAGATGGAAAGCTGTGGAATTTTGGCATGGGTAACCCACGCCCTTTCCCAAGGTAGAATGACTTCACTGGCTTGCACGTAATAGTGGTAAACACGCGCCAGGGCAGAAAACCTGGCGTGAAAAGTCTGGTCAACCTCCTGGCACGACAAGATGCGTATTGTTCTTGGCAATAGGCTATTTAGCCCTCGTTGAAACGCTAAGCCGTTCATTCGTGTTTCTATGGCATCAAAATGAGCAGTTTGTGAACGGGCATGAACTCCTGAGTCTGTTCTTCCAGCTCCCACCACTTTAATCTTGTCGTGGAGTAGGCGGCTTAAGCCTTTTTCAAGTTCCCCTTGTACGGTATGGGCTCCAGTTTTTTGACTTTGCCACCCCTCAAAAGCTGTTCCATCATACGCCAAATTCAATCGAAAGCGTTTCATTCGTCTTTGATCGCCTCGCCCATGAGTTTATGTAAATCTTTGGCTTTATCGATGAGCACTGACGGCTTGGCTTTGGAGGATTTTCCCATTCCCACGAGTCGAGCAATGGCCCGACGCGCCGTAGCGAGAGATTCTGCTCTCGCTGCTTCGTTTTCACGGTTGCCAAAGTGAAACTCTAGCCACCCTGTGAGGTACATAACGCCGTCATAACCGTAATTGTTATCCACATCTGGACCAAAGAACATGGATGCGTTCACGGTCTCTTCACCACTTTGTTCCTTATCAATGGTTTGTGTGTAATAAAATTTGGCTTTATGGTACAGAACTTTTTCAAGGTAGTCCCAGTTTTCACTGGGATATTTTTTATGCAGGTCAGCAAAACACCAAGCGGCCCTCAAAGCACAGATCGCCGCTTTGACCGTTGGGGATAAAGAAGAGGAAAAGTGATTATATGTCATCAGGCAGAGAAGGTAGCTGGCAGCACCTTCAAGAAGGGTTTTGGGTCGTTCAAAGTCAAGACCTTCAAAAAGTGGACTGACAAATTTTTTCCGTTCTTCTTCTTCTGAACGCAAAGCCTCAAGGGCCTTGGGGTCGGGAGTCAAAAAGTCGCTAGCTAAAGCGGAATAATAACAGCGGGGACAGGTAAGAACAGAATAAATTAAAGGATAAATTTCGCCGAATTTTTTTGAAGCCTCATAATACCGCCTCAAATCATCTCCGAGGGGACCAGCAATTTGCCGTCCTCCGCCTTGCCTCAGTTCTTCTTTTTTAAAGGGGGTTTCGCAAATGGGACAAACCGTATCATTCTTTTGAAAAAATGTGACCTTACTGACAGCAGGATCCGACATGGTTACAGCTCCATTACGACAAAAGCTACGGCATATTCTTTTTCATGAGAAAGCGAAAGATGCACCTGAACAATTTTCTGACGTTTGAGTACTTCTGCAGCTTTGCCCGACAAGACCAAGAAAGGTTTTCCATCTGCCCCTCTTTGAACTTCAATGTCTCGTAGGGGTAAACCTCGTAAACCCGATCCCAAGGCCTTCCCAAAGGCTTCTTTTGCGGCAAAGCGGGCGGCTAAAGAGGCTTCAGGATGAGCACTGGCGTGGACATCGGCAATTTCACGTTCGGTAAAATAGCGTTCAAGGAGAGTGGGCTGGGAAAGCCAGGGAAGGAGACGTTTGTTTTCAACAAGATCTACACCAATTCCCGATATCATGGTTTTTTCTCCAAAATGAGGTTAATGACGGCTGGCATGACCTCAACAAGATCTACTCCGGGGGGGAGCAAAACGCGAATGGGCACATCTACCGCTTCACCCGGGCCGTTAAAGTTGGTTAAATCAGCTTCTACATGAACTTTATCCGCTTCAAGACCAGCTAAGGCTTGGCGTGTCCCCCTAATGCGGACCGCCACAGGGGCTGGTGGTATAGTCACTTCAAGACCAGGAATCAAGCCCACAATTTGCGGTTGAAGGCTGGGAAAGGTCATCGTTTGAAGTGAAGAACGCATATTTCCATACACCTCAACGGAATGTCCTAAAGGGAAGTCCAGAAGCGAAGAGTTGAGTTCTAAATGTACTTTGATCGTGAAATTATCCGTTTTACCACGAAGATCAATAGGTTCGGTTTCAACATATTTGAGTTTGCTCATCCTCACTCGAGGCCCTTCCACGGTTATTCGAGAGGGAGACACTCTAAAGCCAGATAACTCAAAATCTTTGCTGGGTTGACCAGAGAACTGAGGAACAACGGGGACTGTTTTGATAACCCTTCGCTCAAGTCGTAAACGGAGCATCATAGGATCGGCAACGATTTCAAGGTTTTCGAGATCTGCGGCATTTCCTCGGCGACGAATTTGTACGGGAGCTCTGTAAATACCTTCTCCAGAACGATCAGAAAAATCGGCGACAGCCTCGATTTCATGGTCGGATAGGGCCGCCAGTTCATCTTTCGGGCCCCGAATCGTTAATTTGACGCGGGTAGTCCAGTTCTCTGCTGGAACCAGGGTGGTATCGGTAATGAGGCGAACCGGTACGGTAATGTTCTTTTCGCCTAAAGTATCAATGCGGTTGTAAAAAAACAGGAGTAGGGCAGCTGCGACAGACAGAATCTTGGCAGGCCACTGATCTAAAAGTTTTTTCCAGGGAATCTTATCCAACAAAGTCCCCCTTATCAGCCGGTTCATCTTCGTCTTTAAACTCTAATAGTTCCTTAAGCCGTCTTCGAGCTTCTTCCGGTGAAAGATCATAATGAAGTGCGCCATTGTAAGCCAGGGATAAAGCCCCGGTTTCTTCAGAAACAACCACGGTCACGGCATCAGACTCTTCGGCCATACCTAAGGCGGCTCGGTGTCTTGTCCCAAAGCTTTTAGAAATTGTCGTGTTTTCGGATAAGGGGTAAAAACAACCGGCCGAAACCAACCGCTCCCCTTGAATGATGGTACCGCCATCATGTAACGGTGTGTCAAAACTAAAGATGGTTAAAAGGAGGGCTGAGGTTAGTTCTGCATCCATGGGAGTACCACGCTCCACAATATTTTTTAACCCCACCTTCCGGACAAAAGTAATTAAAGCTCCACGACGCATCTGAGAAAGTTCAAGGCAGGCGGAAAGTACGGCATCAACATGTTGGGCCTTCGGGCGAGATTGCGGGGTGAACCATCCGCCCTGCCCAATTTGGGTAAAGATTTTTCGTAGTTCCGGTTGAAAAACAATCGCCAAACCAACAAAAATACCTGGAGCTAAGAAATTTAAAATCCAGGTAAGAGTGTCCAGCTTAAGGCCAACCGCTAGAAGGTAGATCACGACCATGAAAAAAATTCCCCGCAACAGAGGAATGGCCCGTGTCTGGTAAAGAATACGGTAAGCCTTATAGAGTAAAAACGAAAGAACTCCAACGTCCAACACAGGACGGAGGATCATTTTAACTACCCAAGAATTTAATATCCAGTCCATGCTTCAGCCCCCTTTGTTAAGGCTTGAAAGACCGTTAGGGCCTGTACAGTTTCTACAACATCGTGAACGCGAATCCAGTCTGTACCCTGGACAAGACAAGCCAAGGCTCCGGCAAGGGAACCGGCTAGGCGGTCCTCGGTATTGACTCCTAGCAAATCCCCAAGCAGTGACTTTCGAGAAAGTCCGACCAAAAGCGGAAAGCCCAGATTCTTCAGTTGAGGAAGGGCATGAATCAGTTCCATATTATGGGTTTTGGTTTTACCAAAGCCTATTCCTGGGTCCAGAATAATGTTGGCAGCAGGGATTCCCGCTCCAAGGGCCCGGTCGACGGCTTCGCTCAAAAAATCTCGCACTTGTTGAACGACGTCGGTGTAGTAGGGGGCTTGCTGCATAGTTTGTGAGGTCCCTACAGCGTGCATCAAAACCACGGTCATCCCACTTTCTGCGGCAAAATTCGCCATGCTTGGATCAGAGCGCGATTTCCAGCAACCTCTTTCAGGGCCAATGCGAGCTTGTGCGAAATCGAGAACAGGCGGGGCCGTTTGCTCTTCGTATTGGTGATG
>DAIDJJ010000184.1:0-4620 GCA_027451385.1 Spirochaetales bacterium | reverse complement strand
AATTCCGGCAATCACTAAGATCCCATAGACATCTTTAATGTGATACATAATCCATAACAAACGGCCAATGAGGAGTCCATAGAAGCCGAAAACAAGCAGTCCACCCCAAAAGCCCCACTCTTCCCCTAAAATTGAAAAGATAAAATCCGTGCTTTGCATCGGCAAAAAACGATAATGCGACTGAGTGCCTGCTAGAAATCCTTTTCCTGTCAAGCCTCCAGAACCGATAGCTGTCATGGACTGCAATAGATTCCAGCCAGAGCCTCTTGGATCAATACTAGGGTTCAAAAAGACAATAAACCGCATCACCTGATAATCTTTTAAGACATGGCGTAAGAGAGTTCCCACTAACAAAGCAAAAAAAGCTAAGGCTGAGAAATACAAAAACCAGTATAAAATTGTTGTTTTATACTTTCTCCAGCCCAACCAGGATACAACACTGATGACAAGTAAGCTGGAGGCTACGATGATGATCAGTTTTAAACTTGTGAGAAGCGTCCCCAGTCCATTATCTTGATGAAGAACCATGGATTCGATGGAAGGGTACAACGCAATGACAATGGCTAAAAACCCGGTAAGTGCGACAAAAATAATATGTCGGACTTTTGCACCAGCCACAAAAAGCATAAACAAAAATAGTGGGATATAAACTAAGGTGGTTCCTGTATCCGGCTGACGCAAAATCAGAAACATAGGAATGATGAGGATACCAACAGCTCGAAAAATGACGCTGAGTTTTTTGATGTTCGCCTGGTTTTGCTTTAAAAATCTTGCGATCAATAAGATGGTGGCAATTTTAGAAAACTCGGAAGGCTGGCCCCCTAAACCGAAGACGCCCAACCACGCCTTCGCACCATTGACTACCTTACCAAAAATCAAGGTCAAAATTAATAAGACCATGAGTAATAAGAAAATGTAAAAACTAAAATCTTTTAAAACGTTATAGCTGACATAACTAAAGGTCAGCATCAAAATTAAAGCTAACCCCACCCAGAAGAGTTGGCGCTTATACTCGTCCGAAACAATGACACCGCTGGAATTCACACCACTTGAAAAGATAAAAAGGACCCCCATCGTCATCAGTGCGATGACCGGGATGAGAAGAAAGGGATCAAACTGAAGTACGGTTTTGGGGGTTTCGTCGTTGAGCATAGTGCTTACATATACCAAGGATGAAGGTCTTGAACAGCCTGTTCATAGGTTTGGTGTTTAAATATTCCTTGAAAAATAATATTGGCGGCTTTAGGGGCCCACCACTCCCAACGGTTCGTGCGTTCAACCTGAACCACCACGACAATCTGTTTACTCGGGTCCGTTTCGTTATAAGGTGCATACGCCACAAACCACGAGTGATTCGAGGAGCCTTTGGCGCCGTCTTCTGCGGTACCGGTCTTACCAGCGACTTCCGTAGCATGCGTGGTCACAACTACCGCAGCGGTCCCCCTCGTGATGACTCCCCGCATGTCGGCCCGGACTTCACTCCAAACCTCATCGGGAAGCTTCAGTTCGTATTCGAGTTCGGGTTTTGTTTCTTCAATAACTTTTTTAGTAATCGGATCTAAGATTTCTTTGACCAAATACGGTCGATAGATTTTCCCATTATTCACAATCATCGCGACAACATCGGCCATCTGTAAAGGAGTTACTTGAAGGTAGCCTTGACCAATCGATAAGTTAACGGTGTCACCACCCAACCAAGGGTAATTTAAAACACGCTCTTTCCATTTGGGTGTAGGGACAAGGCCTTGAACTTCTCCCGGCAAGTCAATTCCTGTCGTTTGACCTAAACCAAATTTTTTGGAATACGTATCGATTTTGTCGATCCCCAAGTACTCTTCACCCAGTTGATAATAATACACGTCAGCTGAATCTGCGAGGGCATCTGCGAGATCAATCCAGCCAAAACCGTTGGGAATGTGTTCTCGAAATTCTTGACCAGCTAATTTATAAGAAGGTCCACAAAAGATTTTCTTTTGGGGGTCAATGACTTTTTCACCTATAGCAGCTGTAGTCATAACTAACTTAAAGGTAGAGCCAGCAGGGTAAGCCGATTGGATGGCCCGATTGACAAAGGGGAAGGTTGGGTCAGTTTGAAGACGGTCAAACTCGCTGGCCGCTCGGTCGGTATAAAAGACGTTGGCATCGTAATAAGGATAGGAAACCATGGCTAAAATTTCACCCGTAGAGGGTCTGAGAATGACCACTGAACCCATACGAGGGCCTAGTGCCTGTTCGGCTAACTTTTGATACGTCCTATCGATAGTTAACACGATATCGTGCCCAGGGATGGGGGCAATCTCTGGAGTTCGAGAGGATTCCACACTACGACCATTCACATCAACAGTACGAAAACTTGTCCCATCTTTTCCGCGCAGAATCATGTCAAACTTTTTTTCGATGCCATTTTTTCCTATAACGCTGCGTATTCCATAGCCCTGATTGTATAAAACTTGAAGTTCTTCTTGGGTTATATTCCCCACGTAGCCAATCACGTGGGAAAGCGACCCATTATCGACATAATCCCGAATAGGAGTGCTTCTCCAACTTACCCCAGGCAATTCATTTAAACGCTCGGCTATAGAAGCCACTGTGGTATAATCTACCCCTTTTTTGATTTCGATATTTTGATAAACAGAATACGAACTGAGGGGAACTTTAGAATCTAAATCGGTGTAGGAAGATTTCAGAAGAAGGGCTAATTTCGACAAGACAAGAGGAACTTTTCCTGGGGAGACTTCAGCCGGGTTAAAGTCGATTTGAAAAGAATCGACATTGCGGACCAAGGGTACATCAGCATTCCGGTCAAAAATTTCCCCGCGTTTGGCAGGGATATCTACAGTTCGTTGAGAGATAACGGTCGCTCGCTCTTTATACTTCTGAGTTTGAAGGACTTGCATTGAAAATAAATGAAAAACATAGAGGCTAACAATGAGTCCCAGAATTATAGCCAGCAAGATGACTCGGTTTTTAGAGGTCTGAGCTCCTGGAACCGAATCAATTTTCGACATCGAAGCCCCCCCTCCTTGAGCGTAAAGCTCTTTGACGTATCGCATGAAACACAGCCCAGATTAAAGGAGCTGCAATGAGATTGAGGATGAGGGCAATAAGAAACGAAAAGTTGAAATAATCTGAAAAAGTTTGCCCTAAATGAAATAGGGCTGATAAAAGAAACTGAGCCAAATTATTGTAAAATGTTGCAAAAGCTGCCATCAGCAAAGGGATCGCCAGGGGGTCGAAAAAGATTTTGCCTTTCCAATGGCCGAGAATATACCCTGCCAAGGTAAAAATAAAGGCATGAAACCCCGGAATCCCCCCTGTCATAAAATCCAGAGTTAAGCCAGTTATAAAGCCCATCAACGTGCTGGGGATAACATTATTATGAACAGCCAAGAAAAAGAAAAGAATTAGGACAAGATCTGCCTTGACACCCCACAGGGCCGTTACGTTCCAAAGGGTAGTTTGCAAAAGAAGAACCAATATCAGGAAAAATAATCCCCAAAGCAATGGCTTGATCATGGCGCCCTCTGAATCACGTCAACGTATTCTAACTGAGAAAAAGAAATCACAGGCTCTAAATCAATATTCAGGGAAGTTTCATATTCTTTGGCAGAAATGGAATGAACACGACCGATGAGGAGACCTTCGGGGTAAAGTGAATCTAAACCCGAAGTCACAACCAAGTCCCCTAAATGAACGGCTTCTGCGGCATTTTTTTCGACATAAGACATTTTGAGAGCTTCTTCATTGCTCCCTTTGCCTGAAACCAAGCCCTCAAAGCGGCTATTTTGAAACCTGGCCGCAACATACATATTCCCGTCCAAAATAGGTTGAACAACCGAGGTCGTTAAGCCAGCCATTTGAATTTTTCCAACCAAACCATAGATATTATTTTGATAGGCTATAACCGGTTGATCTTTTTTGATGCCTTGCAAATAGCCCAAATTGATCGTAAAGGAGGAATACACCCGAGAAGGATCTTTGGCAATGATCTGGGCGGGTAACAAGGTATAGGGCGTTGAAGTTTTAAAATTCAACTGAGCTTTCAGTCGAGCATTCTCATCCTGAAGACTCACAACCTCTCGTTCAACTCCCGCCAGGGCTTTCAATTTGGCTTCATCGGCATCCAGCTTTTGCTTGGCTACGACGAGTTCACCCCAGTTTTGAATAACATTCCCAATGCCAGAGAAAACACCAGTAATCGTGCCCTCTAACGTCGAAAAAATCATTAAACCAATTTGTTGAGGTTGAGAAACACCAGGAGTCCCTTGAAACAAAATCATGAGGGCGGATACCAAAAGAAGAAGAAACGTTAAAAGGCCTTGTCGGTATCTGTGGACAAGGCCTTGCAAAGGACCTCGACCTCTCATGAGTTGATGTTGTTGTACAAGTTCCGATTGTTATTTAGTTTGGCTTGATCAAAGTACATGCCAGCCCCCAAAGCTACACAGTACAAAGCGTTTTCGGCTAAAAAGACCGGCACACCCGTTTCTTTGGCTAAGAGTTTAGGCAAACCTTTCAGAAGTGAGCCACCGCCCGTCATCACGATGCCACGTTCCACAATATCCGCGGCAAGTTCAGGGGGAGTTTGACCTAAAGTTTTTTTAACTTCTTCAATAACCA
>DAIDJJ010000183.1:0-4621 GCA_027451385.1 Spirochaetales bacterium | reverse complement strand
GCAAAAACTTGTCGCCATTCACTCTCGGATTGCGGTAAGGTCACGCTAGTCCGATCTGAGAGCTGAGTTGGAATATCATGTGTTAAAGGGGAAAGTAAAAAATCGGCGACAAGAGTGCCGCCTTGGCCAGAAAAGTTCATCGAAAGCTTTAGCCCCAGGCACGAGGTGAGCAAAAGAGCCATCGATATACCCCAAAGGAGTTTACAACTGAACCACAGTTTTGCCAAAGCCACCCTCCTCTGGCAGTGAAAAGAAGTACTTCTGTACTTCTTTACGAGTTTTTAAGTAGTCTTGAACTCCTTTTTGAAGAATTCCATCCCCCAAACCGTGAATAACAGAAAATTCTGACAGTCCCTGCATGAGAGCTAAGTCCAATTGCCGCTCTAAGTTTTCTAAGGCCGTCTCAAGACGTTGTCCCCGCAGATCAAGGGTCATCACGGGTCTAGCGTCCGCAACTTGGGAGGTATATATTTCTGCCCGTGGGCTAGGTTTGGGTCTTTTCTTTACTGGGACAACAGCCTCACGGGGTACGGTTAACCGAATATTACCAAGTCGAACGATAAGGTTCTTTTTCCCTGACCAAGCCTCAAGGACACCTTCCCGACCGCTTGAGGTGATATGAACAGACATCCCAAGTTCTAGTTCCGCTTCTAGGATTTCCGGGGGGGCAACTTCAGAAGACGCGTCTTGAAGTTCTTCGCGGGCTTGTTGTTCAAGGTCTTGAGCCTTTTGCTCTGTTTGGGCTAAAAACTCGCGGGCTTCTTTAATTTTCTCTTTTGTCAGCTCTCCAGTTCGGATTTGTTGAACCAGGTGTTCAAAATTCTTCCGGCTGGCCTTAACAAAGTGATTTACCTCTGCGGCACCTTGAGCCTTTAATTCAGCTTCTTTTTGTTTGAGGCGTAAGTGGAAAAGGTCAGTACGGCGTTGTACTTCCCGAAATTCTTTTTCCCGACGTGACAACTCCTGTTCGCGCTCGGCCAATTGCTGTTGTGTTTCTTGAAGTTTTAACAATAGTTGTGCAGCATCGGCACTACCATGCCGCCAGGTTAAAGCTTCCTCTACTAGTTCTGCCGGAATTCCCACCCGACGTGCCGTTTCGAAGGCATGACTTGAGCCGGGAATACCAGGAAGAATCCGGTAGGTAGGTTGTTCGGATGTCAGATCAAATTCTACGCTAGCATTTTGAAATCCTGGGGTTTTCCAAGCATGCGTTTTTAAAGCCCCATGATGAGTTGTAGCAAACACCACACTGCCCTGATGGACAAAATGATTTAAAAAAGCCAAGGCAAGGGCTCCGCCTTCTTCTGGATCAGTACCGGACCCCAGTTCGTCTAAGAGGATGAGCGAAGCTGAGGTAGAGCTTTGCAGAATCTCTGACATTCGCGCCATATGACCCGAGAAAGTCGAAAGGGCCTCATCCATGGACTGATGGTCGCCAATGTCGGTCCAAATCGCATCCCAAACCGGCAATATACTCTCTTCATGTACAGGAATAGGAACACCCCATTGATTGAGAAGTGAAAGCAACCCTATGGTTTTGAGAGTTACCGTTTTGCCGCCAGTATTGGGCCCCGATAGGAGTAGAGCCTTAACCTGGGCATCACAGCCTACATTAATGGGAACCGCAGTAGCGCTTAAGAAAGGATGGCGAGCTTGTTTCAAAGACCAAGCTCCCGTCATAGACCCAGCCCAAACCGTTTGTGGAAAAACTCCCTTTTGAGAGTATCCCCAACGGGCTCGTGCCCAATACGTATCCCATTCGGCTAAGGCCAACATGGTGGACTGTATTGCCTCACGAACGGCACGCACCATAGCAGTCCATTCTCGTAACAATCGGAGTATTTCTAGGCGCCACGCTTCTTGGGTCTCTTTGAGGTGGTTGTTTTTCTCGACTAAATCCCAAGGTTCGACAAATACGGTTGCCCCAGAGCCTGAAACTTCTTGAATAACGGAAGGGATTCGGCCTTTGAAGTTGCTTTTTAAAGGGAGAACCGTTCTTCCCTCTTTTTCTGTGGGCGTATCAGTTTGCCAATAATCTGCTTTCGAAGCGTCTTTCAACCAAGTTCGTGCCGTCTTATCGATATCTCCCCTAGCCTGTGAGATTTCACTTCTGAGTCGGAGTAAAGAGGGAATATGCTCTTCAATGAAGGCTCCTTCTTCATTTAAAACATAATGCAAATGACCACTTAAGATGGAAAAATCCCCCCAACTGGCGGCCCATTGTTGAAGAACAGGGGACTCTTGACGACCGAGAAAAGCTTTCCAAGCCGCAACACTCGTTAAATACCTAGCCAAGGCTTTAAGTTCTCGCCCCTCTAAAACGGCACCCTCGGGGGCTGTACGCTCCAGCAACTCTGATATGGCTGGAAAGTCACTGGGGGGAATTTCGGCATCTTGCAGCCTGAGACAAGGGTTCACCTGTTTTCGTAAATCCAAAACGGGAGGCAAGGTCGTATAGGGCTTCGACGCTAATAAGAGATTTTGACCTTCTTGAGTCAGACAAAGTGCCGCAATTTGTGCCTGAAGCCGCGAAAAATCCAAACTTGTCAGAGTTGTTAAATCCATTAAAACCTCACAGCCATAAAAGCCTTACAACCATGGTCGTTCTGCCTCAACAAGGTCTTCATAAATTTTGAGGTAAGACTCCCAGCGGTCTTGTTCAAGTTCTCCCGCTTCTACGGCACTTCGAACAGCACAGCTTGGCTCAGACCGGTGAGTACATCGGGAAAAAGCACACCCGCCCTGAAAGGGTAAAAAATCTGGAAAATGTGCCGCAAGGTCCGCAGGTTGTATACCAAACACTTCAAATTCTCTGACCCCTGGGGTATCGATAATCCCTCCCCTTGAATCCTGCCAGGAATACAAGAGAGCAAAATTGGTCGTATGGTTGCCTCGGTCATATTTTGCGGATAGTTCCCCTACTCTCTGACGGGCTCCCGGGACTAGGCAGTTCAGAAGGCTAGATTTACCAACTCCAGATTGCCCTACTAAGGCGGCGGTTTTCCCTAAAAGGGTTTCTTTGACTTCCTCAACCCCTTCGCCGGTTAAGCTGGAACACAAGGCCACTTCACAGCCTAACTCCTGGTAACCCGCTAAACGATCCTCAATTTCGGGTTCAAGTCCCAAATCGATCTTATTCACAAGAATGTGAACGGGCAAATTTTCTTTTTCAGCCATCACTAAAGCTCGATCTAAAAAACGAGGACGAAACGGTGGAGATTTTGTCGTCGTAACCAATAAGAGGACATCTAGATTTGCCGCTATAGTCTGAGGCTGACGACGTTTTTTATTCCAGCGCTGATAGGCATTTCTTCTCAGAAGTCTGGCCGTTATAAGACCTCGACCAGAGTCTGAAGCTTCCCACTCCACTTGATCCCCGGGAGCCAAGGGGTTGTATTCCTGATCCGCCTCTTTAAGAACTTTACCTTTTAATCGGCATTCCGTCAGTTTTCCCTGGCTTTCGACACCGAAAATATTGTTGATGCCCCACCAAATAATTCCTGTTGCCATTAAAGAACCCAAGCTCCACTGGGTTGTAAGTCAAAACGACGAGCGAAATAAGCGTATTTGGCCTCGAATTCGCGAAGTTGTGAGGCTGACCACTGAGCAGAAGCCGTAAAAAATAGCTGATCTGGCTCAACTAGGGTTTTCTCAGACCTAGGAGGTTGTGCTAAGAGATCTCGCGAAGTTAAAAGATCTTTTGTTCGGCGACCTACCCCATCTCGACTGTCCACGAGATGGAAATGAGGTGGCAAAAGCTTTTTCAAGTCATCTTCGACATGAAGAAAATGGGTACAGGCCAGTACAACCGTATCCACGTCTATCTCTTGAAGCCGTTGAACCCAGCGGCTGAGAATTGCCGCAGTTTCTGCGGGTTGGGGTTGAAAGTTTGATTCTACAAACTCTACTAAATCTGAAGCGGCAAATTTTAAAACGGTTTTTCCTTGGCAATGTTCGGCAATCAATCGGCTTAAATATTCGCTGTCGACAGTTTGTTTTGTCGCGAGAACACCTATTCGACCGTTTTGAGTCACTTGGGCAGCCGTTTTCACTGCTGGTACGACTCCCACAATCGGTAACGAAAAGGTCTGTCTTAAGGCCTCTAAAGCTACAACGGAAGCGGTATTGCAAGCGACCGCCAACAACTTGGGCTGGCACCGGTCTTGAATGAGCTGTGCAGTTTCCAGAACGGCGGTTATGATTTCTGGCGTCGTTTTCTCACCGTAAGGAAAATTTTTACGATCTGCAACATAAATGAGATGTTCGTGAGGAAGATGTTCTTTGATCCAAGCCAGGTAAGGTAGGCCGCCTACCCCCGAATCTAAGACCGCTACCGGTTGATTATTCATTGTCGTTATTCTATGCAAAGAAAAAACGCTTGTAAATTGACGCTGACCTGATTACATTCATTCTATGTTTACTAACCCGCTTCTCGACGGTCTTCAGTTCGCCAAAGAACCGGTTCCTTTTATCATAACGATTTTCGGTGCCACAGGCGACCTCACGCGGCGAAAACTGATCCCCGCATTATTTTCCCTATTCTTGAAAGGAAATATCTCACAATTCAAAATTGTGGGTTTTGCTAGGCGCCCCTGGACTGCGGATACCTTTCGAGAAGAAG
>DAIDJJ010000182.1:0-4700 GCA_027451385.1 Spirochaetales bacterium | reverse complement strand
AGTGTCTCTGATTATTGATGTCAGTCAGCTATTAGATTTGGGGCTTCGTAATGAGAGAACTGCCCGACAAAAACGCGAATCTTGGACGAAATAGGAAGGTATCATGACCGCTTCCCCAACGAATACCAGTGTAGTGAACCCCGAAAAAGTTCAAAGAATTGATTTTAAAATGGTATCGTTTACCCTGGCTGGTAAAGAGTATGGGGTCGATATCATGAAGGTAAAAGAAATCCGAAAAGCGGGAGATTTTACTAAGGTACCCAATACGCCCAATTTTGTTCGCGGTGTGGATAACCTTCGTGGTGATATAATACCTATCATTGATTTGCGGATAATGTTTCATTTACCAGCCGAAAGTCACGAAGAGCACGCTCTCGAAAATATTATCATCTTGCGTTTAGATGATCTTGTTTTAGGGGTTGTCGTTGATACGATTGAAAAAGTCATTGGTATTTCTAAAGATTCTATACAACCACCTCACCCACTATTTGGCGATATCAATATTCAATACATTCAAGGAGTCGTTGAGTACAACAATATCCTTTACATTTTGTTAGATGTCGATCGGATTTTTGGAAAGCCCACACACAAAGAAGAAAGTATTCAACATAAAGTTGAAGACATACAAGTGGTCGATCCTTCACCAACGCCTGTTGTTACCGCACAGGATAGCGACTTAGATTTACAGTTCATAACGGAAAGTTTGGCATCTTTAGCTGGCTTTTATGTTGGGCCGCATAATCGTGACTGGGTTCGAAATCGCTTAATTCAATGGAAAGCTGATAGAAAAGCTCAAGGGCAAGATTTTCAGTTGCAAGCTCGCGAAGATACCGAGGAGTTTCTAAAAGGATTTTTGACAGGCAATTCCTCGCGGTTTTGGACCGAACAGGAAATTCAACTTTTAGCACAGAATTTGCATTTTAGCGGAAACACTGTTTCAGTGTGGAACCCAGGCTGTGGTAAGGGTTATGAAGCGTATAGTTTAGCTGTTTTTTTTAGGACTCAATTCCCTCAGACCGGAGTAAAGATTTGGGCCAGTGACAATGATTTGTTGAATATTTCTATCGCTCCAAGTTTGGCTTTTTCGGAAATGGAAGTGGATGAGTTTTACAAACCTTTTTTGGTTTCAACAAAAGCTGGCTTTCAATTTTCATCCGAGGTTAAAAACCAAGTTTTTTTTGAGTTTCATGATATTCGAAACATGAACCCCATTACGAGTGTATCTTTAATTGTCGCTCGCGATATTGTTTCGTTTTTAACAACAGAAGAACGAGAAAAGGTTTTTGCCGAATTTTTTGAGAAATTAAAACCTGAGGGATACCTCATTTTGGGTCAAAATGAAGTGGTAACCCAAGAAGCAGATTGGAAACGAATTGGAGAAGGCCCCTGGACGGTCTATCAAAAAAACATCTAAGATAAGAAAAGCGGGAGTTCATAACGAGGAGTTGCTATGCGCGTGGAATACATCAATCCCTTTGTGGAGGCTGCTTACAATGTCCTATCAGAGGTCTTGGGCGTAGAGATCAAACGGGGAAACTTATACCTCAAATCTGCAACGAAATCCGTGATGGGCGTGGCTGCAATTGTGGGGTTGGCAGGCGAAGTAGAAGGTCGAGTGCTTTTTGATATGTCTAAGGTGACGGCTATCAAAATTGCTTCTGCGATGAACATGGAAGAACTTCAAGAGTTTGATGATTTGGCCAAGGCAACTATTACAGAATTAGCCAATATGATCACAGCACAAGCCGTCACTAAGTTACACGACTTAGGGTTTCGCTTTGACCTGACTCCTCCGGCGTTGATTTCGGGGGATAATATGGAAGTCTCTGATCAGGAAGTCGAAGCTCTTATCGTTCCTATGGAAAGTGAATTAGGCAACATTGAAATTAATGTCGCTGTAAGAGAACGAGGTTAAAACGTGAAGACAAAAGTAGATTTTCCTACCATTAATGAGCGACCTCCGGAAGGAACTCGTCCAGACGGTTCACCCTATCGTGTTCTGATCGTCGATGATTCCATGTTTGTGACGAAACAAATTGGGCAGATCTTAACTTCTGAGGGTTTTGATGTGGTAGGAACTGCCGGTGATGGCGAGGAAGGTTTAGAAAAATATAAGCAATTGTTTCCCAATGTGGATCTAGTGACGATGGATATCACAATGCCAAAAATGGATGGTGTGACGGCGTTAGAAAAAATTATGGAATTTGATAAGAACGCTAAAGTCGTTATGATAAGTGCTTTAGGAAAGCAAGATTTGGTAAAACAATCCTTAATGCTGGGGGCTAAGAATTACATTGTTAAGCCGTTAGACCGTAAAAAGGTATTGGAGCGAGTTGTCCATTCTTTACAGGCTTAAATGGGTTAACTCTTCATTCTTAAATCTCATGTGTTCTTGACAATTTTTACGTCTTCAGGTAAATTATGATTCGTTCAAGGGGGACTAGCTCAGTTGGTTAGAGCGCTTGCTTGACATGCAAGAGGTCGACGGTTCAAATCCGCCGTCTCCCATTTTGTTTTAAAAACCGGCTTTTTAGTCGGTTTTTTTTATTTTCTTGACCTCCTGATACACTTTGAATACTTTGAAATTAAGCTGGAGGAGGTGATATGAAGCATTTGAAAGCGATTGTTGTAGCCATTATCCCAAAGGCTTTAAAACAACTTGGGACAGGTTATTCCATCAATTCATCGATGAAGTGTTAAATATATGGTAATAAAATCTACAGATATAGCTTTAAAAAGAAAAATCAAGACAATAGCCTTTGATGTTTATGGGACTCTTATTGATACAAATGGTGTTTGTTTAGTCCTTGAAAAATCACTAGGAAAAACTGCCGAGTTGTTTATGAATACCTGGAGAGCCAAACAGTTAGAGTATACATTTCGAAGAGGTTTAATGCAAAATTATGTAGATTTTGAAACTTGTACTTCACAAGCTTTTGATTACACTGCTGAGTTATATAGTCTAAATATTGATTCTCACGAGAAAACGAAAATCATTGATGAATATTTTTATCTTCCAGCCTTTCCCGATGTTATTCCTGGTCTCAGTTTATTAAAATCTATGAATTGCCGTTTGTTTGCTTTCTCTAATGGAAAATCAGAAACTGTTTCCAAGCTGCTAAAAAACGCTGATATTCGAGAGTATTTTGATGGTGTCATCAGTGTTGATGAGGTTAAGAGTTTTAAACCAAATCCTGCCGTATATTCACATTTACTGAGAAGTACTCAAACGATTTCAGAAGGAATATGGCTAATTTCTAGCAATCCTTTTGATGTTATTGGTGCAGTTTCAAATGGCTTACTATCTGCCTGGATACAGCGTTCCAAAACGATATTTGATCCTTGGGAAATTGAGCCAACCGCAATACTTCAATCAGTTCTAGACGTGGCTGAACTGGTCAAGTAGCCTATTGTACAACAAGGATGGGACCTATCTTCTTATCTTATTTTTAACCCTTAAACATGACAAATTCTTCGAACTAAATCAGCTTTTTTGGGGAATCCATTTTTCAGAAGCCAAGTATTCCGCCGTAAGAACTGCACCTCCAGCAGCTCCTCGAACCGTATTATGACTAAGTGCGACAAAGCGGTAATCAAATAGAGCATCAGTTCTAAGACGTCCGATACTTATGGCCATCCCATTGCCAGCGTCACGGTCAAGTTTAGTTTGTGGACGGTCATCCTCTTGGAAGTAGTGGAGGAAAGGACGGGGGGCACTGGGGAGATTTAATCGTTGTGCTAACCCTTCGTAGGTGGCCCAACGGTCAAGAATTTCTGCAAAAGCAGGCTTATTTCGAAAAGAAACACTAACCGCCGCCATGTGGCCATCTGCAGCGGCGACACGAAGACATTGGGCCGAAATGAGAGGCTGTTGTGCGGGAACAATGACCCCATTTTGTACAGTCCCCCAGATTTTCATGGGCTCTTTTTCGCTTTTTTCTTCTTCACCCTTAATAAAAGGAATGACGTTATCAACCATTTCAGGCCAAGATGTGAAAGTTTTTCCAGCACCGGATAAAGCTTGGTACGTGCAAACGGAGACTTTTTGTATTCCAAAATCTTTGAGCGCATGCAGGGCTGGCACATAACTTTGAATCGAACAGTTTGGTTTGGCGGTCACAAAACCTACTTTAGTCCCCAAACGTTTTCGCTGGGTTTCGATAACAAAGGCGTGTTCTGGGTTGATTTCAGGAATAATCATAGGAACATCAGGGGCCATTCTTAATGCCGAATTGTTTGAGACAACGGGTGTCTCTGCCTTGGCGTAAGCCTCTTCCAGGGCAATGATTTCCTCTTTGGGCATATCCACAGCACAAAAAATGAAGTCAACCTGACTAGCTACCGTGTTTACTTCTGTAGCCGCAATAACTTTCATGTCGGCAAAACGTGAGGGTAGGGGTGTTGTCATCGCCCAGCGACCTTGAACGGCTTCACGGTAAGCTTTTCCGGCGGAGGCGGAACTAGCTGCCAAAACAGTGACTTCAAACCAAGGATGATTTTCGAGAAGGGTAAGAAAGCGTTGGCCAACCATACCTGTGGCTCCCACGATACCAACTTTCCATTTCTGACGGCCCATGACTTCCTCCCTATTGAGATTCTCATCATAAAAAAAAATTAAGATTTTGATGCCCCGCAAGTTTTGAAAATTTTTTTTAATTTTTTAAAGAAAAAAAGTATGGAAAACAAAGACATATGAATTA
>DAIDJJ010000181.1:0-4715 GCA_027451385.1 Spirochaetales bacterium | reverse complement strand
ACTGTACCGACTGTGGCGAGATCTATGACCTTGAGACCAAAATGACAACCTTACCCCCTGAACTTTCTGACTTTGAGGTTTCTGAGTCCTTTCTGTTGTACAAAGGACGCTGTCCTCGTTGTCGTGATGAACATTCTTCTTGATTTCCTCATAAAAGCTTTTTAGAATTCATCCAGAGGAAATTTGTGGGGCTTCTTGCCGAATCAGAAAAATACAATTATAAAAGACAACTCCAAGAAGCCTTAGAACAATTAAAAGCTGAGAAGAGGAAAAATTCTAAACTTCTTAGCCAACTAACCACCAGTTCTGAGACGGGTCTACCCAATTCCGTGGTTTTGCACCAACAACTCAATACTTTATTGGAAGCCGATGAACAACCCAAGGCGGTGATGTTTGTGGCTCTCAATGAAAATTATGGAATTCTAAAACGAACCTTTAACACGAATATTCCGGAATGGATCTTGTATCAAACTTCGTTACGCTTACAGAAAATGGTCGGAAATGAGGGGTTTACGTTTCATACACATGAAGATGAATTTCTTGTCCTCCTCAAATTGAACTCGTTAGAAGTACCCATCGAGCAATTTGCCCGTCAGCTTGTGGAATACGTGGAAAAGACCCATGCGATGGCAGGGAGTACCATCTCCTTGGGAGTAAATTTGGGCATTGCCTTATATCCTGAGCACGGCAAGAAGAAGGCCACACTCCTACGGAATGCGGATATTGCTCTTTCAGAAGCCATTAAAGAAAAAGTTCCTGTCAAAATTTTTTCACCAGAACTCAAAGATAGTATTGTCGACCGCGCAGAGATTCAAAATGGTCTTCTCCTAGCCCTGGAATCACAAGCCTCCTTAGAAGAGAAACCACAGTTAGAACTTTTTTTTCACCCTCAAGTCAAAATTGATCGCACTTCCCAGGGGTGGAAAGGGTCTGTGCTGGGTGCTGAGACACTTATACGCTGGAAACATCCGACAAAAGGCTACATTCCGCCTTCGAGTTTTATCCCCATTGCCGAAGAAACGGGATTAATTATCCCCCTGGGACATTGGATTCTTCACTCTTCCATAGCCTATTTAATGGATTTGCAAGCTAATGGCTATAAGCATCAAACTCTCAGTGTCAATTTCTCGAGCATACAATTTCAGCATGAAGATATTACCGGCATGGTTCAGGATATTGTCAAACGTCGAGGTTTGAATCCCAACTTGTTGAAGATTGAGCTCACGGAAAGTGGACTGATGAGAAATTTTCAAGAAATCATTGTCAAAATGAAGGAACTTCGCGCTGCCGGATACCGAATTCTCATTGATGATTTTGGAACAGGGTACTCCTCTCTGAGTTACTTAAAAGATCTTCCGATTGATGTGGTAAAAATTGATAAATCCTTTGTCGACGAAGTAACTCGACGTCAAAATGATCAAGCCCTCACCAAAGCCATCATCACGTTGGCAAAAGATTTAAATCTCGGCATCATAGTTGAAGGGACAGAAACCCGTGAGCAAATTGAGTGGCTGTACGAGCGAGGTTGTGATACCTTTCAAGGCTATTTTTTTAGTAAACCCCTTCCCTACGTGGATTATTTAGCCTTTTTGAAAAACTTTCCCAAAATCTTTGCCGAAAAGTTTCCTAACTGAAGACGGGATTGGCGTTATTCCAAGGGCTTACCAGTTAAGACCAGTTCTCCATCCAGAGGTCGAAACCCAGTAATTTGGGTTTGCACAAATTCATTACGAGTGGCTTCGTGCTCTAAAATCAAAGGAAGATAATGCTCGCCAAAGCCTCGTGCGGGACCCGTGAATTTTTCCACTAGGACTCTTTGAGTTTTTCCCACCCAAGAAGAAAACAGAGCAGATTTTTGGGCTTCCATTTTCTCGTGAAGAATTTGACTTCGTTCTGTTTTGACTGTTTCAGGAATTTGGTCTTCCATACGGTCGGCTCTTGTTCCAGCACGCCGAGAATATTTAAAAATATGAACATGGGAAAATTGAAATTCTGTGATTGCTTGGCAAGTTTGTTCAAACTCTTGTGCGGTCTCACCGGGAAAACCCACAATGAGATCCGTTGTCAAATTCAACTGCGGGACAGTTTTACGGAGTTGATTCACCAACCGACGATAGTCGTCCATCGTATACTGCCGTCTCATGGCTAAGAGGACTCGATCTGAGGCACTTTGAAGGCAAAGATGCAAATGAGGCGCCATTTTGGGGTGCAAGAAAAGATCAGGAAAGTTCTCTGGCAAGCCGTCAGGCTCCAAACTGGATAACCTCAAACGCCAATCACCAGGTAGCTCTAAAAGTTGGCGAATCAATTCGAAGAAATTGTTCCCCGCGTTATAGCGGCCAATATTGACCCCCGTCAGGACGAGCTCTTTGGCACCATGGTTTAACCGTTGAGTCGCTTCGTGAAGAATCTCGGGAAGAGGACGACTTTGCGCCCTCCCCCTTACTTGAGGAATAATACAAAAGCTACAAAAATTATCACAACCGTCTTGGATTTTTAGTGAAGCCCTCGTGTGAAAAATCTGAGGAAAAATAGGGTAATCAAAGACATTTCCTACCCCAGTAGAAGGCAATTCCCCCTGCAACCGGGCTTCGACCAAAGAAACCAGTAAATTCTTTTGTTGATTGGGAACGACTAAGCCAATGCCCGGCTCTTCTTCGAGTGCCTGACGTGAACTTTCGGTATAACATCCGGTCACCACGACTAAGGCATTCTGACGATGTTTCAAAGGATGGTGAATGATATTTCGGCTTTTTCGGTCGCTTTTATTGGTCACCGTGCAAGTGTTAATGACGTATACTTCTGCTTCTTCATGAAACTCGACGGTATTCCAGCCTTTTGCTGAAAATTGCGCTGCTAAAGCCTCTGTTTCAAATTGATTTAACCTACACCCTAAGGTTTGAAAAGCCACTCGCATAATCTGAGTGATTTTATAGGAATCTTGCCCCTCAGGCAAGACTAAGAAAATCAGTACCAAATAAAAACGGGTGATCAACCCTTCGTGGAACTGAGGGACAAGTTAACTAAGCCAAACAGATTAGCCTCATGAGAGGAAAGGTTTTGCTGTCATGAGGGGTTATTGTCTTCTGTCATGAGTGGCGACGAGGTGGACTGATAACCTCGAGAAAGGAAGTTTTTATCTTTTGGAAAAATTAATCGCTTGATGAAAAAAAAGGCACATTCTCTAGTCGTGACACGAATTGAGTATTTTTTGTGCCTTCAAATTTTTGATAAAAAATTGCATTTCTATGGTTTTTTGCTCAACGACAACAACCTTTGCTGTGCGTCAGCGTCCCCTCTCACTTTTAGAGCTAGTTTCAAGTGTTGAATCGCTTTTTCAGGTTGTTTGAGACGATATTGGTAAAGATCAGCCAATGTCATTTCGATTGGGAATGAAAGTGGTCTTCCTTTTTCTAGCGATTGAAAAAGTGTAACACCCTCTTGCCAATTTCCTTGAAGAACTAATTCTTGAGCGTGAAGATATATTCCTATTTCATCATTTTGGTTAAGGTTCTGAATTCTCTTTAAAAGCATATCTGTACGGGACCAATCTCGGCTTATTAAAGCATCTGACACCAGATTATATAATTCATCTTTGTTGGCAATTTTAGTATACAATACCTGAGAAGCTTGAGTAAAATGAAATGTCCACACTAATGGCTCATAATCTTGTTTAGAAAAGCTTAACGTAATGGGACCAAAGGGAACCTTTGGTATAAGAAATCGACCATGAAGATCCGTTGTTGCAGAACCAACATTAATGCCTTTTTGTATCCAACTTACAGTCATATCACTAACGGGCATTCGATCTAAATTGTAAACCATACCTCGCAAATCGTTTGAAGGAGGAGCTTCAGGTGTTGTTGAACACGAAAGTCCTAACAAAGACAAAGCGAACCATGCCACTGCACTAAAATTTTTAATATGTCGCTTCATAAACTCCTCCTGGTCCATGTAAAGAAAAAATGCCGTGGTTCACGGAATCCAGTGTCCAACCATCAATTGTCACGTGTTGTTGAAATATCTCGATTTTACCGGTGGGATTATACTTAAAAAAATACCTAACAACACCTCGAGTGTCCGTAGATTGACCAAGATACAAAAAAGCAGTTCTGTTTATTGCGATTTGAGCAGGCAGCGCAGATTGAAGTTTTTCACTCTTAATTTTTATAGGTGTCCTCCCCAACAGCCATGGAGTTGTGAGATTCCTCTCAGTTGGGGACTTTGCATCACTTTGAGATTGGGGGAACAAAGGTGGAGACGACCATTTGAGTGATGTTAGACTAAATTCAAAAAAAACACCAATCAGAAATACCAGAATTCCTATGACAAGGGTTAACCAGATCTTCATGGAGAAACTTCCACTCTATGTCCAATTTCAAAATAAACTTGATAACCATTCTTGCCGTCATAATCCAAGGTTAAAGTTCTCATGAGCACATGCGAATCAATGTGACGAATCTCTTTTAAAAAGGCGAACCAAACATTTATGGTCCCATAGGCTTTTACTTGAAGCCAAGTCTCTGTAGGTGTTTGCTGTGAGACTTTAGATTGTGAAAGAATTAATCCTGTATCTCGGGCCGCAGTTTCAACACTTTGAACTAAACTGAGTACGGGTGGAAGTTTTCCTGGGAAGTAAAAACGCTTCAGTAACGAAGGATCATATAAACTCACTTTTCCCTGAATTGCTAATTCACGTTGTTAAAACCAATTCT
>DAIDJJ010000180.1:0-4732 GCA_027451385.1 Spirochaetales bacterium | reverse complement strand
GAAAAATCTCGAAATAATCTTGGGCAACTTCCCGGTTTTCCATCACACGGGCATCAAATTGTGTCATTCTGCGGCGAGTATAGGGAACTTGCTTTTTTTTGTAAACCATGACAACTTTCCGCACAGAAAAGTATGCAATTCGACGCTGTTATCTTCGATGTGGATGGTACTCTGTACCCGAACTGGAAAATGTACTTAGCCTCACTGGGGACGCTTTTTACCAACACCCGACTGCTGTTGGCCCTGGAAAAAGCGAGGGCCGAGTTGCGTCAAAACCCCGATGCCAGCGATGAATTTCACCGGGTTCAAGCTCGTCGTCTGGCTGAGATCCTCAAGGTTTCGCCCGAAAGAGCCTATGCCCTGGTCGAAGCCAGGATTTACACCCGCTGGTTTCGGGTTTTTCGATCTTTAAAACCCTATCCGAATTTGGTTGAAACCCTCGAGGCTTTCCGTGTGGCCAAACTCAAGTTAGGGGTGCTGTCGGATTTCCCCATTCGGAATCGACTCAAGGATATGGGTCTGGACGGTTGGTGGTCAGCGACGATGTCCTCGGAAGAATCCGGATATTTGAAGCCCCATACCGCCTCGTTTCTTCAGATGGCAGAAAAATTAGGCGTAAAGCCGGAACGGACCGTTTACGTGGGCAACTCTTACCGCTACGATGTGAAGGGGGCCAAGTCAGCGGGGATGGCGGCAGCTCATTTGGGGAAATACAACCCAGAACACCTCGAAGCGGATTTGACCTTTGAAGATTATCGGGAACTGCGCCGTTTTGTACTTGGTCCTGGCTAAAGTGGGGCCGGGCTGATTTTTTTGCGCTTTTCCCTTAATATGAGTCAACTGGGAGTGTAGGCATGAATTTCGACCTGGGCTTTTTCGTCCTGCTAGGGCTGGTCATCGCTATTTTAGTTGTGTATCGCCAACTGGACAAAAACAACCGCTCGTTAGAAAAAATTCGCAAGTACGCCGAAAGCGTCAAAGCAGAACTCAACACCTTTGTGGAAGAACGAACGGCCTCACTGAAAGATTTTGAAACCGAATTAAAGGTTCATGATAAAACAGCCGCCGAAATTCTTCGCCGTATTCAAGCCGTCGAAGGGAGTTTGTTGGAACGAGTTCCTGAAATGGAATCCATGCAAACTCGTCTTGACCGTTATGCCGCTTCGCTGAAGGACTTGGACAGCTTGTCTTCCCGCGTTGATGAAAACCTCAGTCGCCTTCAAACGGAATCCGAATTTGTCGATAAGGTCGGACGTCGTATCAAGTTAGCTGGTGAACAAATGAATGCTCTTGAAACCAGTATGGTCCAGCTTCACGAAGAATTTGCCGCACAAAACCGACTAGAAGTGGAAGCCCTAAGAGCCGATACCATGGCTGTTTTTGAAGCCCAAACTAAGACTTATGTGGCAAAGTTAGAAGAGGCTAAAGAGCAGGTCGACGGCTTTCGGGCGTACGTTGGGGCCTTGGACGCTCAAAAGGTGGAATTTTTGGAACAAGCCCAACGGGTGCTGGATGAACAATTTTTGAAACAAATGAACTCGGCGGCCCAACAGACCGAATCCCTCAGTTTAGATGTTTTGAAAAAAATGGATGAGCGAATTGCTGGCCTTGCCTCTCAGTCGGAAGACCGGTTAAGGGCGGATCTGGCTAACTTAAACAACCGCTTACACGGCGAAGTCGCCGATATGCAAAATCTTTTAGAAGCGGTCAAGTCCGATGCTTCGACACTGAGAACAGAAACAGAAGATGAAACTGCACGCTTAAGGGCAACCTTGCAGGAAACTTCGGCGGAAGTAGGAGCTCAAATGCTGGCTCTTACCGCCCAACTGAAAAGTGATACCGAACTAAAAATTGCTCAAACTCGCCGTGAAGCCACCGAGAATGCTGATGAGCTACGTACCGAGCTGATGAGAACGTTGGACTTAGACCGACAATCTGCCCAAGCTTTGATGACAGAAGTTCAAAAAACTTTGTCGACAGTGAAAAAAGAAGGCCAAGAACGCGAAGCGTCCTTACTGAGTGGCTTTGAAGCCCGACTCAAGGAGTATGAAGGAGCTTTTGGCTATCGTTTGCAAAAGCTTGAGGAAGTGGGGCGTGATGTTTCGCTTTTAGATCAAAATCTTCGTGAAGCCATGGAACGGGTCTCGGGCCGAGTTCAAGAGGATTTTCGTGTTTTTGATAAGGGCATGCAAGAACGTCGCGAAACCGAGCAAAAAGCTCTGGAAGAACGGTTTGTTCACTTGAGAACCGCCATGGCTGGGCTCGAGAAAGATTTAGACGACTTGAAAGAACGAGCCTACGACAATGTCAGCGAGAAACTTCAGGGCTTTGAAGAAGAATTCTTTCAAGATTTGCAAAAGCGCAACTTGCAAATGCAGCAATCCTTTAATGACTGGCAAGCCAACGTTGAGGGTCGCTTACGAGAAATGGGGGCCAAGACCGAACTGGAACGGCAAGAGGCGGAAAAAACCTTTGGTGAGGTGCTGAGAACGAGGCTGGCCGAACTGCAATTATCTGCTCAGGCCCAATTTGATCGTACGGAAAGCCAGATCGAAGAAGGCCGAAAACGCCTTGAGTCTCAGGTTCAGGCCCAGGGTGAACTGGTCGAACAGACCAAGCTAAAACTGCGTGAAGAAGTCGCTGAGCTGGAACGCGTTTCTCGCAGTCGGTTTGAACAAGAGTTTGCCCGTCATGAAATTGATGTGCGCGAGTCCTTAACTCGTCTGGATCGCGAAATGGAGAACCGGACCAAAGCTTTGACCGATACGTTGGATTTGTCGAAAAATGAATGGCAAGCCACTTTGGACGCGACTCAGTCTGAACTTTCTATTTGGCAAAGCAAGCTCGAACAAAAAGTTAAAGAGCTTGAAAACGACTTGGGGGATCAATATCGTTCCTTGCGCCAGGCTATGACAGAAAAAATGACCTCCCTGGTGGAAGAATTCCATTCTCAGCGGGAAGATTTAGTGACTCGGACTAGCGAAGAACGCTTGGCTTTGAAAGCTGAATTAGGTCAACTGCGTCAGGGCATTGAAGAGTTAGAAGGGGCCTTGAGGTCTAAAACGGACTCGGCGCTAGAGACGTTCCGTTCAGAATACGAAGGCTTTTTTCAAGACATTCAGAAAAAAAATCGCGAACTCGGCTCGGATGTGGAACTTAAGCTTCGCGACTATCGAAATCAGGTTCAAGATACCCGTGAAAAGGCCGAAGCGTCGCAGAAGAAAATCTTTGGCCGGATCGAAGACCAGGCTAACCTCTTGTCCATCAATTTAGAAGAGATCGACAAACGGCAAAAAGCATTTATTAGTCAAACCAAGATTTTTGAACGAACTGACCAGCTCAAACAAGAGTTGCAAGAGGCGATCGAAGACCTGCAAAACGATATGGCGAAAGTGGATGTTCAGCGCAAGGATCTGTTTGAGGTCGAAGCGCAAATTGCCCGCATAAAAAAGATGGGGGATGAGGCCTCTGAAAAGTTGAACCGCTTTGTTTCAGAAAAGAAGCGGATCGACGGCTTGGATGCCGACTTTCAAAAGATTCTCAGCTTGTCGCAGAATATTGAGTTCCGCTTAGATCAAGTCAATTCTTCAACCGACTTGTTGCAGGATATCCAGCTAAAAATTCACAAGCTTGAGGATTACTCCAAGGACGTAGAGAATCGCTACGAACGCTTAGAACGACGCCGGGATGTCTTGGATAGCACCTCGGATGGGGTGGACCGCAACTTCTCGTTATTAGAAAAAATTGAAAAGTCCGTGAAGACCTTGGCCTCGGATGTCAATCAGATGCCGTCCGAAGTGGAAGAACTGCGTAAACGGATGAAAGTGCTCACCCAAGGCAAGGATGAGGTGGATCGGGCTCTCGAACGCCTCAATCAGCTGGATCAAGTGTTACGAGACGTGGAAGGGCGTATTGCTCGTATGGAAGAGGCTCGGGATTGGATTGCCCGTACCGAATCTCGCTTGCAAGAGGCCAATAAAGAAGCCGAAGATCAACTGCGGACTTTGGCGACGCTTAACCGTTCTTCTGCGGCACCTTCAACTAGTTCTTCTGGTAAAGGCGGGGTCAACCCGGATTTGCGGCAAACCGTGGTCAAGTTGGCTCGACAAGGCTGGGCTAAAGAAGAGATCGCAAAGGCAACAAAACTTTCGCAAGGTGAGGTTGAGTTGATCTTAGAACTGGTCGGGAGGTAAGTCATGGTTCCGTTAAGGCCAGGGAAACGCTGGGCTCGGGGAGTTGGCTTAGGTGGGGTTCTTTGTGCTTGGGCCTGTTTTTCCTCTTGCCAAGTTCCGGCGGTGAACTCTGTGCCCACCGTGCAAGCCCCCCCAGTTTCGGTGACGTATTCGTCTTCTGGGACCCCTGTGTTCAGTTTGGTCTCGGCCAATGCGTCGGAACAGCAAACCACTAGTGGGACTGTAAATATAGGCTCTAGTCCCAAACACGTGGACCTGATTTTTACTAATGAAAGCAGTAGTGCAGCGTCTATGCCCTCGGTCGTGGGCGATTTTGTGCCCAGTGTTCCTCGTGCCGTTACCGTCACACCGATGACGTTGCCTCCTTCTCCTGCAAACCGAGCTGAAAATGCTCCCCCGGCCATTCAAGCCGCTAATGCCTCTTTGGCTCGATCTTGGCGCACTAAAGTTCCCTCGAGGTCGGTTATTTCGGCTGATTCGGCCCCTACTACGGGCTATACTGTCGGAGTTACCACCCAAACCTATATCCCCCCCTCGAG
>DAIDJJ010000179.1:0-4774 GCA_027451385.1 Spirochaetales bacterium | reverse complement strand
AATAAAATCTCTACTATCGCCATGTTAAAGAAAATGCCTAATATTTTATTTCGGCATGAAGGAAAGCTCTATAATCTAAAACAGATTTATGAAGAAATTAAAAAAAACTGGAGAAAAGACGCTGAAAGTTTTGAAATAGTGGTTCATTTGAATGAAAATGATGAAAATGGAAATGTCATAAAAGCAAAACTTGTTTTTGTGAGAAATCGAAATAATAAAGCTGATTGGATTTGCAGGAATGACCATTCAAGAACCCTTTATGTTGGATACAGGAAGTCCTGAATGGTGTCAATTGCCCATTAATTTGGTAGCAGAAAATTTAATCCCTCAGGATCATGTCGCTCGAGTTCTTATCCAAGCCATGGAAAATTCAGATCGATTTATCGATTGGGTAAAATTAGATAAGGTAAATTTTCAACTCGTCAAATATCATCACTTTTTTGGTTTGGTGAATAATTTAGGGTCCATAAATTGGTCGAACCATGTCACGGACGAGGGAAACTTAGGTCTTACTTTTCTTCAACAATACGACTTGGTGTTTAATTTAACAAAAACTACTTCAGTGTCAACGCGCTTATATTATCTCCCTTTAAACTTTTGGGTGAGGTCATTTCCATTTCTTTTTCCATACATAACACCAGTGAATCGTCTCGGTCCCTATGGAATTTTTTGGGGGCATCTTGAAAATGGTAAAGTCAAGATTACCGCTGTTCTTCAAGGTTCCCCCGTTAATGAAGCGGGAATTGTCCCCGGCACCTTGGTTTCTGAAGTAAACGGACGACCAGTGAAGCAATATTCGCCAGAGCAATTGAAACAACTCTTGGGTTTTTCAAAAGCACCCTTAACGTTAACCTATCAGACTCCTTCGGGAAAGACATATACACATGTTTTTTCTCTAGAAACTCAAAAAGAGTGAAACGCTCTCCTGCAATTTAATTACATGAACTCAAGGTTCTTTACTACGTTATGTTGTGACTCACCATAATGTAGTAAAAAGACTCACTCTAACGTAGTAAACACCCTAACTATAACCTAGTAAAAATCCTTGAGCTTACGTATGCAAATCTTAGACTTTCCGGAGTACTTCTAACGGTCGAAGACGGCTAGCCCTTCGCGCGGGAAACCAAGCCGCAAAGGTTGCCAATAAGACTGTTCCAAACCCCATCAATAACAATACCGAGGTATGAAGACGTACGGGAATTGTGGTGAGGTAATAATTGTTGTTTAAGAGGTGAAAACTCTTGCCATTTCCTTGAAAGAAGGACACTACGTCATCAATGCCACTAATGAGGTTATTGATGTTGAGAGCCAAAGCGGAACCTACGACTATCCCAGCGACCGAAGCCAGGAGACCCGAAAGCATTCCCAAGGATAAAAATTGCCAGGTTATGATCGACGGTGGTGTTCCTGTAGCTTTTAGGATGGCAATTTCTCCCTGGCGTTCTAACACTAAGGTCACCATCGAAGTGGAAATATTTACTGAAGCAACCAGCAAAATTAGGGCTGTGATGAGCGCCAGTAAAGCTCGTGTTGTTTGATAGTTTAAAAGTTGGGATTTTGCCAATTGGGTCCACGGGGCAACAATATAGTTATTCCCTGCGGCGACACCTAAGGCCTGAGTGGCTTGGTCGAGATGGTGATAAGGATCAGGGATTTTTACCCCCCAATAAGTAGGGGTTTGCGGTCCGGGTAAGAGTTGAACTGCCGTTTCATAAGGGACAAACACCCAGAGTTTATCTAATTCCTGGTAACCAATACTGACTAAGGCTCGAACGGTGAGCGTCGTGATTCGGGGAATCGTGGGGGTCCCGTTGTTCATTTGAGAGGTGAGCAACTTAATTTGGTCACCTGGTTGTACCCCTAGTTTATGGGCAATTTCATCGCCCAACCAAATCGAATGCGCATCCGGAAAGTTTAGTGTCCCTTTTTGAGCGGTTAAATATCGGCGAACACCGGGGTCTTTTATCCAAGTAGGGTCAACTCCGCGAATATCTACGCCTGTGCGAGCGTGTTCAGTAAAGGCTAAGGCAAAGCCGTCGCGTTCCGGCCAGGCGTGAGCTCCGGGATACGAAGCGTCTAAACGTTGACGCATGTTTTGAAGTTCTAATGCCGAGGGGGGGGTAAGGGAGGAAAAAGGCCAAACTTGTAAGTGGTAAACGGCAACTTCGAGAGTTCGGGCCATAATGCCCTCAATCATCCCATCGGCAATTGAAAAAACCACCACCAAGGGCATTAACCCTAGGGCCATTGCCAAGGCACTGGACAAGAGAAATTTCGTCCTCCCTTGAAAAGCTCCCTGAAAGACTCGAAAACCTAACTTCCACCCCGCCCTCCACCGCCAGCTCATGGTTTTTCCTCGGGAACCAAGGTGCCGGCTGTTAACCGCCAAGCTTGCTGACAGCGTCGGGCAAAGACATGGTCATGGGTCACTAGAAGTAAGGTTTTTTTAGTCTGAGAGACCAAGTTTAATAAGAGTTCTTGGACATGAAGGGAATTGCGCTCGTCTAAATTTCCTGTGGGTTCATCCGCTAAAAGTAACGGGGGGTCATTGATCAAAGCTCGTGCTAAGGCAACGCGTTGACGTTCCCCCCCCGAAAGGATACCTGGGTAATCCAAGGAACGTTTCTCCATACCAACTTGAGCCAACAAGTCTCGAGCTCGTACTTGAGCAATTTTCTTGGATTCACCAGCCAACCACGCCGGCATCCAAACATTTTCTGCAACGCTAAACTCTTTTAAAAGAAAGTGAAATTGAAAGATGATGCCGACTGTTTTGGCACGAAACTGAGACAATTCTTTTTCTTTTAACTGAGACACAGCCTGTCCGGCTACAAAAATTGTTCCGCTGGTGGGACGGTCTAAGGCCGCCGCCAAGTGGAGCAAGGTGCTTTTCCCAGCACCAGATTCCCCTGTGATGGACGCCGAGACTTGGGGCGAAAGGCTCCAGTTTAACCCTTTTAAAATGGGCAATTCTTCGCTTTGCCCTGTAAAGGTTTTATCTACAGAGCGGTATTCTAAAAGAGGTGGCGTTGTCAGGGTTGGAGAGTGAGTTACAGAGTCGCTCATTCGTTTTTTAAGACCTCCGAGGGAACGATCTTGGTGACGCGAGAAGAGGCTAGCCAGGAGGCCAGCGCTGCAGAGACAATGGCAAAGCCAGCGATAAGGGCTACCTCTTGGGGGATAACCCGGGCTGGAATGGAGGGTAAATAGAAAGCTTCGCGAGAAAACAAGGTGACACCTCCACCTGAAAAGGCTTTTAACAAGGTATTGAGCAGGTCTTGTAAGGTTGTTAAAACGTGAGAAATGGAATGGGCAACGAGTATACCCAAGACAGTCCCTAAGACAGCCCCTAAGATTCCCACCCCCAAACCTTCCCAGGCAAAAACTTTCCGAATTCGCTGAACATCTAGTCCTAAAGCCTGCCACACAGCAATCTCTTCGGTATGTTCCTGAACCGTACGGCGCTGACTTTGAAACACGTTCACACCGACGACTAAAAACACAAGACCGACTAAAAACATCATGGCTGTTTTTTCTGTTTTCAAGGCACCAAAAAAAGCGGCATTAAAGGTTCGCCAACTTGTAAACTCGGCTAAGGGTGCCCCTGCAGTTTTGGCAATGAGCTTCATCATGGCCTGGTCATCATCTTCGTGAATCAACTTAAAGCCAATCTTTTCCTCTTGGGGAGACGTGAGACCCGCGAGAGCTGTCTCTCGTGTGACAAAGAGCCAACCGACATCAATTTCGTAATATCCGGTTCGAAAGATCCCCCCCACCGTTAAAGTCGTATAAATGGGACGAAATATGGAAAAATGTGGATTTTGAAGCGCGAGGACCCTGAGGGTATCCCCTAGCCCCACACCTAAGGTTCTAGCTAACTCTTCTCCAATCAGAACCTGCCCTTTGCCAGGTACCGCTGAACCAGCCAAAACGGTCAAGTGATGAGCAAATTGAGGGTCCCTTTTCCAGGCTAACGGTGAGAGTCCTCTGAGAATGGCAGGCCGGGCATCTCCCCCAGAGCCGTAGACCAAGGTTTGAGTTTCTGTATAGGGTTCTACAGCCCGAACTCCTGGCAGGGTTCGCAAACGTTGCAAAACTGATTCAGGAACTGGTTGAGGTGGGGTCCACTGCAGATGGTAAGACGAGACTTCGAGAATACTCTCGATAAAGGTCAATTGAAACCCATTCATGACCGCCAGTACCGCATTTAACGTCAAAACACCTACCATTAACCCCAAGACGGACATGAGGGGAGCAGACCAGCCTCGTTCTCGTCGTTTAGAACGTAAATACCTTGTAGAAAGAAACAACAAACCCCGAAATTTCATGGAGAGTCCTTCAGCGTACGAACCAAATTCCCATCTAAGTAAAACAAAGTTTCGACGGTACGACCATTTTCCCAAAGTTTTTCCCAGATTTTGGTGCCTTGTAAATACTGGACTTCTTTTTGGATATCACTGCCTTTCCAGACGGTTTGGCTTTGTAAAACTCCATCTTTCCAGGTCGTCACAACCTTTCCGGTTGGAGTCCATTCTGTTTTGATTTCATCGAGAATATCGTGTACCTGCTGAGTTTGCAGGATCAAGCGACCTTGTTGATCATAAATCCAAGTTTTGACCCGTTGAGTTTTGTCGGGAAGTTCCAGGGTTTCGCGGGTCAAACGTCCAGACGAATCGTACTCTTTTACCCTTTGTTGACCATTCACCGTTTGAGTTTCCGTTTGTCCCTGAGTTGTCGTGGTCCAAATTTTTTCTTGACTTTGTCCTGACGCATC
>DAIDJJ010000178.1:0-4807 GCA_027451385.1 Spirochaetales bacterium | reverse complement strand
CTCTCTTCTGTTTTAGCTCGTTCAATTTAATTTCGGAATTTTTTCCAAACCCCATGACTTCTTTGCGGGAATCAACACCCATGGGAGGCGTTTGAGCGCAGTTTGACGGAGTTCACAGATGATTTCATGTCGGAAGGAAGGCAGCAGCCTCCAATGCAGGTGAGGGATGGACTTTAGTGTACCTTCTGGACAGCAACATTTGTATTTATATCATCAACAAAAGGCCGAAGCAGGTTGTGGAGCGAGTAAAGCAACAGAGGCCGGCTGATGTGAAGCTCTCAGCAATTTCATTGGATGAACAGGAATAAGGCGTATCCAAAAGTCTATTTCGAGACCGAAATCGAATGGCTTTGGTTAATTTCGTATCTGCGTTCGAAATTCTGGAGTACAACGATGAGGATGCAGAAGTTTTCGGTGTGATACGGGCTGACCTGGAAAGTCGAGGTCTAGTGATTGGACCATATGACATGCAGATCGCTTCTCAGGCCCTGGTTCGTAATTTGGTTCTGGTTACGAACAATACGAAAGAATTTGAGAGAATTCCGTGTTTGAAGCTTGAAAACTGGGTTTGAGGTTCAGCTAAATCGGTTAGGTAGGTGCAATTAACCCCAACTCACCACACCACCGTGCGGACCCGCAGCGGTTCATTCCATCGGAGCAAACAAATAATCTAACTGCTAAGTGTACCCTTGCGCCTTACACCAAGAGTTTTCACATTAGGGACGCCTTGTAAATCTAGACACTTATTCGACATACGTAAGTATAAATCAATCTTTATATTGAAAATAATGACATTTATATCATTGCGATAGACAAGAGAGAGGAGGTCTATAAGAAATGGCAGTAATTTCGGTTCGCTTGAATTCGGAAGAAGAAAAATCTACTATTATTAAGTATTCGCTGAAAGATCTTTTTGAAGACATCCAGGACAGGGAAACGATTCAGAAATTTTAAGAATCTGGCAAGGCACCTCGATTTCTTTCCGCTGAAGAGATTTTGAAAGAAATCGGCTAACATCCGTTTTGACCGGATTCGGCTTTTGTCACGAGATTTGTCCCGATTGTGTCAAACCTCGCGCCAAGTTTGGCTTCACCAAACACAGCCTCACAGGTCAACCGAGCGTTAGAAAGAAAAGTTGACTTTGTATGCATTCTGCATTAGTTTGACTTCCATGTGAGGTGAACTATGCCGCTCCTTCAAGTTCGTGACATGCCTAAAGAGCTTTACGAAAAACTCTCCAAGGTTGCTGCCGCCGAAAATCGAAGTATTGCACAAGAGACCGTGGTTTTACTGAAAAAGGCACTCGATTTCAACG
This sequence comes from Spirochaetales bacterium, assembly GCA_027451385.1. GTDB lineage: Bacteria > Spirochaetota > Spirochaetia > JABEVK01 > JABEVK01 > JABEVK01. Next base: position 3,492 of record DAIDJJ010000178.1, on the reverse strand, counting down.
AAGAGCGATTGGCAAAAAGAAGGCAGGTTCTTGAAGAAATCCGGAAAAGAAAGCTTCCCAATGTAGATTCCTTTCCTGATCCGGTGGATTTGATCCGTGAGGACAGAGAACGATGATAGTGGTTTTGGATGCAAATGCCGGGATCGAAGTTTCTCTTGACCGAGCCAAGGCCGATTCAATCAGAAATTTCTTGGATCAGGCAGACCGAGTAATAACATCAGAACTCTACAAAGCAGAAACAACAAACGTGATGTTCAAATACGTTCGATCTGCGCTTCTCAATCAAGATCAGGCAATTGAGAAACTAAATTACTGTGATTCATTGGTTGATGAGTTCATTGACATTGCCAATACAAAAGAAGAAACATTGCTGGAGTCCATAAGAACGGGGCATTCAAGCTACGATCTCTTCTATCTTACTGTTGCACGAAGATTTGGAGCTCGGCTTTTGACGCTGGACAAAAAGTTGAATGATTTGGCGAACAGCTGGGGACTGGAAACAGGCACAGATGCCCCCTACTATCAATAGTAGACAGTAAAATCCTAAGCTATTTTCATTTTACTTTAATAATTTTTGGCCCAACGAGCCGGTGCTTGTGCTTCTTGGCGTGTCTTAAACCTGCGATGATTGACCATTTCTTGTTCGAGTGTCCTCCAGAAACTTTCTGTTGGGGCGTTCACCCTTCTTCAGTAGGAATGTAAGTGATGTCAGTGCCCCACACTTTGCCTGGTCCATCTACGCTAAACTTTTGATCTAGAAGATTGGGTGCTACAGGAAGATCGTGGGCTGAGTTTGTTGTGGCTTTAACCTTCGCCTGGAAGTCGAGAAAGGCATGTCGGCTCCAACATATTTTCTTGTCTTTGAAGTCAAATCCGAAAAATTGACACTCATGAATGGCCCCCCCTATTTCCAGCAAAAATATGTTGGTTGCGAAATCCCGTACTTTCGACAAACTTCTCCTCAGAGTATTGTCCTTTTTTCAGGTCAGCTCCTTTGCCCACTTTGGTCGGCAGATTTTCTCAGCCTAATTGGACCCAAAACAGGGGTCAGGTCACTTTTTTGTTAAGTAACTTGGGTGACCCGTCGATAGTTTAATTGTCGTCGTGATATAGTTCCCCTCCCAGTTTCTATATCCTACGATACCCTTCGGGGTCGAAGCCGGCTTCCCCAGCCGGCTTCTTTTTTTTAACATGAAAAACCTGCGCTAAGTTGACAGAAAATCGTTGTTTGCCTACGATAAGCCATGATCTTTTCCGAAAGACGCAATCGTCGGCTCAAAATCCTGGCAATTATCGCTTTGGTTTGGGCTTCTGGCATAGGCCTTCTTCTGGGGGTCACCTTAAGTGCCACCTGGAATATCCAAAATCACTCCAATTTCGGAAATTTTGATCCTGCCTTGCCTTCGAAGGTTCTCGATATTCATGGAAATGTCATTACAGAATTCTTTTCTACCGAAAAACGAGACCTCGTATCCTACAATGATATCCCCCGCTTTTTGACGGACGCCTTAGTTACCCGCGAAGACCAAGATTTCTTCTATCATAATGGTTTTTCGCTCAAGGGAATCCTGCGAGCCATGGTGATGGACATTATCACTCATCACCTTCAAGGCGGTTCAACCCTGACACAACAGCTAGCAGGGAAGCTCTATTCAGACCGGACAAAATTAACACTTACTCGAAAACTTCAAGAACTTTGGTGGGCTCTTCAGCTTGAGACAAAATTCTCCAAAGAAGAAATTCTTGAACAATACATGAACAACATGCCTTTTGGTCATGCAACCTACGGAGTGGAAGCCGCCAGCAAATACTTCTTCAATAAACCCGTCAACGAATTGACTCCCGCAGAAGCCGCTCTTCTGGTGATTCAATTAGTTAGGCCGGGCATGTATTCTCCAATTCGTAACCCCAATGGAGCCGCAAAGGTTCAAAAAGATATTCTTGATCAAATGGTTCAATTAGGTTACATCACGGCAAAACAGGCTAAAGACAGCTTTGACCAGTACTGGGCCAACTATGACTACAGTCGTGGAAACATGAGTACAGCCTACTTTGACCGAGTTGATTGGGCTCCGTATTTTTCAGAATACATCCGCAATTGGGTTGAAGACAATCTTGTGGGAACACATGATATTTACCGTGATGGCTTAGTGATTCATACAACTCTTGATCTCAATATCCAAAAGGTTGCCGATGAAGTGATGACTCGGGGAATTGAAATCACAAATGAGAAATTTCAAGCCTCGAATGGTCGTAGACTTAATGTTGTCGATTCAGAAATTGCTCCACTTTTAGATATGTTAAGTTATACCTTTAACATCAGCGATCTCAAAGCTAAGGGAACTCAACGATTGCGAGATGCCCGAAGTGACATGGAGCAAGATCTTTTACCCACCATTGATATAGCGGCTAAATTGTTCGGAGTCAGCACCTTGGATACGGTAGCTACCAAAGCCTACAAACCTGTGGTGACATTGATGGGCCGCGATCAAGTTGAAGGGGCTCTGATCACCTTGGATAATGCCACAGGGTATATCAAAGCTATGGTCGGAGGCTCACACTTTGACCGCCTGAACCAGTTCAATCGGGCGGTTCAAGCCCGTGTTCAGCCTGGCTCTTCTTTTAAGCCTCTCTACTATTCTGCGGCTATAGATTCTCGAAAATATACGCCTGCAACCATGATTATGGATCAGCCCACGGTCTTCCGGAACGAAGACGGCACTTATTATACTCCGTTGAATTTCCGTGGTGAGTGGAAAGGTCCCGTTTTGCTCAGACAAGCCCTAGCTCATTCCATGAACGTTCCATCTATGCAAATTTTAGCGGGCATTGGTTTTGATGCTGCGATTGATCGTGCCGCTAAGTTGCTCGGAATTACTGACCCAGCCCAAATTGCGGCGACCTTCCCCCGGAGGTACCCCTTGGCCTTAGGTGTTATCTCCGTAGCTCCCATCCAAATGGCACGCGCCTATGCAATCTTTGCTAATCAAGGACGAGAAGTCGACCCGATTGCTGTTTTGTATATTCAAGACCGAAACGGCAATATTATTGCGAATCCTGCCGCAGAAATGCTCAATGAACAGCGTCTTAAAGGTAGTGCTGCCCAAATTATCAGTCCACAAACGGCCTATATTATGACGAACTTACTAGAAACTACAGTTCAATCTGGAACGTTGGCTTATGCCCGTTGGTATGTTAATGGCCTTCCCATGGAAATGGCTGGAAAAACAGGAACCACACAAAACTGGTCTGATGCTTGGACCGTAGGTTACTCCCCGTATATGACGACTGCGGTTTGGTTAGGGTTTGACCACCCCGGCAATTCTCTTGGTCTAGAAAATACCGGTGCCACAGCAGCAGGGATCTACTGGGCAGAGTATATGAAAAAAATTCATGAAAAACTTCCCCCAATTAAGTTTCCCGTACCAGCAACAGGGCTTCAGTTTGTCGATGTTGATGCAGAAACAGGTTTGCTTCCTTCTGGAGAACCTG
>DAIDJJ010000177.1:0-4842 GCA_027451385.1 Spirochaetales bacterium | reverse complement strand
GGACGGAATAAGGTGGCATCATACGACACATATTGCAGAGCAGATTGAGCCCCTGTTCCGACACTGAGACGCCCCCAAGGTAAGTACCAGGCATAACCGGTGTTCACCCCTAATGAGAAGTCATACGACTCGTACTGCATCGTGGAATACTGAGCCTGGTTATTGGACAGGTCGTATTGGTAGCGGGTAACCAAATGAAGCTGAGTTATGTCATTAGACGTCGGGGTTCCTGGGAAAGGATCCCCCGCATTATAGGAATGTCCCCCATAGGTCTCGGAATCTGTAAATACGTAGTCATTGGGGTTGTAAGGGTCTGGAACAGCCGTTCCAATACCTGTGGACAATGGCGCATTCGCGTCTTGTGGAATATTTTGATTGATGGCATGAGACACGCCCAAGTTCCAACCCAAAGTCAAACGTTGGTCAAAGGCCCAGTTATCAACAAAGCTAACGTTCAAACTTTGAATAATGGGAGAAAGACTAGAAGCGACACTAAAGTTATACCCTTCTCCCAGGAAGTTTTTGTCTCCCCACTTAATTTGGGCCGACACAGGAAAGGAAGTAGCCCCTGAGAAGGACAAACCAAATGACATATCGGCGGTTTTAGCTTCTTCGACATTCAGGACGAGATCCATCAGTCCATCGGCAGAGCCCTGCGGTGTTTCGGGAACAATGCTGTTAAAATATTGCAAGTTGTAGAGGTTATGGATTCCTTCCACAATTTTCGCCTTGCTAAACACGTCACCCACTTGAATCGGCATTTCGCGAGTAATGACGTAAGACTTCGTTTTTGTGTTCCCTTTAACCAGGATACTTTCAATATGAGCACGGGGACGTTCGACAATGTCTATCACATAAGAAATTTTGTTGCCGGTACGAACTTCTGTTTTTTTAATTTCATTAAAAATATAGCCATTTTCATAATATAAGTCGGAAATCTTTTGAAAATCCGCATCTACACGTTCTTTACTCAGCACGCTCCCTATAGGTTGTCGAACCAGGGATTGTAGTTTTTCAGTAGAGAAAATTTCATTTCCATGAAAAGAAAACCCACCAAAAATAAAGGGTTTACCTTCCTGGATGGTAATCATGATATCTAGAAGATTTCGATCATTTGTTTTATCAAACTCGACTTTTTTCTGAACGTCGACAATTTTTGCGTCTACATAACCGCGATCCCAATAGTATTGCTCAATTGTTCTTAAATCCTTTGCAAAAGCCGCTTCTTTGAAAAGTCCAGCATCAAACCAACCCACCTCTTTGGTGTCCATTAACCCTTTCAAGGTGCTTGCAGTAGCAAACGAAAGACCTTGAAATTCAATTTTTTTGACAGCGGTCTGCATGCCTTCATCTATATTGAAGTAGATGGTAGCTTCATGTTTCTTATTAATTTCAGTCGTAGAACTGACTTTTGCCGCTAGATACCCGTGGTCATTATAATACTTCAAAAGGGCTTGTTCATCGGCCTTGATTTTTCCTTGGTTGATGATATCGCCTTTCTTGGACGTCAGTACCCCAGAAAGATCTGAAGAGCTAATTTTTGTATCGCCGTTAAAGACAAAATCAGCGATCGTGGGTTTTTCCTTGACTTTAAAGATCAAGATGACCTGATCACCTTGTGGATCAGCCTTTACCGCCGTGGGGGAAATTAAGCCTTCGAAATAGTCCAGGTTATACAAATCACCTTGCAATTGTTGAAATAAGTCGTCAGTAAATTTCTTACCAATATAAGGTCTGACAACACCATCCATTTCACTTCGCTGAATAGTCACAAGCCCTTCAAAGCGAATGTCCGCAATGGGTTTGTTCATATACCAATCTTGTACAACAGGAACGGAGGGATTCCCTGTGGATGCTGAACCAGCTGCCGCTTGAGCAAAAGCTGTCAACCCCGGTAGCGTCAAAAGCAAAACGGCCAGTAACCTGCGAAACGTCATGAACTCTCCTTCGTGTCAATAACTCCAATTCCAGCTGAACGTTACGGTATTATCCGTGACAAATAAATTTTGTAGATGCTGAGGCACAAGTGTCCAATTCAAGAGAAAGAAAGGAGTCGTAAATTCTAGCTGAATTTCAGGATCCACTTGAAAACCTGTCGTTTGTATACCACCGACAACAGGATTCTGGTGAATATTGAGATCTCCTTGCAAAAAAAGCTTATCACCTAAGTACTTACCAAAGTAAACCCTGGTATTGTCAAGGTAGCTCGCATTCGTTGAATTCGACAGAGTTAGAGCTTTTTCAAGAATTTGAGTTCTGATTGAAAACAGATCTAACCCAAAGCTTTTTTTAACAGATTCTTCAAAAGGACGCAACAGGATACCCGAGCCCAGGTCGGAAGCCACAGAGAATGCTGAGTCCAAGGGGGTTGACGTACTAGAAACCGCCAAGGTCGTACCTAAAAGTTGCTGCAATTCTTCTGGAGTTCGATAAGGTAAGGTTGTAAAGGTGGGGGCAAACTCACTCAAGGGGCCTTCCGCCTTCAAAATAATCATCACAGGCCCTTCGGAATCACGGGTTTTCAGGTCAGCCTCAACACTAAGATGGGGGTCAAAAGAGGCTTCAGATTCCCTAAAGGTGAGTTTTCCTTCCTGAATCTGAAAGGTTTGTGAAACATAGTTAATTTCTCCCGTGAGGAAATTGATGACACCTAAAAGCGAGAATTGTGAAGTTTGGTCATTGTAGCGAATATATAATTTTTGCCCTGGCATAGCGGTAGCTTTCACCAGAGGTAAATTGGGGTCCGGCCAGACAAATTCCACCTTTCGGCCTGTCTTTAACTGGAGGTCGACATTGACACCATAGCCATTGGTTGAAGAGTTTTGAACAGGAATGAGACGTATATCTGTATTTTGAAGGGTAACGTCACCTTGGATATTCATAGAATAGGCATCCCCAGAAATCGTCAGTTGACCAGCTACCCAGCCTTCCGCATCAATACCTGTCAAAACATAACGAGCCGGTATCCAAGATAAATCATCGGTACGAACGGTTAGTTGAAAATGGTCGATCGCGGCATGATCAAAGTGCAGAACTCCTCCAAGCAACCAGCTTTGACCTTTAGGCCCCACATTTACAGCGGGAATAGTGATAGTTTTATCGCGAAATTCGATATTTCCTGAAAAGGGTCCCACAGCTTTTCTCAGAAAGGAATTCTCAAAGACAAAATTTTGCAACTGGGCATCCCCTGTAATGCTGGGATCAATCCAAGAGCCAGAGACATTCACACTTCCTACCATGACACCGTCTTGAATTTGGAGCATATCGCTGTTCAGCCAAGGTGCCACTTCCTTCAGCGGCACCCGAAAACTGGTGATTTCCGTATGAAAGTCCTGCGGTGTTAAGTGGCCTTCTGCGTTCACAATCACTCCCGCCGGGGATAGTATATGGACTTGATAATGCTCCAAACCCTCTCCCTGAGCCTTCACCACGCCATCAGCAGTGCGGAGCAACCAATTTTGACCTTTTATTTCACCTCGGAGAAGGCCGGGCGAAAAAGTTTGCTTCCCTAATCGAGCATTGGACCAGGAATACGTGGTATTCAAAGTAAAGTCCTGATTTAGATCAGACCATTGACCTTGACTGACACCTTGCCAAGTCCATTTTTTTCCTGCTACGGCAATCGCTTGATCCGATACCCATTCCCAAGCTTTTTTTTGCCAATCTAAGGAAAGTTGCCCATCTGTGATGGTCCCCCCTCTCCAATCCCCTTTAAAACTGTGAATTTCTAGCCGTGAAAGAGTCCCCGTGAGACGACACGAGACGTTGACCGGGTCGTAACCGTAATAAATTTTGTCGGAAGAGACCGCAGCATTCCAACTGACCCCGTTATCTTTTGTCCAAACTAAAGTCCCTTGGCCCTGCCAAGTCCCTTGCCAGGGTTCAGGCAAAAAACGCTGAACAGGTGAATGCTGCCATTGCGCATCGACATTAACAACTTCCCCCCATAACCAGTTCAAACGTATTCTTTCGGCTTCCCCCTCAGGGGATGTAATTTTCAAGTCAGCTTTCCAGGGCACCGAAAGTTTTCCCCAAGAAACGGCCAAGCTTCCCTGTCGAGTCCCCCAAAGATCGGCCCAGCGAAGGATATGAAAAGTGACCTGATGATCCTCAAGGCTTGCCACCCAATTCACGGTAAAAGGGGTTTGTCCCAAGGGATAATGTCCCTGCCAGACTCCCTCGTAAATTCCCCCAGAGTATTTTTCACCTTGCTTGGAAAGACTCCCCTGAAAAGAGAGTGAATCCCCCCCCGGCAAAGGAAATTGTTGAACTTGAAACGAAGCCAACCAAGTTTCAGAGTTTCCTTCCCAACTGCCAGATATTCCTGAAGTTCCCCCTAATAAAAATCGATGCAAGTCTGGTTGATATTCTCCTGTGAGATCAAAGTGCTTTTGATAAAGTTCCCATTCCGAGTGGAGTGTTATGAGCTTATTTTTGTGAAATTCTACGTCAAGTTCACCAGAAAAGGGAAAAGTATCCCATTGACCTTGAACTTGATCTACCTTAAGCAAGCGCTTTTCAAAAGAAAAAATTAAACTCAGATTTCTTTGAGGATGTTGTGTATCCTGGAGCTTCCAAAGTGAGGGAGAAACCTCAAAACCTTGACGAGAAGCTTTGACGAGTCCGCTGGCATTAACCTGCCAACCTGTTAATGCATTCACCAAAGCAGAGTCTAAGGTTGTTGGGCCACTTTGAGAAGCTAACCCCGCCAGAGGTAGGTTGGTGATATTATACGCCACCGCAAAGGATGAAGCCCCCCAAGAAGCGTTTCCCGATACGTCGAGCAAAAAGCTAGGGTAATCCTGCCAACCCGTCGTCCATAAAAAGGAAATTTGCTTTCCT
>DAIDJJ010000176.1:0-4848 GCA_027451385.1 Spirochaetales bacterium | reverse complement strand
GAGGTTCACCGCCTTAGCTAACGTCTCTTGCACCATAAGCACTCCTTCTCAAGAACAGGGTTACCCCTGTCCTTTCCCAGAAAGAATACTTTTAAACATGCATTAAGGTCAATATAGTTTTTTTGGAATATTTTAAAAATATAGATTCATATTCATCACGCCGCGCACTTCATTGAGAGTCTTTACAGCTTCTTCTCTGGCCCCCTCAATTCCTTTCCGAAGTACATTGCGGACATACCCCAAATCTTTTTCTAGGGCCTGACGTTTTAAACGAATGGGCTCTAAATAAGCGTTTAAGGCTTCCGTGACTAAGGCTTTCAACTTACCGGCTCCCCCATCCCCAATCCGTTGGGCCAAAGCTTGAGGAGTCTCTCCCGTAGCTAAAGAAGCTAGTAAGAGTAAGTTGGCGACTTCGGGGCGTTGAACAGGGTCATACGTGATTTGCCGTTCGGCGTCAGTTTTGGCTTTTTTAATGGCCTGGGCGGTTTCTTCTGGACTTGAACTCAACATAATGGCGTTGTTGCGACTTTTACTCATCTTTTGCGATCCATCCAAGCCTAAAATGACGGGAGCCTGACTGAGCAAAGGATTTGGTTCAGGAAACACCATTTGGCCTTTTCCATACCGTTCGTTAAAACGTCTAGCCACGGTTCGAGTGATCTCTAAGTGAGGTAATTGGTCTTTGCCAACAGGTACGACATTACCTTTACAAAACAGAATATCTGCCGCTTGGTGGATAGGATAAGTATACATCCCGGCATTGATACGAGTCAGACCTGCCGCTTGAATTTCTTCCTTGACGGTAGGATTCCGATCCAGTTCTGCCATCGTCACCAAAGTTAAGAACGGTAAAAGGAGTTGATTGAGTTCTGGAACGTGACTATGGGGAAAAATAAAGGTCCGGGAATTTTCGGGGTCAATACCGACCGAGAGATAATCCAGAACAAGCTGAAGCGTATTTTCGGCAATAGCCTCAAAGGTCTCCCGGTCTGTTAAAACTTGGTAATCCGCAATAACAATATAGGTCGTCACGCCCAGAGCTTGCAGCCGGCGTCGATTTTCTAGCGAACCGAAAAGATGGCCAATGTGAAGTCTGCCTGTAGGACGATCCCCCGTCAAAACACGATATTTTTCGGGGTGCAGGGGCAAATCCGCCTCTAGTTTTTTACTTCGTTCCCAAGTGGCTTCAAAGGAACCGGTGTAGAGATCACTCATCATATCCTCACTTTCAATGGGTTGAATTCATCGTTTGGTCAGTGCAAATCAGGTCAGAGCTAACGCTCATCTGGGGAAGCTTCGGGATGGAGAGGAGGTAGCGTGTTCACTGCAATGACGTCCCCAACTTTCACCCCAAATTTTTTAAACGCCCCTTGATTGACTTCGAGTGCATAAAGCACGGAATATTCAGAAGAACGAGGCTCTAAAGAAAAGGGCGTCATGTCAAGAATTTTTTTAATCACACCATTGCGATCGGCGAACGCCACCGAAAGCGGAAGGTGGGTATTTTTCATCCAGAAAACCTGAGGAACCTCACGGGCAAACACAAACAGCATCCCATGGTTTTCTTTCATCTGAGTCCGAAACATCAGCCCTTTTTCGCGTTCCGCAATGGTTGTAGCCAACTCGACACGAAAGACAGCAGGACCGACTTTTAAATTCACGACAGGGAGTGACGCGGCACAACCTGTTGTGAGGCTTAAAGCCAGAAATAACAAAGTTATTTTGATAAAATTCAAAGTTTTAAAATAGTTCAAGAAATTTCTCCCGGGAAATTTGTTGATAATCTTTTCCCGCTTGGGAATTTTGTTTTATTTTTGCCTCGATCGTCAAGTCGACATACTTGATGGTCAAAGGCCTTTCCAAAGAAAGCCGAGTTTTTCCATCCGACCATGCTGCCATACTGGGGTCCAACTCCCCTGGTTGACCATATTTTTTGACCAGAGCTGTGTACAAGCCATAATAGTCAAACTCTTGCGGATTTAAATCGTACGAGGCCACAAAAAGTATCCCTTGATGAAATTGGAACACTCCTCGACGAAAATAACTCATGCCGGGCACATCAATAAGTGAGTTATTAGGCTTAGCCAACAAAGTTACTTGAGGTCCCCCCGACCATTGAAAATAGCCCGAATGAGACAACTCCTGTTTCACTTGAGCCAGCGTCATACCCAAGTGAATCTGATCAAAACCTAAGGAGAGCGGAGTTTGTGCCGAGACCGAAGTCGTTAGCACGAGGCCCCCGAGGATTCCCCCAAGAATAATTCCCAATAGTTTTTTCATAGAAGTTCTTCTTTAAGAATTCCTGGTTAAATAATACCAAAGTACACCCACGGCAAACAAAACCAGAAACAAGATCATTAAGGGAATGAAAAGATCTTTTTTATGGCGAGATCGTTTTCGGGTTTGACGGCTCACCCGACTGTCGCGGCGTACTCCCAGTGCACTTGTGGTAGAAAGATAACCACATTGAGGGCACCCATTCAGAAACTTATCGGGATGCCCAGAAAAACGGCAAATCGGGCACTGCACAGACTGAAAGGTTTTTTTACAGTGGGGACAAACGGCCGCATTAAAGGGAACCTCATGGTGGCAGTTTTCACAATAAAACCGCGCTTTTTCTTCAGGTGGCGTTAAGGTTTTACTCACAGGGCATGGCCTTTTCAATCAGATTATGGCAGTTCAGCCAAGGAGAAATCCGCAAAGCTATATTCTCCTTGAGTACCATTTAACTCCAAAATCTCAGAAAACGCAACGGAGGCTTGTGGAAGGGCCGCTTGATCTGCCGCATCTAACCTCTGAAGGGGCCACCAGACTACCCAGGTAGACCCATCTCGGTGCCAAAAGGCACTAGGAATTCCCTCATGTGTTCCTTGAAAGAGGTACCCTGCCCCGCGTTCCGCCTGCCAAGGCACTTCGAGTTTTAAAACTTTTCCCGAAGTTTCGTGAAAGGTCCAGAGAAAGGCTCCAGATGTGTTGGGCTCGTGCGCCAATTTGACTCTCATCCATAAGGTCTGATCAAAAATCACGGCCTGAAGGGTTTCGACAGGAACAAAAGCTGGAGGATTTGAGTTACCTCCTTGCAACCGAGGACGAAAAGCGGAGCTGAAACGGACGATCGGCAAGACCTTCTCCCAGTCCGTGGATTGACCTGAAAAGTCATATTGAGGAACTAATAAACCCAAATCTTGGAGAGCCGCCGAGAACTCTCGCCCTTGATTAAATTGTTGCCAGATTTTTGGTGTCAATAAAACGGTTTTGCCGACAGGGGCTTCGGAAGCGAATAAAAAACCGCAAGAGATCAGACTTCGAAAATTCAAATCCTTTCTCCAGGGTATAAAACCACCCACTAAGGCTTCACCAGGTTGAAGCGATTGACGGCGTTCTTCACCTGGGGCTAGTAAATGACGTTCGTTGGAGACTTTGGCAAGGGCTTGAAGGACGTCTTTACCCTGTTGGGGAGCCGTTAAAGGAACCATCCAGTACGTAAATACTTCATCTTTTGTTTGATTTGCCAAACCAAATTCTGATTGAGCGGTCAGTCCTAGATTGACCAACAAACCCAGGCAAAGCCCAAGAAGTAGACGTGTCCTCATGATTTTTCCTTTCTGCGAATAGCCAACAGTGTCAAATCGTCAAACTGATCATCTTCTTTTAAGTAGGAAAAAACAACGTACTCATTAAATTGCGGGTCGGGCTGCGGGTCGTGAAAATAGCGCGAGTACTCGACAAAATGTTGCTTTAAGAAAGCGTCAATTTGGACATCGACTTTAATGCGGTCCTCTTTCGTGGCCGTGGGGTCTGGCACGAGTCGAAAGATTTTTTCTACCGCAACTAAGGCCAAGACAGCCTGACGAGCACTCCCATCACACGTACTAAAATCAAACGTTAAGCCTGAGCCGCTCCAGGGATCGTAACGTTTCACCAAAGTGTAAGTGCCCCGATTATAAAACGCTGTGATGATTTCCTGAATCCGTTCGGGGTTCAGATCTTCTCCGTCAATACAGCCTGGTTCCATCACAGAAATTTGTGTGGCGGGGTCCTCAGGATCACGAAAGGCGATAAGTTCCCCATTGCTCCCACGGAAATACCTTTTTGCTTCTTCAATACCGTCCGTGTAGAGAAATACCGTATCACCGGGTTCTAGGGCAATGTCATAATCTTTATAAAGAGCACGTGCCATGAAATCTGCAATTTGACCTGTAGCCGGGGATTGACCATAACTTAACGTTTCGAACGTTTGCCTTTGATGACGCCAGACGTGAACGATATTGTCACCTGCGTGACAGAACCGAATTTTTCCTGTTTGAACATTCAAGAGACCCATGTTCAACGCAGCAAAACGACCTTTGTAGCCCAGCGATTCCAAAAGGTCATTGATCTCGGCAACTGTCTCATGAACTGTAGGGTTTCGACCATCTTTTTTGGCAGTCCAAGAGCGGAAGAATTTGACCACGAGTGTCGCCACGTTAAACATGATAAGGGCCGCAGGAATTCCTTTTCCCGAAACGTCACATTTGATATAGCCGTACCAGGGACTGGCGGCGTTCATGCCATCATTATTATCCAACTGTTGAAAACCATAGTAGTCCCCCGAAACCCCTTTAGCGCCTTCATAATAGCCGAACTTCTCGATGGTGGGTAAATCGAGGTACCCGGTGGTCATTTTTCTTCCCGCAGGATTTTTATCCAAGGGAATAAAAGTTTTTTGGATATCTTTACCCAGTAACAGATCTTTGTTGGCTTCGGCAGCGTGCACAAGGCCTTGGGTCATTTGGTTGATGGTTTCGGCTAAATCTGCGATTTCATCCTTGGTCCGGATTTGTATGATGTGATCGGACAATTCCGATT
>DAIDJJ010000175.1:0-4951 GCA_027451385.1 Spirochaetales bacterium | reverse complement strand
TTGATTCGACTCAAGGGAATTTTTCCGTTGTTGACGTCGTCGGTGACCGCATGAATAAAATCGACATACTTATCGGGGACCATGACCATATCTACCCCTGCATTGATGGCGGCTGCGACTTGATCCGTCAAAGCACCAGGTAAAAGGCCGACCGCACCCCAGTCTGAAACGATGAATCCTTGAAAACCTTCTTTCTCTTTGAGCCAGCCGGTAAGGAGTTTTGGGTTGGCGTGCATGGGCACCCCATTCCAACTTGAGTACGAGGCCATGACACAGCCCACACCAGCCTGGAGAATCTTGGCATAGGGGACTAATGGTGTGGCTTGAAATTGTTCCCAAGTCATCACATCGTTACCGCGGTCAACCCCGTCTTGGGTATTGCCGTCGCCGGCAAAATGTTTCAAGGTTGCCAAAACTCCCGTCGCCCCTAAATGAGGCCCTTGTAACCCCAACAACTCGGCTTTGCCTAAACGAGCCACCAGTTCAGGGTCTTTTCCGTAGCTTTCATAGGTGCGTCCCCAGCGGAGGTCTTGGGCAACAGCCACACAGGGTGAAAAATCCCATGGTATACCCGTGGCTTTCAAGGCGGCGGCGGTTTGGGCTCCGATTTGTTCGACAAGCTGGGGATCATCCGCAGCTCCAAGCCCAATATGATGAGGATAAATGACGGCACCATAGGCATTATTGTGGCCATGTACAGCATCAATGCCGTACAAAACAGGGATTCCTAAACGGGTTGAAAGCGCTTCTTTTTGAAATTCATTTATCATCTTACGCCAACCAGCCGGACTATTCGGCCGTGGTGCCGAACCGCCGCCAGACAAAAGGCCGCCGAGCCCGTAGGTAGCAATATCCGAGGGACTAACTAAATAGTCGCGGGCGGCTTGAGTCATTTGACCAATTTTTTCAGCCAAGGACATACGGCTCAAAAGATCCGCGACACGAGTGGCTACAGGCAAAGCAGGGTTACGGTAGGGACCAGTTTCTTGAGCCTGGGTGCAACTGGCGAACATCAAACTTGTGATGACGCAAACAACAAGAGCAAGAGACTTACGGGGAGACGAATAAACCAAAGGTGGACTCCTTTTGTGCAAAGATGCCTTAGTCTATCACGTTTTAGGCTTTTTGAGATAAAATCTTACTATGTGGCCTTTAGCGCTGTATGTGCATACCCCTTTTTGTGCCTACCGATGCCGGTATTGCAATTTTGTTTTTGAAACGGGATGGAGTCCTCGCATTGTCGATAGGACTCTGCAGAAATTGGACCAAGAGGTCGAACTTTGGAAGCCCCTCCTGCAACAGCGCGGTTGGAATGGAAAAATACGAACCCTTTACTGGGGCGGCGGAACACCCAGTGTAATCCCCCTTCGGCAATTAGAAGCCAGTTTACAGCGTCAGTCAAAGCTTTGGGATCTTGGGTCTTCTGCCGTTGAAGAGTGGACCATCGAGGTCAACCCCGAAAATCTTTCGGCAGAGATGCTCAAGGTTTTTTCCGATCAAGGGGTGACCAGGCTTAGCCTTGGTATTCAAACCTTTCAGGACCAAGCCTTGGCGGTCTTGGGCCGTAGAACGGATAGCCGCACCAATCACAGGGCTTTAGAATTGATGGCCTCCAATTGGAAAGGAAGCTGGTCGGCAGACCTTATGACGGGCCTGCCGGGTCAAACAGAAGTTCAAACTGACCTCAAGACACTTTTCGACTATCAACCACCCCACGTCAGCTTGTACGCTTTAACCGTCGAAGAAGGAACCCCTTTGGCCACTATGGTGCGCCAAAAACGTGTTAACCTCCCTGAAGAAAGGGCCGACGAGCTTTGGATTCAGGCCCGCGACGAGCTCATTGCCTCAGGCCGGGAATGGTACGAAGTTTCCAACTTTGCATTTCCAGGGCATGAGGGAAAGCATAATCAAACCTATTGGCGGCTTGAGCCTTACCTGGGTCTGGGACCGGGAGCCGCCTCGACACTCCCTGCTCAAACTCCGGCGGGGAACATTCTAGAACGTCGCCAGGAAGCCGCTTTATTTGCTTGGCTTTCGGAAACCCCGGCTTCGGTGGAGTTCCTTGGAAAAAGTGCTTTACTGAAAGAACATTTCTTGACGGCCTTGCGAACCCGGGAGGGGTTACCTTTAGAGCGCCTTGACTCCTTAGGTGAAGAGGTCCGCTCGTGGGCAGAATCGGTGGGAGAGGCCTGGCGTCGCCAAGGTTGGATTCAACCGGGAGATCATTTAGCCCTCACACCAGAGGGACGCTTGATTTTGGACTCACTTTTGCGGGAACTAAGTTGGCCCGAGTTCCCCGAGGTCGTTCCAGACCCCCTCTGATAGGATCTGCCGGGGGAAAAATCGTCCTTTATACGCCATGGTCGCATTCCCCTGAACCCAAAAACCTAAGTAGTACCAAGTTAAACCCCATTCTGCGGCCAGCTGACACTCTCGTAACACGCTGTAAATTCCTAAACTTCGTTTCGAGAAATCTTCGTGAAAGACAAAATAAATCGAGTTAAGACCCTGTGGTGTGACATCGGCAAAGCCTAGTCCTGCTAAACGTCCCTGATGGCGGTATTCTGTCAAAAAGCTGGCTTCCGGCGAAACTGGTGAAAAAAAACTGTCCACAAACTCGACTTCTGTCGGAGATTTTTGAAATCTTTTTTGCGAGTGATGGGCCCAAAGTTCGTAGTATTCGGGATTGTAAACGGTCGGCACCGTTCGAAATTCAAGCTCAGCGTTTTTCTTCAAAAGACGCCGTTGAGACTCACTGGGAGTAAGCTGGTTAGCCGCCACCCGTAAGGACCAACAGGCCTGACAACCAGGACACGCCGTGCGAAAAAAAAACGTCCCAAAATGTCGCCATCCTTCGGAGAGCCACTGTCCCAAAGCTTCTGGAGGCACCGAGTCGGCCCAAAAAAATTCATACGAGGCCTGTCGGTGGGGTAAATAGGGACAAGGTTCTGGGTCCGTTTGCCGAACGGCCGTTCGCCGCAGAGGGGTCATGTTTTTCGTACAGCAGTCAGCAATTCTTCGTGAAGAGCGGCAACAGCTTCTGTGTCATCCAAGTTTAGCGTCCGTAAGGCGAAAGCTGAAAGTTGAGAGTAGGCCATGACCTCATGCTCAATGGCAACAAAGCCCTGAGCAAGGTTGATCAAGCTGGCTGAGACCTGGAGCGGTTCAAGAGCCTGTTGCGGAATGCGCTGATACCGAATTAACACGATTAAGTCTTCTGGAAAGTTCCATTTCTCGGCAATACGGGCACCAATATCCGAGGTGTTGATGCTCATGGTTAAGTTTTCAAACAAATCGGAAGGGATATCTTTTTCCCGGCAAAAAGTGAGGATTTTTTCAAGGAGGTCGGGGTGGACAAACGAAAGAATAATTTGGCCGAGATTGAACAGCAGTCCTGCGATTTGCACTTGATTTTGAGTATCCCGATCGAATTTGAGACGTCGAGCTAGCTCTGTGGCGTATACGGAAACCTGAACGGCATCTTCCCAAAGTGATTTTTGACGATCGATGTAGGTGTGAAGGAGTTTATGCGCTCCATAAGGGTAAATTAGTTCTTGGACACCGCGAACCCCGACAAGACGCACGGCTTCGTGGATCGAATCAATGCGCTTGCGGTTGCTAAATTGTGCGGAGTTGACGTATTTGATGAGATCTGCGGTGAGGGCGGGGTCACGGGCCAGTTGTTGGGCAACAAGGTTGAAATCGACATCGGGATTACCCAAGAGCTGGAGCAATTTTTGCAAGTTATCCGGAAAGGGGGGGAGTGACTCAATCAGTCGAATAAACTCATCCGCAATCAAATTGACCCTCTCGAGCTTGACCAGGTTCATGGGGACACTCAAGGTGGCTGTTGTTTCGGTATCAGTAGACGTCAAATCAAAGGCTTTCTCTGATAACCCCATCTTTCGCAACATGAGGATCATGATGACAATCCCAAGACCAGCGCCCTCTGAATCATCGAGGACTTCGGCAAAAGCTTCTTCCATGCTTTCAAAAGCTCTAGACCTGGCAATTCGATCATACACTCGCGTGAGTTCGGCAGAGACAATGGGGGCGTTATTTTTTACAGAAATATACAGAGTATTATTTCGAATCAGGTACGTAACTTTGACAAAGAGGTCTTCTTTTTCTTGTAGCCGAAGGTAATACTCCAAGTTATTCATCGTATCTTGTTTAAAAGTTTTCAAACCTTTTTGGTAATCAGCAGAGTTAGTTAGGTCTAAACCCTTTTCTTGAAAATAGACCCGCTTGGTGTTAGCTTTTTTGGCATTAACAGTAAGCTCTTTGAGACAATACGATAAATGATCTTTGAGGGCTTCTTGTCCTAGCTCAGTTAAATAAATAAAAAGAACTTCTTCGAGGTCAGCTTCCGTTTGTGGAGGAAGAGAGTGAGTTTTTATGACAAGAGGAATGCCGTTCTTGGCCGCATGACGAACCTTGGTGGAATCTAACGTCATTCTTCATCCTCCTCATCTTTGGGGTGAGTGATATTGTGTAAATCTGAGAGTTTTTCGACAATTAAGGCACCCAAAGAACCTTCTGGGTATTCTCCGTCTTCACTCCGCTCGCCAAGTTCTCGCCCGGTCAAAAGGTGTAAGCCTTCATCAAGAGTCTTGACGGGATAGATATGAAAGAGGCCTTCTTTGACAGCATTTTGAACTTCCCGGTTCAGGACAAGATTCTGGATGTTCCAGTAAGGAATGATGACGCCTTGAGTTCCTGTTAATCCTAATTTCACACAGGTGTCGTAAAATCCTTCTACTTTTTCAGTGATTCCCCCCACCGGCTGGATTTCTCCCCGCTGGTTGATAGAACCCGAAACGGCTAAATCTTGTCTCAGGGGAACTTGAGAAATCGCAGACAAGAGGGCATAAGCCTCAGTCGAGGAGGCGCTATCTCCGTCAACACCCCCATAAGATTGTTCAAACCCTACGCTGGCAGAAAGGCTCAA
>DAIDJJ010000174.1:0-4956 GCA_027451385.1 Spirochaetales bacterium | reverse complement strand
GTGAGCGGTTTAGAGAATTACTCAGACGTTTAGACATGGATAAGAAGGAAATTAGTACACATTCATTAAGGCATTCGACAGCGACGCATTTATTAGAGAACGGGGCAAGCGTGAGGCATGTTCAGGAGCTATTGGGGCACGCTAACGTAGAAAGTACGGCCCGGTACACGCATGTCATGACCGATGGATTGGCCAAAGTATACAGAAAGCACCACCCAAGGGAGCATGAGCTATTTGAGGTGGTGGATGAAGAATACCACAGGCGACTTGCGAAGTTAACCGGGGAGGACTAAACTGCCCCAAGCATGACGTCCAATGCTCACAAGTCTAGTCCAAATCCTCATCTCGGACCTTTGTTTGTTATGGCGGCCCTTGAGGCTCAACAGCGAGAGATCATCAGTGAGTACTTATTGTTATGGCTTTTGCTTGAAGGGCCGGATAATTCTCAAAATCCCGCAGAAGAAAACGCTCTAAGTAACGGCCTGTCTGAACTTAGGGAGAGACCGTTAGAGTTCACAGATCCAACGGGGTTGGATAAACAGTACTTTAATCGTGAAGGACAGCTTGAACAAACTGTAAAGACGACAAAGCA
Source organism: Spirochaetales bacterium (assembly GCA_027451385.1). Classification (GTDB taxonomy): domain Bacteria; phylum Spirochaetota; class Spirochaetia; order JABEVK01; family JABEVK01; genus JABEVK01. Next base: position 4,364 of record DAIDJJ010000174.1, on the reverse strand, counting down.
GGATGAGGTGTTTGTACGTGACACAAGATACAACGGCTCAAATCTTCAAACTACGGATACTCAGCTTAAGGACACAAATGGAAAGAGTTATACAACAGAGCAATTCAAGAATCTTCAGGACATGCTTTATAGTGAAATGAATCCCGGTAACAAAGGGAACCCTGATTGGCACGAGGCGGCTGCGATGTATGACGTGCTGAAAAATCGAGCGGCTCCAAATAACGACAATTCTTCCGCTTATACTGAAGCACCTAAGGCATCATCAGCTTGGAGGAGTCGTGATATTGTGCCGGCCTTTGATGCCAGAACAAACTCGAATGTTTACAAGACAAAAATGGCTACCGCCACTCAGGGCCTGATTCAAGGAATAACTTCAAATCACGACTATTCGAATGGCGCTGTCTATTGGGATGGTTTCGATATTACGTTCAACGCACATTCGAAATGGGGTCTAACTTACTCTCAGCAGTCACATAACTTGTATTCAGCTCATAATACGACAAACACAGGGTTAAACCCATATATTCCTTCAGGGGTGACGACGACCTTGCAGACTACTGCAGCGTATGGAGGAACGGTGTTTAGCCAATATACTGACCAGTACTTGAACGCAATGGGATGGGAAAAGACGGGGAGAACTTGGTAGTGAAATTCAGAATAATCCTATTCATTTTGATATTTCTATTTTCCCAATTTCTAGTATTTGGCGACTCAATAAATGCCGTTGTTGCCGGTTATCTGAACATGTCTCCAACGAAGTTGGTGCGTGTTGACATGAAAAAGGCTATTCTAAGAGAAGGAAAAAATGAGATTGTTCAATACGCAAACGACTCGTGGAGATTGACGGTTTGGAAAGAAACGGGACATATCTTTACGAAGCTGAATGGAACAACCTTTGACTTGTCAAAAGTTAATCTTGAACCACAACGAGAAGTCCAAGAGATGAACATAGATTTCTTTTTGTTCAACTTTTTTCGAAGTAAAGAACGAAATTACCTCCTTATGACGAATGAAATACCTATGAATAACATGTCGATAATCATTTACGATGTAACTGACCCTTCGAAAATTGAAGCATGGTATTTCTCGTCCCTAGATTGGACGAGCAACTATCTTCCTTTGCTCTTCACGTCCGAAACTTCGGGGGTAACGTTGGGCCTTGTTCATAGGAATCGCTTTTCTGTCAAGTATAGTTATTGGACAGGCAAAGAATGTTTCGGAGTGGACTTATTTGACATTTTAACGAGTGGACCTATACCACGAAAACGTGCTGGCAAGCTTGTTAGAATCTTGGTAGCAATCGAAGGGGTTAGCAATGGAGAGCCGAGTTTTAGGATTGTTCAATGGAATCAAAACTAGACAGATCCCCACTCTTCGATCACTCACGCCATAAATGAATGTCCAGATTAGCAAACGACACCTCCTTTTTTCGACTACGCAAGGTAAAGCATGGTTTCTGAAATGCCGCTGGGAATGGGGGAAGTCCAGCGGAATTAGCAGCCGCATGGCAGGGAAAGGGCGAATATCCTGGGGTTGATAATTGGGTAAATATAACCTTGCCAAAAGGTACGAAAGTAGCCCAAGGTACTCCATGGCCGGATAGTTTTTATACAACTGAGGGGGCCCTTCAACAAGTGGGCAATGATGCGACGCAATTGTACAACGGCTTGCAAGTTACCAGAGGCAATTTTGCGCAGTTCCGACCAGGAGTTACCGTATCTGAGCTGAGCCAAGATACAGTGGTTGGATATTCTAAGGCGCTGGCTAATAAATATTATGGTACTGGTGGTCTGCCTCAATACTTTATCCCAGAAGGTACTAATATGAATCCTTTGTACACTATCTTGATGAGGAACAGATAATGAGCACGCTACGTGAATTGGGGCAAATCACAGTTTCAAATTGTACTATAGATGCAAAATGCAGCATCGATAAAATCAGAAAATAACTGGCGGGAAAAATAGAAAAAGAAGAATCTGTCAATGGTAGGATATCGTTTTATTTTAGCAAATTAGAAATATCAAACCATGTGTTTTCCGCAAGATTGATGTTCTCACCACAAGGTAAGATTAGTGTTATCTTTTTGGCGTCTATAAATGATGGAGAGATACTTAAATGGGAAAACTTGAGTGTCGAGTCCGAACGCAGGCGCAATGAAAGACACACTCAATTCTTAAAAGAATTGGCTGGAGATCCTCCCTATAATTTCAAATGGGGTGAAATTGTTTCTGAAATTAGCCTACAATCAGCGAGTGCAGGCATTACTATTCGATATCGATGAAGGAAATTAAATACAGCCAATGAGCCTAATATAAAGTTCAAGCTGACAGTCCCTAACGGGCCCGCAGCTTAACTTGGGCATTAGGCGGGCTAAAGCCCTGGAAATAAAAAGTGGGAGTCGAAAGGCTCCCGTTTTGTTTTATGGGTACAGATATTGAGGCATGGTATAAGGGGATAATTTTTGATGTCAAGTTAGGTTTCATTTAAAACCAGTATTAAGTTATTGCCATGTAATGAATTAAAAAGTTGATAAACCTCATTTTTTCATTGAAAGAACAGGCCATGGCTGCACTATTTGTTACAGTGTAACGATTTATTTGTCTGACATCGGCACTTTTTTCGTTTACCATGTTTTGTATTCATTTTTAATGATGTCTCAACGCCCTACCGAGGTGGCCTGGCGGTTTGCTGGCAAACCATCAGGATATTGAAAGAGTTGATAAATTGAGGTAGTTAACCTGCTAGTCGAAGGTGAGACAGGTTGAACTGCATTTTTTTATTTAGGGAATGTGGGGGATGACAGAGATTATTCTGAATCGTTTTTGAGAGCTTTCAGGATGGCACGGGCCAAGTGTTCATTAATTTCCCGGTGGCGTGGAACAGCTTGAAGTTGCCCTGTCTGATGATTGGCATACCAATCATGCTTCCCGCCATGTCTAACCAAGACACAACCCTTCTGCGTGATTTTTCTAATCAAATCATCTCGCTTCACGCTGTGACGACCAGCTCATCGACCTTTTTGACATACGGCAATTGGCCGGAACGGAGGTCGTTGTAGAGGTCGATCAAGTTTTCCTTGAGGTCGTCCTCCGATTCACCCTGGGTAAGGTAGTCAGGGTAGTCTTCGAGATAACCGAGAAACATTGAAGCATCTTGCCAGTGGATATAACGTAAGGTCATAAAATCCTCCTTATCAGGATATGCGATCTGAAGGCGTCTATGGTTTTTCAGGTTCCGAACCGGTGTGACTTTCCGGTCAAACCTGCCACCGATTCCGGCGGATGCCTGCCACCCTTGGGTAGGTAATTTTAGTGTAAGGGTGGTGGCAGGTTTGCGTCAAGTTTTGGTGGACTTCGGCGCAACGATTCACCCTTGAGTTCAATCTTTTCTGCCTGGGAGAACAAGCGGTCACAGATGGCATCAGCGACCGTCGGATCACCCAGTACCTCATGCTATGTTGCCAGCGGACGTTGAGATACTATGATCGTCGAGGATTATTAGTTCAGTCTTGGCGATAGCCCGTACTTCTTTTTCGTAGCGGTCCCGACCTCGACTCTGTCTGAGCTGGGGCCAAAACTTGGTACAATTGAAGTACAAAGTAGACATCCCAAGTTGGCAAGCTCGGCGACCAAGGGCACTGGCTAGATAACTCTTCCCAGCACCTGTGGGACCTGTGATCAGCAGGCTCTGGCCCTGTTGTATCCAGCGACCTAAGCTCAGCCTGTCCAAGACGGCCTTATCAAGGTTTCGGTATTCGGCCTCAGCTGCAACCAGACGTTCCAGTAGTGACAGTCCAGACGCTAGAGCGGTGTCGCCTGTATCCTGCATGTCTTAGAGGACCTCGTAGATGCCATCAGGCCTTAACTCCTTGAGCTGGTTCATGAGAACTGTCATACCACAACCTCCTGTTCACGGTAGTACCCGGGTCTCTTACATTTTCGTGGAAAGGTAGCTCCTGACTTAGTTGCTCAGACTCGACCTGCCTCAGGTCCTCCTCAGATTTAAGGATGGCTCTAAGGTCCCTTAGTTCCCACATCTCCCGTTTGACTGCTAAACGGCAAACCTTATCGATCCGTTCAAGGTTCCTGTCGGCCAGCTTTGTGAAGCCTGCCAGAAGTCGCCAAGCCTGGTCCTCATGCTCACAGCGCAGAGCTACTTCCTGGGTCCATCTACTGACATTCGCTCCCCTTAGGCACAGGCCCCGGATCAGTTCCTGATGGTCGCGATCTTGGTACCACCTGTGAGATGGTGGGCGATGTTCCCCTTGGATCACCTGACCTGCATTCGGCTGACTGGGATGGACGGCGACACGCTGGTTCTCATGCCAGACCTCGATTTTGTCTGGGAAACTTAGAACCTCTACC
>DAIDJJ010000173.1:0-5036 GCA_027451385.1 Spirochaetales bacterium | reverse complement strand
AAGACGTTGTCATGCTTTTCGACTTCAGCATCAATCAAGCAAGGACCATCATTATAGGCTAAGGCCGCACGAAGGATTTTCTTGACGTCGGCTGAACGGCGTATGCGAAAGGCTTTCATGCCATAAGCTTGTGCTAATTTCACAAAGTCAGGATTGCCTTCCAGATCTACACCGGACAAGCGGTCTTCATAAAAAAGATTTTGCCATTGGCGAACCATACCTAAGTACCGGTTGTTGATCACCAGAATCTTGATGGGGAGTTTCTGAATCATCGCCGTCGAAAGTTCGGGAAGGGTCATTTGAAAGCCCCCATCCCCGACAATAGCCACCACAGGTTCGTTGGGTCTGCCCAATTGAGCCCCAATGGCTGCGGGAAAGCCCCATCCCATGGTACCGGCGCCCCCCGAGGACAACCAGTTAAACCTTTGATCGGTCAGATAAAATTGAGCCGCCCACATCTGGTGCTGACCCACATCTGTTGTGACTATAGCTTTCCCCTTAGAGAGCTTATACATTTCTTCAATGACGTGCTGTGCCCGAAGTTTCCCTTCTTTGCGGTAATTCAGGGGAAATTCTTTTTTCCAGCGTTTAACTTGACGAATCCAGGGGGTCAGCTCAGTTTTTTCGAGGTGAGGAATAAGCGCATGGAGGACTGTCTTGGCATCTCCCAAAAGCGCACAATCTACCTTAACAACCTTATTGATTTCGGCCGGGTCAATGTCCAGGTGAATTTTCACGGCACCACGGGCGAAATCATCGTAATTGCCGACAATGCGGTCATCCCAACGCGAACCAATCGAGAATATCAGGTCCGCATCTACCACAGCCTTATTGGCATACGCGGTTCCGTGCATGCCCAACATCCCTAAATTAAGTTCATGACTTTCGGGGAAAGCCCCTTTGCCGAGCAAAGTATTCACCACAGGAATTTGAAGCATTTCCACGATTTGGGAAATTTCTTCTTGAGCCCCCGAAATAATGGCCCCGTGTCCTAAAAGGAGCAGGGGTTTTCGGGCTTTCTTGAGCATTTGCGCCGCTGTTTGGAGCGAAGCTGAATCGGGTGTCGTAGGAATCTTATACCCGGGCAAGTGAAAGGGAGAATCGTAATTGGGTACAAAGAATTTGCTAGAAACATCCTTAGGCAAATCAATTAACACCGGACCAGGACGACCAGTACGGGCCAAGTAAAAGGCTTCTTGGGTAATGCGAGGTAAATCTTCGACATTTTTGACGAGGTAAGAGTGTTTGACCGCTGAATAGGTTAGACCAGAGACATCCGCCTCTTGGAAGGCATCCAAGCCCAAAGACCAGCTAACCGCTTGTCCTGTAATGACCACAAGGGGAACTGAATCCATCAGGGCCGTAAATAAGCCTGTGATCGTATTGGTCGCACCTGGACCGGACGTGACGAGGGCTACGCCGACCTTGCCAGTTGCTCGTGCATAACCGTCAGCCATGTGCACTGCACTTTGTTCATGACGAGTCAGGACGAGTTTAAGATTAGATCCAACAAGAGCGTCGTAAATCGGAATTGCCGCACCGCCAGGCAGGCCGAACAGATACTCGACTTTCTCTTGGATCAGCACATCGATCAGTGCATCCGCACCGGTCTTCTTGATGTCTGCCACGAAAAGCCTCCTTATCAAGCAGTGGTCTCAAATATTAAGTTTGAATTCTTAATTTTTGAGATCCTAAGTAGAGTATTGGTAAAAAAATGAAATCCGTCAAGTTAAAAACAAGTAAAAGGAATAAATGGAAAGAAAAAAATGAAAATAAAAATAGTAAAGTCTGAGAATATTGTAAATTTCATGCAAAAATACAAAAAATTATTGATCGTTGAACTACTCTTGAGAGAGGGGATGGGTTGGTCTATTCTCCTATACTATGAAGTTGAGACAAGGACTGCGAATTTCCTTTGAACAAATCCCCTCATTTTTTGCCCAGGAAGGACTGATTTATCGCTCACGTTCGCGGGTTGAAGCCCCTGAGTTGTTGTCTTATGACTGGACAACGTCACCTTATGCCTTGGCCAACCAAAAAGAATGGGAGGTTTTAACTCAAAAATACGGTTCACAGCTTGAGTCCGGTCAAGGAGCCCCAGTTTTTCTCGAATGGGTTTCAGATACGGTCGGTTGGGGGGTCTTTGCTGAACGTTCTTTGCCCGAAGGGGCTTTGGTTGGCGAATATGCGGGGGTTTTGAAACGAGCACAAGAGGTACCGCCCGTCAAAGATGCCAAAGGACACTACTTATCTGATTATGCGTGGAATTACCCTGATGAATTACCCGACGGGACAGAATTTGAAATTGACGCCTACCACGAAGGGAATGCGATGAGATTTGTCAATCATAGCTTCTCGGCAAATTGTGTGGTCGATCACACCCTGGTGGAGGGACTTTTTGTGACCTTTTTTCGGACACTGAAGCCCATTCTCGCGGGTGAACAGCTTTTTGTGGATTATGGAGAAGAATATTGGGCCGATGGGTACCGCACACTGGAGCCCTTATGACGAAAATGTTTCGGAGTGTTCGCGTCTTGGTGCTGTGTGGGGTCTTCAGTTTGGGGAATATTGGCACAAGTGTGGCTTTAACCCCGTCCAATCCCCAGGGGGGAGCCTGGGGAGGGTGGTCTGCTTCTTCTCTTTCTGCCTCGGGGGAATACCTGGCTAGCGTCAGCTTACGCGGTGAGGTGGCTCTTTGGTCCCCTCAAACCGGAGAAAATCTTTTTTTACAACGATTTCCAGGAGTCATTTTCCGTTCTGTGCTCGTCACGGATGCTCTGGTTGTTGCTGGAGCTGAAGACGGAACCCTCAAAGCCTTTACAGTCCATGGAACGCCCTTGAATTTTCCTTCCCTACCCGGAACAATTCGCGCCTTGACGGCTGGTGAAACGGGATTTTGGTCTATTTGTGATGATGGCAATTTACGTTTTCAAAATTGGCAGGGGGGTATCCAGTGGACTGTTGCTTTAAAAAGGTCAGCTCCCGTTTTGGCTTTGACTCTTTCTGCAGATGGTCAATGGTTGGCCGTCAGTGGTGAAGATGGAAAATTAGAGGTGAGATCAGCCTTAAATGGGCGACTTTTTGCCTCCTGGCAGGTGGCCAAAGACTGGGTTCGCACCGTGGTTGCCCTTCCTCAAGGGTGGCTGTGTGGCGATGATCAAGGGAACTTAACCTGGTGGGGGCTTTGGGGGGATTCTCAAGGAAAGACAGCCTTAGGGGAGGCGATCACGGCCTTAACATTTGCCCATAACCAATGGGCGGCTGGTAGTCTACTCGGAACGTTTTGGGTGGGGCGCTTTCAAAAGTCCAGTGAGGAGTCTTGGCCCTGTTCTTTAGGTCCCGTCGCGGGAATATCGGCCGTAAAAGAGGGGTGGATCAGTTGTGGCGCTGATGGAAGTCTTCGGTTGTGGAAAGGCGATTTAGGTCAAATTCAAGGGGAAATTCTCCCCTAAAGGGCTCGTTTGCATGACTTGACACGTGTGTTTTTTCCGTGACACGGTATTTCCATGCGCTCTTGCGAAAAGGAGAGAGGATGAAGATCGACAAAGCAAAGTTCAAAGAAGGGATTCTGGGCCGTCTGAAGCGCCATTATGGAAAGAAGCTTTCTGAAGCTTCCCCGCAGGAGCTGTACTCTGTAGTTTCAGATACGGTCATGGAATGGATCCTGGATAATTGGTTGGCTACTCGTCAGTTGGCCGAAGATAAGGATGTTAAGCAGGCGTATTACCTTTCAGCCGAGTTCCTCATGGGACGTGCCTTGAGTAATAACCTGGTAAATATGTTGGCAGAAGCTGATGTCAAAACTGTTTTAGAAGAACTGGGTGTAGATTACAACTTAGTGGAAGACCGCGAAGCTGATGCGGGTTTAGGCAATGGTGGCTTGGGACGTTTAGCGGCGTGTTTCTTAGATTCTTTAGCGACACAGGACCTTCCTGGTCATGGCTATGGAATCCGCTATCGCTATGGCATGTTTCAGCAAAAAATCCTCAACGGTTTTCAAACGGAAGTGCCTGAGCGTTGGTTAGATGAACGTGACCCTTGGTCCATCCGTCGTGCTGACCAAGCCGTGATCGTTCGGTTTGGTGGTCAAGTCATTGTCGAAAAAGATGCCAATGGTCGTGAAAACTTTAAACGGGTCAATTCCGAAGAAGTCAAAGCGATCCCTTACGATGTCCCCATCGTTGGTTACGATACGCCGACCGTTAATACGTTGAGATTATGGGAAGCCGTTTCACCAGAAGGGTTTGACCTTCAACTGTTCAACGATATGCAGTACCAGCGTGCCGTTGAAAAAGAAAATGTAGCCGAAGATATTTCTCGGGTTTTGTATCCCAATGATTCTGGTCCCCAAGGTAAAGTTCTTCGCTTACGCCAGCAGTACTTCTTTGTCTCGGCCTCATTGCAGGACATCGTCAGCAACTTTAAACGCCGGCATGGCAATAAGTGGAGCCTATTTCCTTCTAAAGTTGCCGTCCAGCTCAATGATACGCACCCTGTTGTCGCCATTCCAGAGCTGATGCGGATTTTCATGGATTGGGAAAAACTGAATTGGGATGAAGCCTGGGCTCTGACTACTCAGACTTTTGCGTACACCAACCATACCATTTTGGCCGAAGCGCTTGAAAAATGGCCCATTGCCATTTTCGGTGGTCAATTGCCTCGAATCATGATGATTGTGGAAGAAATTAACCGCAGATTCTTAGAGAGCTTGCGACAGAAGTATCCCACCGACTACAGCAAGCAACGTTCCATGGCCATTATCTCTGACGGCGTTGTGAAGATGGCTTGGTTGGCGATTGTGGGTTCACACTCGGTCAATGGTGTCGCCGCTCTTCACACGGAAATTCTGAAAAATCAAGAACTGAAAGATTGGTATGAACTCTACCCCGAAAAATTTAATAACAAAACGAATGGGGTTACTCAGCGCCGCTTCCTCTTGAAAGCCAACCCTGGTCTTTCTCAGCTGTTGATCAGCAAGATTGGCTCAGATTGGATCAAGAATTTTTCTCAAATCTCGGCGTTTAAACCCTTTGAAA
>DAIDJJ010000172.1:0-5073 GCA_027451385.1 Spirochaetales bacterium | reverse complement strand
GAATGGTTTGCCCAAGGTTCAAGAAGAAGGGGAGAAACCGCCATCAAGCTGAGGTAAATTCCTAAAGACGAGCGCAGGGTTGGGGCATAGACCGTTAAAAGAAAATCCAAGATTGTAGCTAAAAGCGTCGAAACCGTCAGGGCCAGGGGGAACTCTGCCGAGGTAGGAATTTTTCCCCGTAAAGCCGTCATGAGAGCCGTAAGCAGAACTAAGTTCACCAATAGGCTAAGGCCCAGAACATTTGCCGCCGCGGCTTGGGTGGAAGCCCCTAAAAACAGGGTGATTCCTGCGATGAGAAAACGAGGAGCGGGAAACCTCTTAGGATTCTGAAAGGGCTCGTGATCGTTCATGCGCGCTACTCTACCAAAAAATGCCGGGGATGGCCAGGTGACTCACAAAAGTTCTGCGGCCAGTTCGGCCAATTCGGAGCGTTCCGATTTGTCCAAGAAGATATGGCCGAATAGGGATTGGCCTTTAAAGGCCTCCACAAGGTAGGTGAGCCCGTTGGACGAAGAATCCAAGTAGGGATTATCGATTTGATAGGGGTCCCCGGTGAGCACGACCTTGGTCTCTTTGCCTGCACGGCTCACCACGGTTTTAATTTCATGCGGAGAAAGGTTTTGAGCCTCATCAATGATGATGTATTGCTTGGGTAGACTGCGACCCCGGATAAACGATAAGGCTTCAATTTCGATGACTTTAGCTTTGATGAGCTGATCGGCTGACTTGATCGATTGCGAATGAGCTTGCCCGATCAAAAAATCGAGGTTATCAAAAAGGGGCTGCATCCAATTGGACATTTTTTCGTCTTTGTTGCCGGGAAGAAATCCAATATCCTTCCCCATAGGGATGACGGGACGACTGACGAGAATCCGGCTGTATAAACGGCTTTCGAGAGTCTGTGAAAGGGCGGCGGCAATGGCTAACAGGGTTTTTCCTGTCCCGGCCTTACCAACGAGAGTGACCAGTTGAACCTTGGGGTCTAGCAAAAGATCAATGGCCAGCTGTTGTTTCAGGTTGAGTGCTCGTATCCCACTGATAGGCTGAGGTTGAGCTTGAACGGTCCAAAGAGCTTTCTCTTCCGCATTATAACGGGTAAGGACAAAGCCTTTTTCTTTGGGGGTATTGACTTGAACAAACTGATTGGCAGGGATGTCGCGATCAAAAGGAACTTGACCATGGATTTCGAGGGCCTGACGGGTTTCCAGCGAAGCCTCAATTTCCAAAAATCCCGTGTACAGGCTGTCAATGTTGACTTTTTGCTTTTCATAATCGACAGCCGTCAGCCCTAAAGCTAACGCCTTGACCCGAGCATTGATGTCTTTTGAAACAAAAAACACATTTCGGCCTTCGCGCTTCAGCTTGAGGGCCGAAAGGATGATTTTGTTGTCCATTCGGGACATATCAAGGTCGAGGGAGCCACTGTTATCAAAAGCCATGGCAATTCGTAGAATAGAATTAATTTCTTGAAGGTAAACCCCTTCGCTGAGGCGGCCTTTTTTTCCTAAGGTATCGATCTGTCGAATAGCTTGCCGGGCGTTACGGGCTCGTTCTTCCCCACCAGATTTGAGTTTGTCGAGTTCTTCGAGGACCCAAAGGGGGATAATGATTTCGTTGTCTTTGAACGAAAGCAGGGCGTCAGGTCGGTGAATAAAAACATTCGTGTCGAGGACAAAACTCTTGAAATCTTTTTTCGGGGTGCCGTCAGGATTTCGGATGATCATCGTGTTAGCCATACTTCCATACTAAGCCCGAAACCCGGTGGGAGCAAGACCTTAAACATCCATACGTTTTTGTGAGATTTGGTGGACGAGAATCCTACCAATTGGTAGAATAGGAGTATGCCGATGACCTCAACTAAACCGTTTTCTGAAAATCTCAGCCAATTGTCCCTCCTTTTTGAGGTCAGCCAGATCTTGGATCGAACCCTTGATCTGAAAGAAGTTACCTCTTCGGTGCTTTATCACGTGGCTACCAACTTAGCTTTAGTCCGCGGGACGATTACTCTTTTGAACCGCCAAACCGGGGAGATCTTTATTGAAGCCTCCTATGGGTTAACTCCTGCCGAGCAAAAACGCGGCCGTTACAAACTGGGTGAAGGCATCACGGGTAAAGTCGTGCAAACCGGAGAACCTGCCATTGTTCCCAGCATCGCGGACGAACCGAACTTCCTGAACCGGACAGGGGCGCGAAAAACCGAACTAGAAAAAGAATTGGCGTTTTTGTGTATTCCGATTAAACAAGGTTCAGAGGTCTTAGGGGCGTTTAGTGCCGACGTGAACGCCAGTCACAAAGAAATTTTGGACGCGGACGTGCAAGTCATAACCATCGTTTGTTCGATGATTGCCCAAGCTGTCCGGCTTCGGCAAGAAATGGAAGAAGAAAAGCAGTCCTTGATCGAAGAAAATACGCGGTTAAAAAGCGTTCTCAAAGAGAGTTTTCAACCTACGAATATTATTGGCAAATCCCATGCCATGCGCTCCTTGTACGACCTGTTAGCCCAAGTCGCCCCCTCGGATACGACAGTTTTGATTCGGGGGGAAAGTGGGACCGGTAAAGAAATGGTAGCTCAGGCTTTGCACTACAGTTCACCTCGAGCCGACAAGCCTTTTGTCAAAGTCAATTGTGCCGCTTTACCCGAAGCTGTGATCGAGAGCGAGCTTTTTGGCCATGAGAAGGGGGCCTTTACGGGGGCCATTGCCACTCGTAAAGGTCGATTTGAGCTCGCCGACACAGGAACGATTTTCTTGGACGAGATCGGGGATCTGTCCCCCAGTATGCAGGTCAAGCTTTTACGGGTGTTGCAAGAAAGAGAAATTGAACGGGTAGGGGGGAGCCGTACTCTGAAAATTGACGTGCGGATTGTGACCGCGACAAACCGAAGCCTCGAAGACTTGCTTCAAACGGGACAATTTCGTGAAGACCTTTACTATCGGTTGAATGTCTTTCCGCTGCATTTACCTCCCTTGCGGGAGCGAAAGAGCGATATTCTTTTGTTGGCTGACTATTTTATTGAAAAGTACAACAAAAAAAATCGTAAAAATGTGAAAAGGATTGCGACCAGTGCGATCAATCTTTTAATGTCCTACCGTTGGCCGGGGAATGTCCGCGAATTAGAAAACGTGATTGAGCGGGCGGTCCTTTTAGCCAGTAATGACGTGATCTTAGGAATCCACCTGCCCCCGACCTTACAAACCGCAGAGTCCACAGGGACTCAACCCTCGGGGACTCTGCAAGAAACCATGGACCGTGTGGAACGCGAACTTATCCTCGATGCCTTAAAGTCGGCAAAAGGAAACTATTCTAAAACAGCCAAGGCCTTGGGAATTACCGAACGGATCATGGGGCTTCGGATCAAAAAATATAACCTTGACAAAGAGTTTTTGCGCGACTTTATGTAGCCGGCGAGTCCTCGTCGTTCTCACCTTAGGCTTCTTGGCTTGTGCCAGTGTGCCTCCTCAATGGGCCCCGGGAAGGGTGAGTTCTTCCTTGGTGGGGTTGTGTCCTGACCCTGGAGATCCCACGCCTCAAGAATGGACAACCTATGCCTCATGGGGCGTCAAATGGGTTCGACAAGGCTTTTTTTGGTCAGCCGTTGAGCCCCAACGCGGCGATTGGCACTGGGCTTGGACGGACCGTTATGTGCGTCGTGCCGAAGAGCGGGGCCTGAAGGTCCTCGCTGTTCTGGATTACAGTGTTCCATGGTTTCAAAGTCTTAAGGATTACCTGACGTATGTTCGCGCCGTTGTTCAGCGGTACCGAGGCCGGGTTGCGGCGTACGAAATCTGGAATGAACCGAACTTGGGTACCTTTTGGCGAGGCAGTCGAGAAGATTATTTGACCATGGCCAAGGCGGCACTCCAAGTCATTCGCGAAGAGGACCCTCATGCCCTAACGGTCGTAGGGGCTTTGAGCCTGGTGCCTCAAGATTGGCTTGACGCCTTGCAAAAGAGTGGACTTCTGCAACGTGCTGATTTTTTGTCGATTCATGCCTATGGGATAGACGCCGAGGCCTCGTTGCAAGAAACCGATCAAGCCTTGGCTTTTTTAAAACAGCATCATGACCTAGCCAAGTTATTGGTGACCGAAGTCGGTTACCCGACAGGAGGGTGGTATCCGACGGCCGCTTCCCCCGAGGTCCAGGCCGCTCGCTTACTGCAGTATTATGCTGGGGCAGCCGCACGAGGAGTGGGGGCTGTGTTTTGGTACACCTCTCGCGATCAAAAAACGAATGTGGGCGAAACTTGGAACTCGGAGGCGTACTTTGGGCTCGAAACAGCTCAGGGAACAGATAAACCCGCTGTCTTGGCGTACAACTTGCTGGCTCAAGTCCTACCTGGTAGTGAGTTCTTGGCCCACGGGCCCTGGGATGAGGCCTTTCATCAGCAAGGGTTTCAGGTGCTCAATTTTCAAAAAGGGGAGCGGCTGATCGTGATTCTTGAGACGAAAGCTCAGTCTGCTAACCTAAGTCTTCCAGAGTCGTGTCGTATCTTGTGGCCGCTTCAGGTCTCGAAAACCGAGGGGGAGCTGAGGTTCCCCCCCTGGAGTGTGGTGATGCTCGAGTCAAAGACTCTGACTCAAGCCAAGTTTCAAACTATACCAGGCACCTGAAAGCGAGAGCACAGGGCTTCGACTTCGCCAGCAATCGCCTGGAGTCGGTCTTCCTGGGGTTCAGGAACAATCACTTCGTCCATCCAAGCGGCAATTTTGAGCATTTCGGCAGATCCAAAACCTCGGCTGGTGACCGAAGGGGTACCCAAGCGAATTCCAGACGGATCACTGGCTTTACGGGTTTCACCGGGAACCGTGTTGTAATTGAGCACAATCCCTGCCTTTTCGAGGTTGACGGCGGCAATTTTGCCGGTCACGCCTCGGTTGGTCAGGTCTACCAGCATCAGGTGGTTGTCAGTACCGCCGCTGATGAGTTGAAAGCCTCGTTTGACGAGTTCTGCTGCCAAAACGCGGGCATTGTCGACAACGGCTTTGGCATAGGTGGCAAAGGAGGGGTCTAAGGCTTCGCCCAAGGCTACGGCAATGCCGGCGGTTGTCGCGTTGTGGGGCCCGCCTTGCAAG
>DAIDJJ010000171.1:0-5075 GCA_027451385.1 Spirochaetales bacterium | reverse complement strand
GCTACAGCACTTGGACCCCCAGAAGTAATGTCTGAAATCAAAAGATTAGGCCACGTAAAGTCTAAGACCACCTGAAATTCGGGAGTTCCTTGATCGTTAAGGTAGGTCAAATCCGTTGCCAGTTGACTGGTTCCTGTATAACCCCAAACTTCTCCCATCATGAACTTTGCGGAATTAGTGGGAAAAGCCTCTAAAATCGTTGACCGCAATTGATCAAACCACGTGTGCGTCGCGGGTTGATCGGCGTAAGTATCCGGAGATGTTCCTTCCATCAGATAACGGGCCGCATCGACGCGCATCCCATCAAATCCGAAACTCATCCAGCCTTTGACCACGGCTTGCATGGCCGCTGTGACCTCTGTGTTTTGATAATTGAGGTCGGGCATCCCCCCTCCAAAGACACCATAATAATAACTGCCGTTGTCATAATGCCAAAGGTTACTATCGGGTCCCGGCCAATTGCTGGTATTGCTAGGACCAGGATAATTGGGAACCGAAGATAACCACGTGTACCAATCCCGGTGAACGGCCTTCGTAGAAGAAGCGGAATCGACAAACCAGGGGTTCTGGTTACTGGTATGATTGGGTACAAAATCAAAAATCACACGAATTCCTTGTTGGTGAGCCGCAGAAATCAGGTCAGAGAGATCTTGATTGGTTCCATAAATCGAAGCCACATCGTCGTAATCCGTGGTGTCGTAACCATGTTTATTCGTACTAGAAGAGGTGAGCGAAGACGCCGCAAAAACTGGCGAAAGCCATAAGGCATTCACCCCCAGACTTGAAAAGTAACCACTTTGTAGCGCCGCAGTAATGCCAGCCAAGTTGCCCGTGTTTCCTGAAGGAGCCACCCCTAAATTACTGCCGTTTTGAAACGCGCTCACCCAAATTTGATAGATGACCGTATTTTGATGCCACCACCCCACAGGAGAAGCTAACGCTGTTGCTGGTGTTGCCGTGCCCCCAGGTACCGTGGAGACGCTGGTTGTAGAAGTTTGTGAGCCTCCTCCTGAAACAGCATTGGAACAAGCACTGCCCAGCATGATCAAGAGGCTCAACGAGACGGTCCACAAAACCCTGGTGAATCTTAGCATTACTAGTTACCTTTTCCAGAAAGCAAAAATCTGAACAAGCGCTTTTTTCCTGCCTTGAGCAAGACGGCCCCTTGGACAAATTGAGCCTGAGTTAAGCGGGACTCAGGAGAAGTAACTTTTTCATCGCCTAAGTTCACGCCCCCTTGCGAAATTAGGGTACGAGCCTCACGCTTAGAAGGAGCCAATCCCGCTTCCACCAAAAGATCAAGGACTAAAATTCCTTCAGCCAGTCTATCCTGGGAAAGCTCTGCCGAAGGGATGGCCGAGAGGTCGCCCCCCTGCCCCGTAAAAGCGGACTTTGCGGCGAGTTGAGCTTGATTGGCTTCGGCTTCACCATGAACCAAGGCTGTGACCTCCCAGGCAAGACGAGCTTTGGCATCGTTGATGCGTTGGTCACGATGGGCACACAAAGCCTCAATTTCGGACACCGGCAAGAACGTAAAGATTTTAAAAAACTTCGCCACATCATCATCGTGAACATTTCGCCAGTACTGGAAAAAATCGAAAACAGGGGTCTTCTCAGCGTCTAAATACACGGCACCCTTTTCCGTTTTGCCCATTTTTTTGCCGTCAGAAGTCGTCATCAAAGGAAATGTGAGAACAAAAACTTCTTCGCCCCGCATACGCCGGGTGAGATCAATTCCCGAAACCATATTTCCCCACTGGTCATCGCCGCCCACCTGAAGCCGCACTCCATAGAGCTCGTTAAGCTTCATAAAGTCATAACTTTGGAGAATGATGTAATTGAATTCAATAAAGGAAAGCCCCGTTTCCCAACGCATTTTATAGGTTTCAAAGGACATCATCCGGTTCACCGAGAAATGAACCCCTACTTCACGAAGCATTTGAAGATAATTCAGTTTTAACAGCCAGTCCGCATTGTCCGCCAGGCGAGCTTTCCCTTCGCTAAAATCGAGAAACCGTTCTAGCTGAGATTTAAAGCGTTGCGAATGATCAAGAATTTGCTCATCGGTTAACATCTTGCGCATTTCCGTTTTACCGGTGGGATCTCCAATCCGGCTTGTTCCGCCGCCGATTAACGCAACAGGTCGATGGCCTAAGCGTTGTAAATGAGCCATGGCCATCACGGGGACTAAATGGCCAACGGTTAAACTAGGACCAGTCGGGTCAAAGCCGCAATACAACGCAACACTTTGTGTTTTTAGTAAGTTTTCTAAACCAGCTTCATCCGAGCATTGAGCAAATAAACCACGCTCTTTCAGGGTCTCTAGTGCCGAGGCCATAAACCATCCTTGTCTAAGTAAAGCAATGCGGCATTATAGCCTGCCCCCCTCCCCCTGACAAGCAAGGGTAAGTTAACCCAATTTGAGCCCGGATTGTATCGAGCGTTTCCATAATTTCCAAAGTCTCATCCAGCGGCATCGAAGGACTTTCCGTTCTGCCTTCCTTCCAACAGCGAATGACCTCGGCAGCTTCTTCTCTTAAGCCAAGTCCTTGATAGGTTTCCTGATACTCTTCCAGGACTTCTCCTTGCGAAAGAACTCGAAAGCTACTAGGAGCATAAAAAGGTGTTTCAATTTCTAAGCGGGCTTTGGTCCCAGTTAAACTCAAACGTGTAGACGTGGCCGCTGAAAGTGTGGTCGTTAACAGCGCATGAGCACCTGAGGCATATTGAAAAATCATGGAGGTTTGCGCATCGACGCCCGTCATGGCCTTGTTGGAAACAGCTATAATGTGTGCCGGTTTCCCCAGCAACATAGAAGCAAACGAAACTGGGTAAATACCTAAATCCAAAAGAGCCCCACCTCCCAAAAACGGGTCAAACAAACGGTGCTTGGGGTCAGGAAAAAAAGCTTGTCCATGATCCGCCTGTAAGGTGACCAAGTTACCCAACCGACCCTCAGAAATTAAGGTCCTGAGTCGGCGAACATGCGGCAGAAACCTCGTCCACATCGCTTCCATTAAAAAAAGTTTTTGTGTACGGGCTAAGTGGATCATCGAACGGGCCTGCTCGGCGGACAGGGCAAAGGGCTTTTCCACCAAAACCGACTTACCTGCTTTTAAGGCCATTTGGGTGTGCTCAAAGTGCCAGGTGTGAGGTGTGGCAATATAGATCACGTCGACCTCTGGCGATTGGACAAGTTCTACATAGCTGGAAAAAGCTAAAGGAATTTGAAAACGTTCGGCGAAGCGTCGGGCCGAAGCCTCTGACCTCGACCCCACAGCGCTGACGCAAAACTCTTTCAAACGCAAACTATCTTCGACGAACTTACCGGCAATACTGCCGGTGCCTAAAATTCCCCAGCGAGGGTTTGAATGGGACTCCATACGGATATCTTACCACAGGTCAGAAAGAATTCTTAAAAAATTGTTAGATTCAGCTTGCTTGCGCTCACAGGTCATGATATCGTTAATTTGTTAACAAAAAAAAGACCCCCAACGGGTAAGGAGTCCAAGCCACCCCGCTGAAGGTCAGAGAGAACACAGTTTAACAGAGCCCCCTCAGGGGCTCTTTTTTTGGCTTACTTGGCTTCAGCTAACATCGCCTTAACGTCAATCTTACCGTTATGACCACCAAAACCGTCATCCACGCTGACAGGAGCAAACGCATCTTCAGTCCAGTTGCCGTTCACCATGTACTTGTAAATAATTGTGGCATCGGGTTTAACGAGGAAGCTAATGACATGGACAGGGTGACCATTGGCCGCCATAACCTTGTCGAGTTGAAGACCTAATTCAGGTTTCCAGTTTTCGTAGTAGCCCATCAGTTGAATTTCAGCCGCAGGCACACGGGTCATCCAAGTAATAATGGCATTCCCATCGGTATTCTTGGTCACGGTGACACCGGGTTTTGCAGGAATAGGAGCACCTTTGACAATTCCCAGTACTCCGACAGCTTTAGCGGCGTCAGCAATGGTTCCCGGTAAGGGAAGAACTTGAATACCACCCGAACTAGCTTCGGCGGCGGGTGCGGCAGAAGAAGCCGGTGCGGCCGAAGCGGCCGGAGCAGAACCAGTAGTTGCGCATCCGGTAATCAGAGCGCCCGCGGCCAAAAGCCACAGAAGGGATTTCTTCATGAATAACTCCTTCGTATCCGTTGGTGAACGGACCGGTTAGTATTTGACTCTCTCGAAAAAACACCGAGGAGCCCCGGTAGAACGATTCACAAGAATCGGTCTGCCGGGTCTCCCCGAAAGGAACCCGGAAGGGCTATAGCAAGTATAACCCTTTACTTAGCTTAGAACCAAGTTTCGAATTGGAAACCAAAGCGGCTTTCCGAAGAAGAGCTGCTGTTGGCATCAGCATGGAAGGAATTGATGGTGCTACCATTGGTGTAAACATCCCCACCGACAAAGGTGTAGAACAGGCGCAACTGAGGACGACCCCAGAAGCCAGAGTTCAGAGCCAGGGTAGGAGCCAAGGTGACCTTGTAGTAGTCAGCAGTGGTCTTTGTACCGTTGCCCTGGTACCAAGTTACAGAGTTGGTACCGAAGGTGTGGCTGTAGCCACCTTCCAGCTGGAGGGACAGGTTCGAATTGAACTTGTACACAGGGCGGAGGGTGATGCCGAGCTTGCTAGCAGTATCTTCACCGGTTACACCTGAAGTAGCATTGGTGTAAACAATGGCGGGCATGAAGTCAACGTTGGGAAGGATGTTGTTCGCTTCACCGAAGACTAAGACACGGAAAGCCATGGCGTTCTTGTTGGCAGCCGCACCGGTATAAGCGTGGCCGAGGTTCCAATCGGTACCGTCGTTGGCAAAGCCTAACTGAACAGCGGCCTTCGAGAAGCCGTCAGCAATGCCAAAGAACTTGGGGAAAGGATACACGGCAGCAAACTGATACCCATAGTCAGTCTGAGTGGTGCTACCACCAGAAACATTGAACTGATAGGAAATCGCAGCTTCCAATTCCAAACTGCTCAATGCATCAATACCCATGGTCATGAAAGGACGTACACGAAGGTCGGTATTGAAGGGCAGGTAGTTTTCACCAAAAGCAGCCTGTGTACCACCCGTGG
>DAIDJJ010000170.1:0-5146 GCA_027451385.1 Spirochaetales bacterium | reverse complement strand
GTTTTCCACGTTGGCGGAATAAACTTTTTTTCAAATAAACGTTCAGCAATCACCGAAATGTTTCGGGTTGCAAAACCAAATTCCAAGATTCTTATCGCCGATGAAACGGCAGATTATATCCATAGCCAATACAAAAAAAGTGGGTTATCAAAAGAATACTTTAAGAATGCAGAGTTTGACTTGGGCGAAATTGAAGAAAGCGTTCCTGAAATGGCCAGAGAAAAAAATATTGATTTTCTCTGGGATAACAAATTTTATTGCTTAACCTTCAGAAAATAAAATCACCCTAGAAAGCGTAAGTCTACTTGAAGAATTTGACTTTTCTTAAATCTTGGATGAAACTTAACCCTGTCAATTGACTGGCAGTTTCTCTTGACAGGGAGTTGGTTTTGAAAGCTCGTTCATCAATTCGGACTCGGCTTTTGCTGATTGTCTTTTTGCCATTTGCGCTTGCCTTGGGTTTAGGGGCTTACATCTTTGAACAAAGCGGACAAGAGCTTCAAACCATCCAGCATCTCGTTGTGAATACCAAGCTAACCAATCGGGCCTCTACAGTGGTGAATTGTCTTCAAGTGGAGCGGGGGACTTCTGTTGTTCTTTTAGCAGGGGGACAATTACCCGTCTCACTAGCACAACGACAGCAAGAGACTGACTCAGCGTTAAAATCCTTTAAAAGAGCTTTGAAAGCTTCGACCTTTTCCCAGAAATTACAAAATACGACTTTGAATACACTTCAAGGGTTAACAGCCCTCAGGGCAGGTGTCGACAACCGCAGTCTGTCGGGTGTTGAGGTGCTTGAGGGGTACACGGCCCTCATCCGTCAGCTTTTGTCATTGTATGCGGTGGTGGCTAACGGGGTGACGAGTTTTGGTGTGGGTAAGGCCATTACCTCCGCCAGTATTTTAGAAGAGGGTAAAGAAGCTGCCGGAATACTCCGGGCTGTGCTGTCGTACACAGCCGCTTCGGACCGACCTGTGGATAACAAAACGATTCAGCTTATCTTGGATCTATCTGGGCGGTTGAGTGCCAACCTCGAGTCCCCCGCCATCGTCATCAACGACGCTGACCAATCCTCTCTGAAGTTGCTTTTCATTAGCCCTGGGTATACGCAAGCCCTAGCGGCGGTGAACACCCTGGTGAAAAAGGCTAACCAAGGGCATTACGGCATCAATGGCCCGGAACTGTTTGGCTCGATGACTTCTTTTATCAATGACTTGGCCCAGTTGATTCAGAAGGTAGGTGACCAGAACTTAGCAAGACTTCAAGACCTTCAAAAAGCTAAGCTATCGGCACTTTATGGGATGTTGGGGCTCATCACCCTCGTCTTGCTCGTCGTCCTTATCACAGCTTTGTGGGTAATTGGCCGTATGCTGAAAACTGTGACTCAGCTGGACGCCCATATCGAAGCCTTGGGGACTGGCAAAGGCAACTTAACGCAAGAAATTCCCCTAAAAGGGAAAGATGAGTTTGCCCAGTTGGCGTCTCATTTCAATGTCTTTTTGGCCAGCATGCGTGACCTTGTCCAGGAAGTGGGCCAAGCCGCCGAAGGCCTTCAGGGGATAGCTCAAGAGCTGGCCTCTTCCATGACCCAGACCTCCACCGCCGCCGATCAAATTGCTTCGGTCAGCGAAGCTACCCGAGAAATGAGCCGACAACAGCAAGAGGCCGCCTTAGAGGTACAAAAGCGGGTAGAACTGATCAGTAATGAGTCCGCCAACGCGGCCGTACTTGTGGAAGAGCAAGTCCGCAGCTTTTCCGAATCGGGTGCCTCTATCGAAGAAATGGCCGCGAATATTCATTCCGTCACCGACATTGTCGCAAAAATGTCACAAGAGTTTGACCAATTGGTTAAGGCATCCCAAGAGGGTCATGTCCTGATAGGCCAAGTGGTTAATGAAGTTAGCAAGATTTCTCAAAGTACCGGTC
This sequence comes from Spirochaetales bacterium, assembly GCA_027451385.1. Lineage (GTDB taxonomy): Bacteria > Spirochaetota > Spirochaetia > JABEVK01 > JABEVK01 > JABEVK01. The sequence continues at coordinate 3,220 of DAIDJJ010000170.1, read as the reverse complement.
AGCTTCAGTTAGCCAATAGTCAAGTGGCCGAGATCGCGGCTCAAACGAACTTATTGGCCATGAACGCCGCTATCGAAGCGGCCCATGCAGGTGATGCGGGGCGGGGTTTTGCAGTGGTGGCAAACGAAGTCCGTAGTCTAGCCGAAAATGCCTCGGCTCGCTCCAAGACTATGGCATCAGATGTCAAAAGCATTGGGGCCGCCGTTAAAGATGTGGAACGTTCTACGGGTTCCGCTTCGGCCGCCTTTGAAGCCATTGTGGGGCGTATCTCGGACCTGAATCTCCTGGGTAAAGAAATCAGTCTTTCGATGCAAGAGCAAAATTCGGCCTCGGTGGTCATCATTCAGTCTTTAGGGGCGATGCAACAAGCCGCCGCAGTGACAACCCAGTCTTCCAACACGGTTCGTGCCGAAATGGAACGTTTTAGTACCCAGATCACCGAGTTGTTGCAAAAGATCTTTTTGGTGGGGACGGCCATGGAACAAACAACCTCGGGGATTCATGAAATTTCCTCGGCCGCCAACCGGGTAGGGGTTTTGGCCGAGGATAACCGCCGAGCCGCTGGTGTGGTGTTAGCTCACATGGGTCGTTTCCGAACGTAAACTTTCTCGTAACACCTTAGCCGCCGCAACCAAGTTAGCCAGAGAAGGGGTCACTTCGGACCACTGACGGGTTTTTAAACCGCAATCCGGGTTCACCCAAAGCCGTTGGGATGGTAAAACCTGGTTAGCTTCGCGTAACAAGCGAACCATTTCCTCAACCGGGGGAATCCGGGGCGAGTGGATGTCATAAACCCCGGGGCCTACCTCGTTGGGGTAAGGAAAAGCCTGGAAGGCTTCCCAGAGTTGACCGCCCGACTTCGAGGTTTCTACCGTCAAAACATCGGCATCCATGGCCGCGATGGCAGGGAGTATTCCCCGAAAATCTGAATAGCACATATGCGTGTGGATCTGCGTCGTATCGCTGACTCCACCGGCTGTCAGCCGAAAACATCTTACGGCTTCGTCCAAATACCGTTGACCTTCTTCGCGGCGGAGAGGCATACCCTCTTTGAAGGCGGCTTCATCGATTTGGATGAGCTGAACTCCAGCTTTCTCGAGGTCGAGAACTTCTTTGCGAAGGGCTAAGGCGATTTGCCGGCACGTTTGTTCCCGAGGCTGGTCTTCACGGACAAAGGACCAATTGAGGATGGTGACGGGACCAGTGAGCATCCCTTTGACTGGTTTTGACGTTAAGGACTGCGCATAGGTAATCCAGCTCACCGTCATCGGCTGGGGACGCTGAACCTCAGTATACAAGATAGGCGGCTTGACACAGCGGGACCCGTAGGACTGAACCCACCCCAAGTTTGTAAAGGCAAAGCCTTCCAGCTGTTCACCAAAGTACTCTACCATGTCGCCGCGCTCGGCTTCGCCATGGACTAGCACGTCTAACCCTAGCTCTTCTTGACGTGAAACGGCCAGGGCGATTTCGTCTTGGATCGCGTGTTGGTACGCCGAGTCCGACAGTTGTCCCAACTTCCACAGGCGTCGTACCCGACGGATTTCGTCCGTCTGGGGAAAACTTCCAATAGTCGTGGTGGGGAACAAGGGCAGTCGCAAGTGTTGGACTTGTGCCGCTTGGCGTTGCTCGTAAGGACTCCTGGTGTAGGCTGGCAGGTCCTCGGCTATTCTAGGGGTGGGGACCACCTTCGGGACCCGGGCTTGGAGCTCTTCGGCAATAGCTTCGGTGCCTAAACGGAAGCCCCGAGCGAGTAGGGTAAGCTCGTGAATTTTTTGATAAGCAAAAGCTAAACGGGGCTTCAAATCTTCGGGGAGAGCGGTTTCTAAGTTAAGGTCGTGGGGAACGTGAAGCAACGAACTGGTAGGAGCCAGCCATAACCGGTCCCCCCGACGCTGTGCCGCAGACTCCCACTGAGTTAGGAGGGCCTTGAGGTCCGCTTTCCAAATATTGCGACCGTTGAGGACTCCCAAGGAAAGGACCTTGTCTAAGGGCCAGACGGCTTCTACGTCTTGGGCTTCGGCGTTCAGGGCATCAAGGTGGAGTCCTGCTACAGGCAGCTCTTGCACCAAAGCAAAGTTTTCAGCCAAACGGCCAAAGTAGGTGGTCAAAAGCAGGGGAACGGGGGACTTCAGTCCTTGGTAAGCGTCGTGAAAGGCTTGTGTTTCGTCGTCGGTGAGCTCGCGGCACAGCAAAGGCTCATCCATTTGCACCCAGCTTGCCCCTTCGGCGGCCAAAAGAGTTAAAAGTTCCTGATAAAGTGGCAACAGTCGGGGGAGCAGGGAAAGCGGTGAAAACCCTTTGTCTGCTTTTCCTAAGGCAAGGTAGGTCACCGGTCCCACCAGCACAATTTTCAAAGGTCGGTTAAAGGCCTGCGCTTCGCGGAGTTGGCTGAGCAAACGGTGTGGGTTGAGCTGAAAAACGGTGTCAGCGTGAAACTCGGGGACAATATAATGGTAGTTTGTGGTAAACCATTTGGTCATTTCTCCGGCAGGAACCAGGCCGCCTCGGGCTGCGGTAAAGTATTGATCCAAAGCGGAGAGGGGCAACGTGCGAACTCGTTCGGGCAAGTTTCCTAAAGTAAAGCTCATATCCAGAACGTGGTCGTAAAGCGAAAAGTCTCCGACGGTAAGGAAGTCCAAGTCTTTTTGCACCTCCCATTGGGTTTGGCGCAGTTGTTTCGCGGTTTCTTCCAGAGCCTGTGCCGAAAGCGTTTTCTTCCAGTAAGCTTCGAGGGCAGTTTTGAGTTCTCGGTGGGGTCCGATGCGCGGATTCCCAAGACTATGAATCAGGGCCATAATGTGCTTCCTTTGGGTTCAAGTGAGTGGCGTTCTTCCGCAAGAATAAAGAGGATTTTTCAGCTTGAAAAATGGTATTTTTTCACCAACCGATGAATAATATTCATAGGTGGGGGCGGTCATGGGCGAGTTAGAGCGAATACATCTCGAAATTATCCGGGCTGTACATGAAAAAGGTTCACTGACTTCTGCGGCCGAAGCCTTGCACTTAACCCAGTCGGCCCTTAGTCACAGCATGAAAAAACTCGAGTCTCAGTTGGGGGTGAACCTATGGCTCCGCGACGGTCGAACCTTGAAGTTTACCGAGGCTGGTGCTTGGCTGTTAGCCTCGGCTCAACGGTTGTTGCCCGCTTGGGAACAACTCGAAGAGCGGTTGGCTCAGCTGGGGCGAGGGGAGCGGGGAACATTTAAAATCGGCACTG